>JAUJNJ010000009.1:50324-76005 GCA_030448225.1 Phycisphaerae bacterium
AGGAAGACGCCGAGGATGCCGGTCTCGAGGAACAGCAGCAGCGCCATGTACCCCTTGGTCATCTTGGCGACGTTCCACGACGCGACGCAGGCGAGCACGTGGATGAACGTGGAGAGGACCACGAGCGGGAACGACAGCCCGTCGACGCCGACCTTGTAGTGGATGTCGAACGCGGGGATCCAGTCGAGTTCGCGCACGAGTTGCACGACCCCGCCGCCGCCCGCCCCGCCGCGATCGAGGTAGCCGTAGCCGCCCCCCTGCCGCCAGTCGAACATGCCGGGCAGGAACAGCGCCAGCGAGAGCGCGAACGTGACGAGCGTCGTCGCCAGCGCCGTCCGGCGGACGGCTTCGCGGTTCTTCGCCAAGAGCGTGAGGACCGCACCGATCGTCGGGAGGAAGATCAGGACGGTCAGGATGTTGTCGCGGATAAATTGCATTGAATGGTCAGGGCTGCTGGATCCGGGAGCGGCGCGTCGTGCCTCGTTCGTGCATGTTACTGCGAGCCTTTGTCCGATTCGCCCCGGACGCGGCCTTCGTTCCCTCGCCCCTGTACTCAGGGGAGAGAGTTAGGGTGACGGGCCTCTGGCGGGGCCCGTGGCAGGAGAACATTGGACACTCAACACCGAACGTCGAACATTGAACGATAGCTTCCACTTCGACGATGGATGTTCATGTTGAGTGTGCGATGTTCTTCCGGATCGACCTCGCGATGCCTCACCCCGCCCTCCCCGATGCAGCGGGCCCTTCGGGCCTGCGGCTAAAAGGGGAGCAGAGCGAGCGCGAAGTTTTCGAATCTTTCACGACAGCACTGCCAAAATCGCCGCCGCCAAGCCGAGGGCGACGACCACCATTAGCACCATCACGTAGAGCCGGATGCGCCCCGACTGCGGAGCGCGGACGACCGCCCCGAAGCTCTGCGCCAGTTCGGCGACTCCGTTCACCGCGCCGTCGACCACGTACCGGTCGTGCAGGCCGACGGCCGTCGCGGACTTGCGGACGGCCCAGGCGCTGAGGTTGACGAGCCCGTCGACGACCGCGCGGTCGAACCACGCGCAGAGGCGCGACAGGGTGACGGTGACGCCAACGAACACGCTGTGGTACAGCTCGTCGAAGTACATCCGGTGATACAGCCAGTCGCGGAGCCACCCGAATGGCGGCACCGCGGCGACCCCGCGGGCGAGGCGGAAGCCGGGCAGGTAGAGGATCAGGCCCAGCGCGAGGCCGACGCCGAAGGCGGGGGTGACGTATCGCGCGGTGAGGCGGTGGCCCTGCTCCGGCGCGGCGCGCATGCCATCGGGGCGGGGCGAGGTGGAACGTTGCTCGGGCGGCGCAACGTACCCCATCTCGCCGCTCGCCTTCCCCTGCCACGCGGTCCGGAAGGCCGGGCCGACGACGGCCTGCGTCTCGCGGAGCGTGTTCCGCAGCATCGTCTGCACGCCGATGTAGCCGCCGAGCAGGCTCGGGATCGCCAGCGCCACGAGCGGCAGCCACATGCCCCAACGCTCGCGGGCGCGGGCGTAGAGGTACACGTTCCGCGGCTTGCCGAGGAACGTGAGCGTGAAGCAGCGCATCATGTAGAACGCCGTCAGGTAGGCGACGAGCGTCGGCAGCAGCCACAGCGCCCAATAGAGCCGCGACCCGCCGTTGCCCGTCGCCAGGGCCGCGAAGGCGCCGGCGTCGGCGAGGATCGTGTCCTTGCTGTGATACCCGCTCAGCAGCGGCGTGCCCGCGATCGCCAGCACCGCCACGAGGAACGCGAAGCCGGTCACGGGAATCTTGCGGATGAGCCCTCCGTACCGCCCCATCTCCTGCTCGTGGCCGGCGGCGTGGATCACGCTGCCGGCGCCGAGGAACAGCAGCGCCTTGAAGAACGCGTGCGTGACGAGGTGGAACAAGCCGCCGATCCAGCTCCCCACGCCCATCGCGAGGATCATGTAGCCGAGCTGCGAGATCGTCGAGTAGGCCAGCACGCGCTTGATGTCGGTCTGCGCCGACGCGATGAGCGCACCGATCGTGAGCGTGACGCAGCCGACGATGGCGATGAAGAGCTTCGCGTCGGGCGTGAGGATCGGGAAGATCCGCCCCACGAGGTAAACGCCCGCCGCCACCATCGTGGCGGCGTGGATCAGCGCGCTGACGGGCGTGGGGCCCTCCATCGCGTCGGGGAGCCAGACGTGCAGCGGGAACTGCGCGCTCTTGCCGATCGCCCCGAAGAACAGGCCGATGCCCGCGATCGTCAGCAGCCCCGCGCCGAAGACGGCGCCGCCCGGCAGCGTGATCGCCCCGCCGCCGCCGGCCGACCCCAGCGCCTGCCACATGTCGATCAGCGTCACGTTGCCGAGGTGGTAGAAGAGGATGCCGAAGCCGATCAGGAACCCGAAGTCGCCGACGCGGTTGACGAGGAACGCCTTGAACGCCGCGTTCGACGCCGCCCGCTTCTCGTACCAGAACCCGATCAGGAGGTAGGAGCAGAGGCCGACGAGTTCCCAGAAGATGAAGATCTGCAACGTCGTGCCGCCGAGCACGAGGCCGAGCATCGAGAAGCAGAACAGCCCGAGGTACGTGAAGAAGCGGTCGAAGCGTCGATCGGCCGCCATGTAGCCGATGCTGAACACGTGCACGAGCGTCGCGACGAGCGTGACCATCACGAACATCGTGAGCGTGAGGCTGTCGACGTAGACGCCGAGGTCGAGGAACCCGGGCGTGCCCTGGTTGACGCCCGGGCCGGTCGGGATCCACGGCACGAGCAGGCTGATCGGCCGCTTCCCCGCGCCCCACTCGACCGCGTCGTCGTACCGCGCGTCGATCCACCGGTACGTTGCGGCCGCGCTGAAGAGGAAACTCGCGCCGATGAGGGCCGTGCCGACGAAGCCCGCGAGCGGGTTGCCCATCCGCTTCCCCACGAACAGCAGCACGCCGAACCCCACGAGGGGCAGGAGCGTGGCGATGACGAGGAGCAGTGCGGGGAGGGGCATGGGAAGAGAAGAAGTTGCTGGTTGCTAGTTGTCAGTTGCTAGTAAGGCGTCATTTTTGAGGTCGCTAGCTCGTCGAATCTCATTGAGCGTTAACTCTGCACGTCTTCTTGTCCCCTCTCCCCTGTACCAGCGGCGAGGGTTCGGATTAGAGGATCTCGCGACCCCGGTGCCACAGGAGGGGCGCCGGCGGCAACATTCTCTCTCCCGCCGCCCTCTCGCCCGCGGACGGGGCGAGGACGCAACGTCGCAGCCCCACAGCTGATCTGCCTTTACTAGCAACTAGCGACTGACAATTAGCAACTAACCTCCGAGGTTCTTCGCGCGCTCGACGTCGATGCTCGAGAAGTTGTTGTAGAAGTTCAGGAAGATCGCCAGCGCCACGGCCGCCTCGGCGGCGGCCAGGACGATCACGAACACGGCGAACACCTGCCCGCCCAGGGCCGGCCCGCCCCCGGCCGAGCCGTGGGCGTAGCGGTTGAACGCGACCAGGTTGATGTTGGCCGCGTTCAGCACCAACTCCACGCCCATCAGGATGCCGATCGCGTTGCGCTTCAACAGGATCGTCAGCAGCCCGCACACGAACACCAGGGCCGACAGGACGAGGTAGTGTTGGAGTCCGATCGTCGTCATCGAAGCGTCGTCCCCCGAGTTCTCGCGTCGGTGTGGCCGGCGCATCGGCGGTCGGGTCCTGCGTCGCACGCCGGGCCTTGGCGAGGTAGGCGCGCCGATCATCACGATCAGCAGCAGGACGCTGACGATCTCGAACGGCAGCAGGTAATCACCTCGCGCGCCCGGCCGAGTTGCGCCAGCGGGTAACCTGCTCAGGCGCAAGCGGCCAGCGGGGTCGCGGCCGGCTGCGGCAGGTTGAGGATCGCCAGCACGAGCGAGACGAACAGCACCAGGCCGATCGTCGCCGCCACCACCCTCGGCGAGGTTCGGCTCGAAGCGGCTGAACGGCGACTTGCTCGTGAGCATCACGCCGAAAATGATCAGGATCAGCGTGCCGCCGACGTAGATCACGAGCTGAACTGCCGCCAGGAACTCCCGCGCCGAGCAGGAAGTAAAGCCCCGCCACGCCGGTCAGCGTGAACAGCAGGCAGGCGGCCGTCCGCACGATGTTCCGCGAGATCACGACGCCCAGCGCCGACGCGCCGGTCATCAGCGCGAACAGGTAGAACAGCACCGCGGTGGTGTTCACGTCTGCGAGGATATAGGCCGGGTCGGGCATGAGCGTGGTCGGCGTGCGTCATCCCTGCGTCGCCAGTGTCGCGTCGCCCGGCCGCTGCGGCGGCGGGGTCGGTCAGGCGCTGCTTGATGCGGCCCGCGTCAGCGCAGGGCGTACGCGATCCAGAGCGACGCGAGGCCGATGAACGTCGAGCCGAGCAGCGAGAGGATCACCTGCGTCACGAGCGAGGCGCGCGCGCCGCCCGCCGCGTAGTCGCCCCACCGGTACGGGTTGAAGTCGCCACGGCACGCCGGGCCGTTCGGGGATCAGCAACTGCCAGATCGCACCGCCGAGCAACAGCAGGCACGCGAGCGGCAGCAGCACCTTGATGCACGCGTAGAGCACCTGGTCGATCCGCGGGGGGAGCGTCCAGCGAATCCACATCTGCAGGTACACGATGCCGACACATTTCGTCACGAACACGCCGGTCGCCAGCACGTTCAGCACGAGCAGGCCGGTGTCGTTGCCCTCGGCAAGGAAGCGGTGATGGTAGAAGCCGATGAGGCCGAACGGGTCGTGCCACCCGCCGAGGAACAGCCGCGGTCTGGATGCCGGCGATGACGAACATCGCGACGTACTCGGCGAAGAAGAAGAACGAGAACCGCAGCCCGCTGTACTCGGTGTGGTAGCCGGCCACGAGTTCCGACTCCGATTCCGGCAGGTCGAACGGCGCGCTTGTTCGACGCGAGGCTGGCGATGAAGAAGACGAAGAACGCCGCGAGCACGAACGGGTTGCGGACGATCAGCCACGTGTGGACGCCGCCGCCCTGCAGGTGCCCGAGGTCGACCAGATTGAGCGTGCCGGCGGTCATCACGCCGACGAGGATCGACAGGCCGAGCGGGATCTCGTAGCTGACGACCTGGCACGCCTCGCGCATCGCGCCGTAGACGGCCCACTTGTTGTTGCTCGACCACCCCGCGAGGATCACGCCCATCACCTCGACGCTCAGCATCGCCAGGATCCAGAAGACGCCGACGTTCAGCCGCGGCTCGAACGTCAGCTCCGGCCCGAACGGCAGCGCGACGAACGCCGCGAACGCCGGCGCGAACGCGAGGTAGGGCGAGGCGGAAGAGCAGGCGGTCGGCGTCGCGGGGACGAGGTCTTCCTTCAGGATGAGCTTGATCCCGTCGGCGAGCGACTGGAGCAGCCCGATCGGCCCGACGCGGTTGGGGCCGAAGCGGCTCTGGATGCGCGCCGAGACCTTGCCCCCACCAGATCCCGAGCATCGCCACCAGCATCGCCGAGGGGACGAATACCGCCCCGACGACCGCCGCGCCGGAACGCGACGCGTCCCGCGGGGCCGAGGGCGCCGCCGAACGGAGAGCGGCTCGATGAGGGTGGGGTCGGCGGCTCCGGCGAACGCGGACATGGGCAGCGGCATACCTTCCGGCCCCGGCCGGCTCGCGCGCGGCCGGGGCCACACGTGCTCGGCGCGGCCGGTCCCGCGCGGGTCCGTCGGAGGCCGGCGGCGGTTGTAGCGCGGCAGAAGGGCGTCAAGAACGGCCCGCTTCGGCGGGTCGCCGCGCCTGTCGGGGGCCGCCCGATCCGCCCGAACCTTCTACCTTGACAGGTATTGGGGCGCGACCTACGTTTGGTTGTCCCCTGCCTCTGGAGTGCTGCCCATGTCCGTTCAGATGGAGTTGAACAAGATCATCATCAGCGAGATGCAGGACCAGCAGATCATCGTCCTCAAAGAGGTGGACGGCGAGCGGCGGTTCTCCATCGTCATCGGCAGCAATGAGGCGCTGGCGATCGACCGCCGCCTGAAAGGCCAGCTTCACCCGCGCCCGCTCACGCACGATTTGCTCGCCAACGTGATCGAACAACTCGGCGGGCAGATCGACCGCATCGAGATCAACAACCTGCAGGACCACACGTTCTACGCCAAGATCCACATCCGACAGGACGGCCAGGTCGTGAAGGTCGATAGCCGCCCGAGCGACGCCATTGCACTGGGCGTCGCGTCGATGGTTCCGATCTACGTCGCCGAGCACGTGCTGGCCCAAGTGTCTGACTAGAAACTAGGCACCCCGGACCCGCCCGGCCGGATCGCCCGCGTGCCGGGCAGTCCCGTCGCTGCGCCCGCAATTTGCCGTCCGCGCCCCTCACGCCTCGATGTCAGCCGCGCACGCGGCCGAATTCGGCCGAAATTACGCCTACCCCGGCACAGCTCACACACGATCGGTGATGCGCGGCGTGCGTGGCACGCGCGTTGTTCTACGCGCGGCGACCCGAGCGGTAGTAGACTGGCCGACGTGGTACGAGCAGCCGCGTCGTCGGCCGGGTGTTCGGCAAGCTTCGCGCCGGTCGTCACCCATTCCAACCCCGAGGAGCGCGACATGCAGATGATTGAAGCCGTGATCAAGCCGCAAAAGCTTGACGCGGTCAAGAGCGGGCTGGCCAAACTGGGCATCCTGGGCGTGACCGCGGTGGAGTGCAAGGGCTTCGGCCGGCAGATGGGGCACACCGAGCGGTACCGCGCGGCGAAGATGGACGTCGGCTTCGTGCCGAAGGTCTTGCTGAAGATCGCCGTGAAGTCCGAGGAGGCCGAGCGCGGTGCAGAGTATCGTGGAGAACGCCCGGACCGGCGAGGTTGGCGACGGCAAGATCTTCGTCTACCCGATCGCCAAGACGGTGCGGATCCGCACCGGCGAGATCGACGCCGCAGCACTTTGACGTTTGCCGTACGGATGTGAGAGGACTGAATCGCGGGCCGCCGCGGACGCGCATCGAAGGCGTGATGCGGTGTTTCTTCCCGCGTCCGCTGTTCTTCGGTGAAGCCGCACCGTTTATCCACACGCGACCGGGCGCGAGGATGGCGAATTGATCGGAGTCGGCGGGCGGCGTGGCGCACGAGAGGCCCGTCACGCCCGCCGGGCGCGGTGCCGCAGGACCCCGTCGTCGTGGTCCCGCCGCCGAAGTGCCACGCGGCGCGCGAGCGGGCCACCGAACGGACACGCCACGCACGTCGCCGACGTGGCGCGGGGTTATCCTGCGCCCCGACGGAACACCACCGGCGGCCCCTCGGTCCGCCCTTGCCGAGCCTCGCCCGATGAGCCTTCCGCAATGGAGCGACCGCCCGTACCCCCGCCCGCCAGCACCGGCGAAGGGGCCGGCCCTCTCCGCCCGGATCGATTGGGACGACTGGGTCCGCGCGACCGAACGCAAGCGTCGACTGCTCGCCCGCGGCGCGGGCGGCGGCGGCGGCGAGCGGCAGCACCCGCCGCTGCCGGCCGACTTCGTCGCCCGCTCGACCGCCGCCAGCTTCCGCCTCGACGGCCTGGGCGCGACCGACCGCGAGTTGGCCGAGGCCCTGTCGCCGGGGACGGCCGGCAAGGCGTTCCGGTCGAGGCCGTCGCAGCGCATCCGGAACCACGTGGCCGTCCTGCGGCACGTCGAGACGATCCTGCGGCGCGGGCGCCCGTTGCAGCCGGACCTCGTCGTCCGGTGGTACACCTCGATCAGCTGCGGCCTGTCCACCACTCGCCTCGACGACCCGACGCACCAGCGCCTCGCCGAGGTCGTGACGCACGTGAACTCGCCGCAGATGCGCTTGCGCCCGGCGATCGAGGACATCGCGCAACTCCACCACCGCCTGCTGACCGACCCGTTCGTCCCCGCGTTCAACGGGATCCTCGCCCGCCTCATCCTGCACTACCACCTCGGCCGCTGCGGCCTGCCGATCGTCGTGTTCGACCCGGCGGTCGACCAGACGCCGTTCCGCGACGCGTCTCACCTCCTCCGCCGGCTGATGGAACTCCTCGGCCAACGATACGACGGCCTCCTGGCCGTCTGACGCCGGGGCCGCATAGGCCGTCATCCGGCCAAGTGCTCCCTGCACCCCCTCAAGCGCCCAGACCGCCACGTTCTGGGGTGCGAAGATCGTTCGCGCGGCTCCTGGTTCATTGACGCACGTTAGCAATCAGGGAAAAGCGGACAGCGGCGGGCGTGCCCGCTATCATCGCCGACATGGATACCGCACGGGAGGAAGCCGAGCTGTTGGGCGTCTTGAAGACGATCCACCGCCCGTCTCGCAAGATGCTGCCGGGCGAGATCGGCGCGAAGTACCACGCGATCAATGATGAGTATTGGGCACTTCGCGCGCCCCCCACGCCGCAG
The DNA here is from genome assembly GCA_030448225.1 of Phycisphaerae bacterium. The sequence goes on from JAUJNJ010000009.1 coordinate 58,645, forward strand.
GCCATTTCCACCGTCTACTGGAAGTCCCGAGAAGAGGGCATGTCGCACCGGCAGTGAGGTTCACCCGCTCCGACCACGCATAGGCGTTCCCGGCAGTCCTACTCGCCCCCTTTCGACCGCAGCCCTCATCAGATTCGACCGTCCCCCTGCACGAGTCGGTCAGGAGCCGGCTGGTGCGGCCAATCGTGAAGCGTACGGCGGAGCAATTGCCGGCGTCGGCCGCGCGCATGGCAGCGCGTTAGGCTCGAGAGGCTGACCCGTAGCAGGCCGGCGAGACGCGGGTACGACCCGAGAGCGAAATGATCGGGAACGGCGGGAACGGCGGGAACACGCTCCCCCCTGCGTGCGAAGACGCTACACGCTCAGCCGAGGCGCTCCGGCTGCGCAACCGCCGTCCGTTAAACCGATCCGCTCCCTCTCCAAAACAATCTGGATGCACCCGGCCCCACACTCATCGCCCGGATCGGACGCCAACGGCGCCAGCGCGGCGGAAACCGCCAAGACTTCCGGCCACGAAATGCAGGTGACGACCGCGCCGCACGGCCACGTCCTGACGAACGTCAACGTCTGGTCCCCCGACAGCCGGCAAATCGTCTACGACGTTCGGTCCGACCCGGATGGCGCCACGTTCGACGGCGATCGCATCGAGACGGTCGACGTAAACACCGGGGACGTCCGCGTGCTTTACCAGTCGGCCAGCGGCGCGCACTGCGGGGTCGCGACGTACCACCCGGCCGAGCCCAAGGTCGTCTTCATCCTCGGCCCCGAGCACCCGACGCCGGACTTCAGCTACGCCGCCGCCCGCCGACAAGGCGTGATCGTTGACGCGTCCCGCCCCGGCGTCGCGTCCAACCTCGACGCCCGCGACCTCACGCCCCCCTTCACGCCCGGCGCGCTGCGCGGCGGCTCGCACGTTCACGTCTTCAGCCCCGACGGTCAACTCGTGGCGTTCACCTACCAGGACCACCTGCTCGCACAGTTCGCCGCGCCCGGCCCCCGACACGACGTGGACCAGCGCAACGTCGGCGTCAGCTTGATCGGCCGGCCCGTGCGCGTGCGGCGAGACCATCCCCGCAGCCACGACGGCTCGGCGTTCTCCGTGCTCGTCACGCGAACCGTGGCTTCGCCGGTGCGGGGGTCCGACGAGATTAGCCGCGCGTTCGAAGACGCGTGGGTGGGCACCAACGGCTACCTCCGCGCCGACGGCGGGCGGCAGAAACGGGCGATCGCATTTCAAGGCGAGGTCGTGACCGGCGACGGCCGGACGATTAGCGAGGTCTTCATCGTCGACCTGCCGGACCACCTCACCGCCCCCGGCGACGGGCCGCTCGCCGGCACCGACACCCGCCGGCCCGCGCCGCCGCGGGGGACCGTGCAGCGGCGCCTCACGTACACCGCCGACCGGCGGCACCCGGGCATCGGCGGGCCGCGCCACTGGCTCCGCAGTTCGCCGGACGGCTCGCGGATCGCGTACCTCGCGCGCGACGACGACGGCGTCGTGCAACTCTGGACCGTCTCGCCCAACGGCGGGCCGCCCGTGCAGGTCACCCGCGGCGCGAACGGCATCGCCTCCGCCTTCACGTGGAGCCCCGACGGCCGCCGCGTCGCCCACGTCATGGACAACAGCGTGTTCGTCACCGACGTCGACACCGGGCGCGGCACGCGCCTCACGCCCCGCACGAACGACGCGACCGCCCCGCGCGCCGAGGCGTGCGTCTTCTCGCCCGACGGCCGCCGGGTCACCTTCGTCCGCCGCGTGGCGTCCGACGCCGGCATGTTCAACCAAATCTTCGTCGTGGATTCTCCCGGGTGACGTGGCGGACGGAACCTGTAGAGTCGTGGAACGATGAGCTACCCCGCCGCCGCAGCAGCACCGGCCCGCCCCAGCGCTGCCCGCGCCGCTCTGCTCCACTTCCTCGCGCTGGCCGCCTGCGTGTTTGTGACGGCGTCGGCCGCCGCGGGGGGCGACACACCGCCTTCGAAGGTCGACGTTTCGCGGGTGCCGGGCGTGGTCGTCAGCCACAGTCGGGCCTCGTCCGGCCTCTACGTCGGCTCGCCGAGCTTGGCCGTGTTGCCGGGCGGCGATTACCTCGCGTCGCACGACCTGTTCGGTCCGAAATCGCATGAGTTCGAGGCGCCGGTCACGAAGGTCTTTTGCTCGGCCGACCGCGGGAAGTCATGGTCGCACGTGTCCGACGTCCGCGGCGCGTTCTGGTCGTCGTTGTTCGCGCACGGCGGCAAGGTCTACCTGCTCGGCACCTCAAAGCACCACGGCCACGCCGTGATCCGCCGGTCGGACGACGGCGGCAAGTCGTGGACGACGCCGCGCGACGGCGAGAGCGGGCTCCTTCGCGCGGGCGAGTTTCACTGCGCGCCGATGCCGGTGATCGTCCACCGCGGGCGACTCTGGCGGGCCATGGAAGACGCGGGCGGCGGCAAGAAGTGGGGCGAGCGGTACCGCGCGATGATGATGTCCGCCGCGGTCGACGCCAACCTGCTGAAATCCGCGAGTTGGACGTTCAGCAATGCGCTCGAGCGCGACGGCTCGTGGAACCGCGGGCGGTTCAACGCGTGGCTCGAGGGAAATGCGGTCGTCGCGCCGGACGGGCGAATCGTCAACGTGCTGCGCGTCGACGTGGGAACCGGGGCAGAGGTGGCCGCCATCGTCAACGTGAGCGACGACGGCCGCACCGCGACGTTCGACCCCGCCGCCGGCATCGTCCCGTTCCCCGGGGGCGCAAAGAAGTTCGCGATCCGCCACGACGCGAAGTCGAAGCGCTACTGGTCGCTCGGCAACCTCGTGCTGCCGCGCCACGCGTCGGGGAACCCGGCCGGCACGCGGAACGCGGTGGCGCTCGTGAGTTCGCCTGACCTGCGGACGTGGGACGTGCGCTGCGTGGTCCTCTACCACCCGGACCACGCCCGACACGGCTTCCAGTACGTCGATTGGCTCTTCGACGGCGACGACCTCATCGCCCTCAGCCGCACCGCCTACGACGACGGCCTCGGCGGCGCGCGCAACAACCACGACGCCAACTTCGTGACCTTCCACCGCATCGCCTATTTCCGCGACCTGACGATGAAGGACTCCGTCCCCATGCCCGACGGCACTGCGCCGCCCGCCACACAGCAGTAGTCGCGTTGATCTCTCGACAGCAGACCTCAAGGCAGGCGCCCGCCCGCCCTCCAAGCGGCGACAAGTCGTCGGGCTGGACGGCCCCGCCTGCACGGGCGCAACCGCTCCCGCCGACACCCCACCCGCGCCCTCACTGCACCGCGACTTCCTCGTGGAGGATGCGCGTGCCCTGCATCTCCTTCACGCCCACCCGCACCTTGGCGTCGGGCGTCATGCGGACGCTTGGGAAGCGGTATGTCTTCATGCCCGTGCGCCCCGGGTTCAGGCGCGTGACGAGCCGCACTTGCCGCGCCTGGCCCGGGAAGATCGCGAACGCGTCGTAGTCGATCGGGCGGTCGCCGTAGTTCGTGATCATCTGCTGGACGATCACGTCGTCGCCGTCGCGCGCGCGATCGTCTGCATGCCGACGTCGCTTAGACCGAGGTTCAGTCCGACCGGCACGGTGAACGCGGCGGCGGCGGCGGCCGTGCCCGTCTGGAGCCGCGAAGTCGGCGTTGATCGTCTTGGGGCCGGCGAAGCTGTTGTAGGGGAACTCGATCGTCAGTTCCTTGTCGAACGTCTCGCCCGGGTCGAGGGTGAAGCCGAACGTCGGCGGGTTGATCGTCCAGCCGGGCGGCGCGCTTGAGCGCACCGTGCCGCCGATCGACCCCTTGTACAGGTTGGTGAACCGCAGGCGGCGGCGTGGGCGCGGAAGCTCGACTCCAGCAGCGGCCGGTCGAGCGCGACGCTGGCGCGCAGCCGCGCCATCGGGCCGTCGATGTCGACGAGGAACGTCGGCGTCGGGCCGACCGTCACGTTCACCCGCCCGTCCCCCCGCCCGCCGCCCGGGTTGAGCAGCGGCGTGACGTTGCCCCACAAATCGACGCTCGCCGGCCGCTCGCCGAGGTGGATCGCGAGCTGGCGCAGGCCGGGCGGGCCGGACGACGCGTCGCGCGGCGCTGCGGTCCCAGATCGCCAGGATCCCCTTGCCGTCGCGGTCGAACAGGAACGCCTCGACGCCGTCGGCGATCGGCACCTTCCCCATGTAGTCGGCGCCGCCGAGCGTCGTCGTCAGCGTGCGCACGATCATCAGGAGTTCGTCGGGCTGCTGCACGATCACGTCGCCCCGCCGCCGCACCGAGAACGGCAGCGGCATGTCGATGCGCGTCGCGCCGGCGGCCAGCGCGTGGACGACGCGCTGCGCGAAGTCGCGGATCTGCATCTCCCGGCCGTACCGCTGCCGGTCGAGCAGTTGGAGGCTGATCGACACGTTCCGGCCCCCGTCGCGGCCGCGCGCGTCCCGGATGTAGAGCGGCAGTTGCGACGGCAACACCGACGGCGGGATCGACAGCGCGACCGTCGCCGGCAGCTTCCCGTCGAGCTCGTACCACGCCGGCCACGGCATCGCCAGGTCGGGCTTGTCGACCAGCGCGGCGAACTGCGCGTGCATCCGCGCGTACACGTCCCGCATCGCCGGCTTCGTCGCGAACGCGTCGGAGCCGTCGCCGCCGAGCTGCCAGCGGTCGAGGTGGTTGGCGTGGCGGGCGACAAGGTAGGCCAGCTCCGGCTGCCAGAGTGCAGGGTCGCTGCGGGCGAGGCGCGTCCACTGGCCGACGCCGTCGTTCGTCCGCACGTGATCGAGTTTGTCCGCGATGCGCGGCGGCACGTCGAGCAGGCAGGCGGTCGGCGTGATGCCGCGCGACCCGAGGCGCTCCAGCAGGTCGTCGAACGCGCCGGCGGGCATGCCGCTGATGTCGCCCGCCGCGCTCCAGACGGCCAGCTTCACCCGCCCCGCCGAGAGCATCGGCAGCAGGTCGGGCAACTGGCCCCAGCCTTCAGGCGGCAGGTCGGTGGCGATCACGCCGAATCGGCCGTCCGGCGCGGACGCGGGCGAGGCGCCGGCGTCGGCGAGGTGGATGAGGTGGAGCGACTCCTCGCCGACGTACTGCCCCCGGCTGCTCATCACGAGCGTCGCGTCGTACCAGCCGGGGTCCAGCCTGGGCAGGTCGAGCGTCATCGCCTTCTGCCCGGGGCCGAGCGTTCGCGCGCCGGCGATCTCCAGGGCGCCGCTGCGCTGGTAGACGGTCTTGCCGCCGGCGTCGCGGATCACGAGCTGCGCGGCGAGGTCGTCGGTGAACCGGTCGTTCACCCGCACGTCGAGGCGCAGCGGCTCGCCCCGGCGGAACAGGTTGCCGGGGCGGTCGGTGCTGAGGGTGACGCGCGGCACCTGCGAGACCGACACGTCGTCGAACCACGCGCTGCCGTGGATCTCCTGCGTGTGGAGCGTGCGGTCGCCGAGCGAGCTGGCGGCGTAATGCTCCGGCTGGAGCAGCCCGAGCTCGACGACGAGGAACGCCGCCGCCGCCCCGGCCGACAGCTCGACCGACAGCGCCGTCCACGGCTCGTCGGGCGTGCGCGAGGCGTGCGGCGCCGAGTGGCGGATCGTGTCGTCGAGCGGGTGGCCGTCGGCGTCGGTGAAGTAGGCGGTGAGCCGGGCGCGGGCCCGGGCGAGCGGCGTGGTCTGGCAGAACGTCTCGACGCGGTAGTGCGCCCCCTCGCGGACCGGGATCTGCCCGTAGTCGTAGCGGTAGACGAGCCCGCCGCCGTTGAGGTCGAAGCGGAACGCGTACTTCCCGCTCCGCCGCCGCCGGGCGTCGAGCCGGCCGTTCACGTAGTGCGGGAGGTTCGGGCCGCGCACCTTCACCCAGTGCGACGGGAGGTCCTCGGCGTTGCCGAACCGCCGCTCGTCGAAGTCGACCGTCCGCAGCGTCCGCGTCACGTCCGGCGGCGCCGGCACGGCCACGACGGCCGCCGGGCCGCACGCGAGGACGAGGATGAGGGCGATCGGGAATCCGCGCATGGTCCGATAACGTCATCGGCACGGGGGGCGCGGAAACTTTGGCCAGAGGTGTACGCCGGGCCGGGAAAGCCAACGGCGGAGACGCGGAGACGCTGAGGAGAGGAGTTGAACCACGGAGACACGGAGACACGGAGGAAAGACGGAGGAGATGATGGAAACTGTGGCGGATGGCAGGATCACAGCGTTGGTGGATGTGATTCCCGCTCTGCGACGTATTTGAACTTTCTACTCCGTCTTCTCTCCGTGTCTCCGTGTCTCCGTGGTTCAACTTCCTCGCGTTCGCTCGGCCCTCGCTCGACTGTCCCTCCTCCGGCCTCAGCGTCTCCGCGTCTCTGCGGTTGCATTTGAATTCGAGGCGGCCATCGACCATCCCGCCGCTTGACAAGAAAGCGCCCGCGCAGCACAACCGCCGGCATGGCCGACCATTCGTTCGACATCGTCTCCGAGGTCAACCTCCAGGAGATGGACAACGCCGTGAACCAGGCGACGAAGGAGATCATCACCCGCTACGACTTCAAGGGGACGGCGGCGTCGATCTCGGAGCTGAACAAGAAGGACAAGGAGATCACGCTGACGGCCGACGGGGAGCCGCAGCTTGAGACCGTGCGCAAGGTCCTGGTCGAGAAGATGATCAAGCGCGGCGTGGACCCGAAGTGCCTCGACGGGCAGAAGGTTGAACAAGCCACGCACAAGACGGTGCGGCAGAAGTTCAAGCTCAAGAGCGGCATCGACAAGGACACGTCCAAGGCGATCCAGAAGTCGATCAAGGAGCTGAAGCTGAAGGTGAACGCCGCGATTCAAGGAGACGCGCTGCGGGTCACGAGCGCGAAGAAGGACGAGTTGCAGGCCGTGATCGCCCACCTGAAGACCAACCCGCCGGAGATCCCAATCCAGTTCAACAATTTTCGGTGACCGGTGGTTTTTTTCGAACGCGCAGTTTTGAGGATCTTCTTGTTGCGCCGGACGCGAGCGGAACATCTTCTGTTCGGGTGGGACCGAATCGCGGAGACGCAAGCGGCGAAAGGGGCGGGGGTCGCGTTAACTGTGGTCGCCCTCCCCATTTCCGGGCGCGTCCGGAAGGTTCGTTTGGCGCGGGTGGGCCGGTTTTGACCTCAAGTTGCCCCGCGCCCGCCGCCGATCAGGCGGGTAGGGTCCGTGCTTGAAAAGGAACGTGCTTATGCCGTGCTGGGTCGTCCCCGCCGTTGCGGCCGAGTTGTGGGGGGTGAGCGTCGAGGACGTGCTGGCACGGGCCGCCGAGGGGAGCCTGGCGACGAAGTCGGACGCCGGCTTCCTGTTTGTCAACGTCCTGCCGAGCGAGCCTACCGCCGCCGCCGAGACCGCGCCGCCGTTGCAGGCCGAGACGGCGGAGGCGCCGCCGACCTTCACGATCCTGAGCGACGACGAACTCGCCGCCCTGACCGCCGCCGCCGCGCCGCAACCGCAGGCGCCCGCCACGTTCGTCAGCGTCGAGATCCCGGCGCCGCCGGCCGAGGCCGAGGCGCCGCCGAAGAAGGACGACGGCAGCGATTTCGTCGACGAGGAGACGCCCGGCTTCTCGGCGAAGGACTGGCGCCGCGTCCGCTCGCAGACCGCCCGCACCCGCCGCCCACCCGGTGGCGGCGGCGGCGGCAGGACCGACCCGTCGTCGTCCGTCGCGGCGTGATCCGATACTTCGCACCCCATCGCCTCGGCGTTCGCGCGATTCGGTGCCGGAGGCGCCTCCTTTTCGTTGCCGCGCCCACCTCTTGCGCCCACCGCGAAACGAGCAGCACTTAACTTCGGTTCGCCCGCGCACATCCGCGTTTAGCCGCCGCTCGGAGAGCGGCGCGTCAGGGCCACCGGATCGCGCCGCTCTGCGAGCGTCGGCTAAACGGGTAGGACGCAGTCATCACTTTGAGACGCGTCGGCGGATGCGAAGCGCGCCCGCGCCGGTCACTCGACCTTGATCTTGTCGAGCCCCGGCGCGGGGGGCGGGTACTTCATTTTCAGCGATTCGAGCGTGCGCACGAGCACGTCGGACAGCACCCAGTTCCGGAACCACTTCCGGTCCGACGGCACCGCGTACCAGGGCGCGTGCTCGGTCGAGCACTTCCGCAGCGCGTCCTCGTACGCGACCATGTACTCGTCCCACCGCTTGCGCTCGACGAGGTCGCCGGGGTTGAACTTCCAGTTCTTGTCCGGGTTCGACAGCCGGGCCTCCAGCCGCTCCTTCTGCTCGTCCTTGGAGATGTGCAGGCAGAACTTGAGGATCGTCGTCCCCTCGTCGGCCAGCAGGCGCTCGAACGCGTTGATGTGGTCGTACCGTCGCTTCCACACCGCGTCGGGCACGAGGCGCTTCACGCGCTCGACGAGCACGCTCTCGTAGTGCGAGCGGTTGAGGATCCCGATCATCCCCTTGCGCGGCACGGCCGCGTGGATGCGCCAGAGGAAGTCGTGGGCCGCCTCGAGCGGCGTCGGCGCCTTGAAGCCCGTGACCGAGCACCCCTGCGGGTCGAGCCCGCTGAAGACGTGCTCGATCGCGCCGTCCTTGCCGCCGGTGTCCATCGCCTGGAAGACGATCATCACCGCGTGCTTCGACTCGGCGTAGAGCACCTCCTGCAGCGCCTCGAGGCGCTCGAGGGTCTTCGCCGTGGCCGCCTCGGCGTCGGCGCGGTCCTTGAAGGGGCCCTTGTCCTTCGTGTCGACGTCCGCCAGCTTGAACCTGGAGCCGGGCTTCACGAGGTACGGGGAGGAAGTCATGTCGGCCTCGCAGCGGGTGAGTTAACCGGGTCGAGCAGCGGCGGGACGCGGCGGCAGGAACGGCAGCGGCACGACCGTCGCCCGCTGCATCTTCCCCTCGGCCGGCACCGTCACGACGCTGCCGGGGGCGACGAAGGTTTTCTTGACCAGCGCGAGGCAGATCGCGCGGCCGTCGAGCGACGGGGAGATCGTGCTGCTCGTGATCACGCCCACGCCGTTGGACGCGTCGTCGTACACCTGCGAGCCGGCCATCGGCAGGCTGTCGTCGTCGAGTCGCAGGCCGACGATCTGCTTGGCGACCTGCCCGCGGGCGTACATGCGGGCGACGATCTCCTGGCCGAGGTAGCACCCCTTCGTGAAGCTGACGGCGCGGGCGAGGAGTCCCGTCTCGGCCGGGAGGATGCCGGGGAAGTTCCCCTCGCCCTCCTCCTGCTCGCGCTGGCGCTTGGCCGGGTAGGCGGTGGCGATCGGGACGGCCTCGTAGTCGATGCCGAGCAGTGGCCGGCCCGCCTCGATGCGGCCGGCGTTGAAGGCGGCCCAGCCGACGGGGCGCAGTCGGCGGCAGTCGGGCGCGGCGCCGGGGCCGAAGCTCGCCAGCAGGTTCGACCAGATCAGCCGGGCCGCCACCGGCTCGGCCAGGACGTGGTACCCCGGCACGCCGCAGGAGTCGTCGCGCCAGATCGTGACGTCGAAAGCGTAGAGCCGGACGCGCTCGCATCCCAGTTCAACGACATGGTCCAACCCCGCCGCCCCGGCGTCGGCCAGCACCGCGGCGGCGCTCGGGCCGTGCAGGGCGAACTCGTGCAGCAGGCCACCCTGGCCCGCCATCTTCACCTGCTCGGCGAACAAATATTTATCAAACGCCAACTTTATCGGCTCGACGAGCCGGGCGTCGGTTTCCAGCAGCGTCCGGTCGTCCAAGTTCAGCACGTTCAGGTCGGCGGCGACGCGGCCCTTCAAGTTCAGGAAGAACGCGTAGACGCCGCTGCCGGGCGGCATGTCGGCCTTGCGGGTCTTGTCCCACGTCTGGTTCGTCAGCAGGTTGTTGAGGAACGACAGTCGGTCGCGGCCGGTCAGTTCCAGTACGCCGCGCTGGGGCAGGTCGATGAGGCCGGCGGACGTGCGGATGGCGGCGTATTCCGCCTGCGGGTCGCCGAACGTGCTGACGATTTCGAGCCGGTCGTACGCCTGAAACTCCGCGCCCGCCGCCGCGTGCAGGTCGTGGAGCGGGTTGTGCAGTTCGGTGGCTTCCATAGCGGGCCGCCCCGGCGGCGGAGGGCGGCCAAGGGCGTCCGGGAAACTGTACGCCGGGCGCGCCGGCAAAGCCAGTCGCCGCCGCGGGTTGTAACCGCGGCCGGATCGGCTATCGGGGGCGCGGGGCGAATTTGGTTCGGGGGTGCGGCGTGACTAAGATTGCTCGTGCGGTTGCGTAAGACCGCTCGCCGCGGGAGCGAGGGAGAACAGTGCCTCCGCACGGACCGACGAGCACCGCCATCGAGCGGAGTTCAAATCTATGCGAGAAGAAAACATTCCACATTCCGAGAAGCGAAGTGGCAAGGCCCCCAGCAAGGACATCACGCCGGTACTGAAAGGGTGGGACTACGAGGCCGGCACGATCAACGTTCGCAAGGTCAACGGCATGGACGGCGCGCCCAAGCTCCAGATGCGCCTCGACCTCGGCCTCCTGCAGATGGAGGTCACCGGCCGGCCCGACGGGCTGCGGCCGCACGGGCACGAGTCGCTGCTGGAGTTCTACGAGTCCAAGCTCGCCGACCACCGCCGCCGCAACGGGACCGAGCTCGGCTTCCACCTCGACGGCGACCAGTGCCAGTCGCTGCGCGAGGAGGCGGTGATGTACTACCACCGCTACCTGAGCCTGTTCGTCTTAGAGGACTTCCCCGGCGTCGTCCGCGACACCGCGCGCAACCTCCGCGTGCTCGACCTCTGCGGCCAGTACGCCGAGGAGGAGCAGGACCGCCTCGTGCTCGAGCAGTACCGCCCCTACATCACGATGATGAACGCCCGCGCCCAGGCGTCGATCCTCGTCGCCCAGGAGCGCGTGCCCGAGGCCCTCCGCACGATCGAGTCGGGCCTCGAGAGCATCAAGGAGTTCTTCGCCAAGTTCGGCCAGGAGGAGGCGTACGCCAAGTCGAACGAGGTGCGCGTGCTGAAGCGGTTCGCCCGCGACGTGCGCAAGAAGATCCCCGTCAGCCCGCTCGACCGCCTCAAGCGCAAGCTCGACCGAGCCGTGAAGGCCGAGCACTACGAGGAAGCCGCCCGCCTCCGCGACAAGATCACGCGGCTGCAGAACAACGAGGGGCAACGCGCCTAAGAACCGATGCGACGGGCGGCCCCGCGGGAAGTGACGCGCGCGGCTTGGAGTGAGGTGACGTTGAACCACGGAGTCACGGAGCCACGGAGGTAGGACAACGGAGGTAGGACGGAGGACGGCAATTGAGTGACGCAGGAAGGGCGAGTCGCTCACGCGACTTCACCTTCAATCTTCCGTCCTCCGTTGTCGCCTTACTCCGTCCTCCCTCCGTGTCTCCGTGTCTCTATGGTTCATCTTCGCCCCGGATTGACGATCGAAGCGGAAGGGTCGGTTCCCCCCGGTTTCCCGGGAGAATCGCCCTTCCGCTTCTTCGTTTTACGCCCGGCCCGCGACTACAATGCCCCCCGCGCAATCGGGCAGGAAAGAGGCACAACTATGCGAGCAATCGTCACCGGACAAGTCGGCGTGGACAAGGGCCCCTACCTCAACGGCGTCAAGGCGATGGCGGCCGAGCGGGGGATCGACCTCGTCGTCTGCAACGTCGGGCAGATGATGTACCAGGAGGCCCCCGACGTCCCGCCCGGCCGCATCCTCAACCTGCCGATCGGCCGGCTCAACACGCTCCGCCGCGCCGTGTTCAAGGAGATCCTCCGCGCCGCCGAGCGGCACGAGCACGTGCTGGTCAACACCCACGCCACGTTCCGCTGGCGGCACGGGCTGTTCGCCGCGTTCGACTTCGACCAGATCAAGGCGTTCAACGCCGACGTCTACATGACCGTGCTCGACAACGTCGAGAGCGTCCACCAGCGCCTCGTGCGCGACCACGACATCGACCACACGCTGAAGGACATCATGGTCTGGCGCGAGGAGGAACTGCTCGCCACCGAGATCATCGCCAACATCACCAAGGGGCACGGCCACTTCTTCATGATCAGCCGCGGGCGCAACATCCCGACGACGCAGACGATCTTCCGCCTGATGTTCGAGCCGGGGATGAAGCGGGTGTACCCCTCGTTCCCGATGAGCCACGTGATGGACCTGCCCGAGACGCTGGCCGAGATCGACCGCTTCAAGGCGAAGGTGAACGAGCACTTCATCAGCTTCGACCCGGCCGACGTCGACGAGTTCGTGCTGCACACGATGGCGCTCAAGGCGATGGCGGACGGCGAGACGACGTTCGTCGCCCCCGCCACCGAGGGCCCGGTCACGCTCAAGACGGCGGACGTCGCGCAGATCAGCGGCGACATCATGGGCCAGATCTACGCCCGCGACTTCAAGATGGTCGACCAGGCCGACATGATCATCAGCCTCGTGCCCGAACTCCCCAACGGCAAGCCCGGCCTCAGCAGCGGCGTCGAGCGCGAGCTGCACCACGCGTTCGAGGGCGGCAAGGAGGTCTACGTCATCTGGGCCTGCCGCGGCACCCCCAGCCCCTTCATCACAGAAACCGCCACCCGCGTGTTCAAGAGCACCGAGGAGGCGCTCGAGTACTTCAAGCAGAAGGGGTACATCAAGGTGAAGCCGGGAGGCCAATCATGACCGCGTTCGAAGGCGAACTGCTGAAAGCCATGGGCGGCTTGGACGCCGGCCAGCAGCGGCAGGTGCTGGACTACGCCCGCGCGCTGTCGTCGCCGGGCGAGATCGATTCGACCGTCGCGCGCGGCCGGACCGGCGCCGAATTACTCCGGTTGGCCGGCAGCATCCCCGCGGAAGACGTGCGGCAGATGGCCGCGTCGATCCGTGACGGGTGCGATAAGATCGACCCGAAAAAATGGCAGGTACCTGCTCGTCATAGCACGACCTGACGCTTATCTCGCGGGATGTTCATTTCGCGAACGTGGCGGCGCTACGGCACGAGGCGTGGTAATGCTAGTGTTCACGAGCATCGAGGAGGCGCTCGAGTACCTCAAGCAGAAGAGGGACATCAAGTGAACCCGCAGCCCGCCGCCCCACCGAGTTTCCTGCTGAAGTGGGTGGCGATGCCGATCGGGGGTCTCGCGCTCGCGTGCTTCTTTCTCATGCGACTCCTTTACGCGTATCACGCCGTGCTCTTGTTGTCGGGCGGCGTGACGACGTCGGCCGTCGTGACGACCGGCGGGTTGCCACGGGAGGACTCGACTTACGGGTTCGTCATCGGGTCGGACGGCTTCCACGGCCGGGGACCGAGCCGGCTGAACGTCGGCGACACGCTCGATGTAAAATATCTAGCGGCCCGGCCCGAGGTGAACCGGCCGGCGGAGGAGTTGTACGTCGATATCGCGATTGGGGCGGCCGTCATCGTACTGATAACTGCGATCATCGGCTGGCTTCTCTGGCGGTTTCACCGCCACCGGCGGCCCCGGCCCGCGCAGGCCGACGCTGGCGCGCCCGCATGAGCCGTCGACGGCGGCTGAAAGTTCACGGGAAGGGCTGTCGTCGCGCTTTCCCAAGGTTCCCGGCGCGGCGGCGAATGTCGGGACGCGCCGGCGAGAAGGGGAGCACCTGATGGCGACGACCGCCGCCCCATCAACGCCGCCACTCGACTACGCCAACCGCCCAACGACGGGGCCGCGGGTGGGCCTCTACCGCGTCGCGCTGTTCTGCGCCCTGCTTCCGCTGACCGTGGGCTTCAGCACGCTGGGGCTCTACGCCTGGCTTCACTGGAGCGCGTTGCCGCACGTCGGCCTGGCAACGCTCGCAGGGGGCGCGATTCTGTACATCGTCGCGGTCGTGTGCGCAAGGCTGTTCAAGGCCGACCTGCATCGCTACGGGCCGGAGGTGCGGCGAGCTTGGGATGGGCGTCTGGCGATGCTGGCCCTGATCATGTTGGCGAACATCCCGGCAGCCGTCCTTCTGCGCCGTGGTCGGTGCCCGGTTGATGAACCGGTTCCTCGTCGTCGTGACGAACGGCACCAACAGGATGGTGGCGGACATCGTTGTTAACGGACCGAACCGCGCCGAACGCCTCGGCGACCTCGCCCCCGGCGAGTCACGGCGTGCGTTCATCCACGTCGGCGGCGACGGCGAGGTGACGTTCGAGGGCACCCAGAACGGCAGGGCGCGTCGCCGGCCTCGCCGCCGGTTAAGTCAGCCGCGGCAGGGGCGGACGTGCCACGGTCACGTTCACGAACGGCCCGCCGGTCGTCGCTTCGGAGCGTTGATGGCAGCACGCGGACGCCCGGCTCCACGACGGGATCGAGAACGATCGTCGTTCGCGCGTGCGAACAATCGGCGACCCCGGAGAAGGTGGGCTTCGAATGACCGACGCTTCGCCGAGTCAACTGCTCACGCCGGACTACGCCGTTCGCGGGCCCGCCGGGGTGTTGACGCACGGCTGTTCCGCGGGGCCGTCGCGGCGCCGTCCCGCTGCTGGTCGGCGTGACGATCGGGTTCCTGTTCTGGCTGACACACCGGGGCGCGCTCCGTCATTGGGGATGCTCACCGTCGCGGCAGGGTCCATCATGTTTCCGGTCGGCTCGTATTTGCTGGCCGTCTTCACGTTCCAAGCTTGGAGAGACGGCCGCGAGACGTTCCGCGTTTGGGCGCGGCCGGACGCGCTGGTCGCCCTCCTGCTCTGTGCGAACTTCCCGGCCGCCGTCGCCGGCATCGCGGCGGCCGAACCGATCATGAGCACCTACCGCGTCACCGTGCACAACGCCGGCACGACCCGCGTTGACGGTTTCCAACTGTGGTGGCCCGGCGGCAGCCGCGCGCTCGGCCCGATCGCCGCCGGTTCGAGCGTGTCGGCCGACTGCATCGTCACCGCCGACGGGATGATGACGTTCCAGCAGACCCGCGGCACCCGGACCACGAGCGGCATTCTGCGCGGGTACGTCTGCCGGAACCTCGGGTCGCCCGTGACGGTGACGTCGTCGGAAACCCGCATCGACGTGGACGGCCGGCCGGCCATCGATCCCTCTCCAAACCCCGCTACTGCACCGGTCACGAGTCGGTAGAATCCACGAGCCATGGCGGCACGCATCCGGCCTGTCACCGACTGCTGCTCTGCCTCCTTTTGACTCCGGCGCCCGGCGCGGCTCGGCCGTCGTGCCGAAACTGCGGGATGCTTTTGTTCGGGAACGGCCGGCGACTCCGGGGAAGATTGGCCTCTGATGACTGACGCTTCGCCCGATCGGCTGCTCACGCCCGATTACTCACGCCCGGAGGCCCGCCGCGGACTCGATGTCCGGCTGTACGGTACCGCCGTCGTCTGCGGCGCCCTCCCGATGGCCGCGGGTGTCGGGATCACGTTCCTGTTCTGGTTGACGCGCTCGCCGGTGCTTCCGATGCTCGGCATGTTCGTCGTGCTCGGCGGGTTCCTCATGTTCCTCATCGGATGCGTCGCGCTCGCGACGTTCGCGTCGCGGGCGTGGCACCACGACCGCGAAACACATCGTGCCTGGCGCGGCCGGATCGGGCTCGCGTTCCTGCTGCTCTGCGCCAACTTTCCCGCGGCCCGGGCGTGCGGGATGGCGGTGGAATATTTCACGAGCATCTACGGCGTCACGGTCCGCAACGTCGGCCCGACCCGCATCGACAGCTTCCGGATATGGTGGGCGGACGGCCTCCGCGAGCTCGGGCCGATCCCGCCCGGCGGGACCGCGGCGGCGAAGTTCTCCGTCGACATCGGCGGCCCGTTGGAGTTTCGCGAGGCGCGCGGCTCGGCCGTCAGGACCGCCCTCCTGGCAAGGAACATCGCCCGATGGGAGGGAAGGACCTTTCTCGTCACGTCGACCGACGGGGCCATGGTCGTCAACGGCACGCGGATCAAGCCGTCGGTCGTGGCCGGCCCCGCAAATCCGGCGACCGCGCCGATCCAGAACAAATGAACGCGATGCGACAAGACATTCGATCCGTCACCGTCTACTGCTCGTCCAGCACGGAGATCCCGCGCGTCTACTTCGACGCCGGGGCGGAGCTCGGGGCGGCCCTCGCCGGCGCCGGGTGGCGGCTGGTGTATGGCGGGAACCGGGTGGGGCTGATGGGCGTCGTGGCCGACGCGGTGCGGGCGGCGGGCGGGAAGGTGACGGGGGTCTGCCCGCAGTTGTTCCTCGACCAGAAGATGGGGGACGACTTTTGCGACGAGATGGTCGTGACGGCCGGCATGCGCGACCGCAAGGCGCTGCTCGAGGAGCGCGGCGACGCGTTCGTCGCCCTGCCGGGCGGGCTCGGCACGTTCGAGGAGGTGTTCGAGATCCTCGTCGGCCGGCTGCTCGGGTACCACGACAAGCCGATCGTGCTGCTGAACGTCGATGGGTACTACGACCCCCTGCTGGCGATGATCGAGCACGGCATCGAGCAGCGCTTCATCAAGCCCAAGGCCCGCGAGGCGTACTTCGTCGCCGACACGGTGGCCGCGGCGATGGCCCACCTGAAAGCGCCCCACCCCGCCGGGCCGGCCGCGTCGCCCGGTTCGCCGGCGGAGCCGTCGGCAGCGGAGTGAGGGGGGCGGGTTCGACGCGTCGCTGCCCCGCACGGGTTCCGCTGCGACGGTCGACGGCGTCGTGCCGATGGTTGGAGAGAGCGGGTGGGGCAAATTCAAATGACCAAGCCCCAATGACCAACAAATGACCAAGTCCTAATGACCAATGGGATGCACGGCCGGTTGGTCTTCGCGGTGGCCTCGCCCCCGCCCGCGTTGTTGGAGGGTGGCGGTCAGCCGATTTAACTCTCGGGTCGTGCGCGGGGGCCGAAGTACAAGCGAGAACCCCTCACCCTAACCCTCTCCCGCAGCATGCAGCGGAGAGGTGACCAGACGACCCCAGGACGAGCGGGCCGGGCCGATCGCGGCCGCTCTTCATTGGTCATTAGGGCATTGGTCATTTGTTGGCCATTGAGGCTTGGTCATTGGCCATTCAAAGCTTCCTGACCCCCGCCGCTTCCCCGCCCGCGCCGGGGTACAATCCTCGACAGGACGCTGCCGCGATTTCGACGCCATGGGACGCAAGGTCAACAACCTCCTGCTCGCCGCCGCCGTCAGCGTGGGCGTGCACGCGCTGGCGGTGCCGGTGGCGTTCCGGCACCTCTACGTCGGCGGGTGGACGGTGGTCGAGCCGCGGCCGCCGCTGGAGATGACGATCGACTTCGGCGACGTCCCGGCCGATCCGCCGGCGGCGCCGGAGCAAAAAGCGCCAACGCCCGCGCCGGAGCGGAAGGAACTCGACATCGGCGACCCCGACGGCGAGGGGTACGCGAGCCACGCCGCCGCGGGGCGGCGCGAGCAGCGGGCGCGGCAGGCGAACGCCGACCAGGCGGCGCTGAGCCTCGACCCCCGCGGCGACGGCAGCGGCTGCGCGTCGGCGTAGCAGCAGTCGACAGTGCAGTCGCAGGGCGGCAGAGCCGACCTGCAGCCGCTCACCAAGTCACAGGCGGCGCCGCCGCCCGCCCCGCCCCTCC
>JAUJNJ010000151.1 GCA_030448225.1 Phycisphaerae bacterium
GGAGCTCGACGAGATCCGCCGCCGCGTCATGCAGCTTCAGATCGAGCTCGAGGCGCTGCGCAAGGAGAAGGACCACGCGTCGCGCCAGCAGCTGGAGAAGGCCGAGCGCGAGCTGGCCGAGCTTCAGGAGAAGAACACGCACCTGACGGCGCGGTGGGAGAACGAGGTCGGCACGCTCAAGGCGATCAAGCGCGCGGCGGAGCAGATCGACGCCAAGCAGGTCGAGCTCGAACAGGCCCAGCGCGGCGGCAATTGGGAGGCGGCGGCGCGCATCCAGTACGGCGAGCTGCGCGAACTTCAAACGCAACTGGCGGCGGCCGAGCAGAAGGCCCGCCAGATGCAGGACGGCGGCAACGCGCTCGTGAAGGACGAGGTGACGCCCGACGAGATCGCCGCCGTCGTCTCGCGGTGGACCGGCATCCCGGTCACCCGCATGCTCGAGGGCGAGCGCGAAAAACTGCTGAAGATGGAGGACCGCCTCGCCAAGCGCGTGGTCGGGCAGGAGGACGCGGTGCGCGCCGTGTCCGACGCCGTCCGCCGCAACCGCGCCGGCCTCGGCGACCCGAACCGGCCGATCGGCAGCTTCATGTTCCTCGGGCCGACCGGCGTCGGCAAGACGGAGCTGGCCAAGGCGCTGGCCGAGTTCCTGTTCGACGACGAGAACGCGATGGTCCGAATCGACATGAGCGAGTTCATGGAGCAGCACTCCGTGGCCCGCCTCATCGGCGCGCCCCCCGGCTACGTCGGCTACGAGGAGGGCGGGCAGCTCACCGAGGCGGTCCGCCGCAAGCCGTACAGCGTGATCCTGTTCGACGAGATCGAGAAGGCGCACCGCGACGTGTTCAACGTGCTGTTGCAGGTGCTCGATGACGGGCGCCTCACCGACGGTCAGGGCCGCACGGTGGACTTCAAGAACAGCGTGATCGTGATGACGAGCAACATCGGCAGCGCCCAGATCCAGGAACTCGCCGGCCGCGGCGCCGAGGAGTGGGAGGTCGAGGCGGCCGTGAAGGACATGCTCAAGCAGCACTTCCGGCCGGAGTTCCTCAACCGCGTCGACGAGACGATCGTCTTCCACCCGCTCAGCAAGGCGCAGCTGACGAAGATCGTCCACGTCCAGCTCGACGGCCTGCGCAAGCGCCTCGCGACGCGAGGCCTGGCGCTCGACGTCAGCGAGGCGGCGAAGGTGCTGCTGGCCGACGAGGGGTACGACCCCGCGTTCGGCGCCCGGCCCCTGAAGCGGGTGATCCAGCAGCGGATCGAGAACCCCCTCGCCAGCCGCATCCTCCGCGGCGAGTTCGCCGAGGGCGACGCGATCCGCGTCGACGCCGGCGACGCCAAGCATGGCTTCAGGTTCGAGAAGGGTCGGCCGATCGTCGAGGGCGACCTCCTCGATGAACCGGCCGCGGCCGCCGCCAAGTAACCGAGCGGCCCACCACGCGGCGGGGCCGGTTCGGCGAGCACGACCTCGGCAACGACACGTGCGCGCGAGGGTTCGAGAGTCGGGAGGGAAAAACGACGGGGCGGGCGGGCCGCGAGAAGCGGCACGCCCGCCCCGCGTCGCGCGCGCAGCGCGTGAGTTGTCTCACGCGGGCGGGGGCGGACGGGATACCGAAATCGGCTGCGAAACCGATTGTGCCGCGGCGCATTTGCGTTCCGGCCGTCGCGCGACGCGGGTAGAATTGCAAAAGCATGTCAGCAGTTCCCCCGGGTGCGTTCGCCGACTTTAGATCCGCCGCGGCGGCGGTTCTCGCTCACCTGCACGCGCGCGTCGGCTTCGACCTCTGGATGATCACCCGCGTCGAGGGGGACGATTGGATCATCCTCCGCGCCGAGGATCACGGCTACGGCGTGAAGGAGGGGACCGTCTTCCGCTGGGCCGACACGTTCTGCTCGGCGATGATCAGGGGCGATGGCCCGCAGATCGCGCCCCGCTCCGACGCGAGCGTCGCCTACGCGTCGGCGGCGATCGGCAAGGACCTGAAGATCGGCGCGTACATCGGCTTCCCACTCACGCGCGAGGACGGCACGTTGTTCGGCACGCTCTGCGCGATCCACCCCGCGTCGCAGCCGGAGCAGATCCTCAACGAGCGCCCGCTCATCGAGCTGTTGTCGCGGCTGCTCGGCGGGCTGCTCAACGCCGAACTGCGCGACGTCGCCCGGGCGCGCGAGGACGAGCGCGCGGCCCTGCGCGAGCAGGAGATGGAGGACCCGGCCACCGGCCTGTTCGACGCGCGCGGGTGGCGGCGGCTGGTCGAACTCGAGGAGCGCGCCTGCGCCCGCTTCGGCGCGCCGGCGTTCGTGGCGGTCGTGCGCGTGCGGCAGGCGCGCACGGTCGGCGAGTGGGGCGGCCCGCCGCCGGTCCACGAGTTGATGCGCCGGGCGGCCAAGGCGATCGCCGACGTCACGCGGGGCTCGGACGTGGTCGCCCGCGTCGGCCGCTACGACCTGGCCGTCCTCAGCCCCGAATGCGGCCGCGACGGCGCGCGCGGGCTGATCGGCCGTATCCGCACCGGGCTGGCGGTCGCGGAGATCGACGCCAGCGTCGGCTCGGCGCACCGGACGCACAGGGACGGCATCGTCGGCGCGTTCCGCGTCGCCGAGGAACTCGCCGCTGAACCGGACGGCGACCGCTCGCCCGATCTCCGCTGACGCGCGCCGCAGCATCGCCGACGCTCAACCCTTCTTCTGGTTTTCGATCCAAGACAAGTGCCGCCGGCCGGCGACGCCCCCTCGGCAGGGTCGCACTCGGTACGGTTCGCCCTCGTCGCGCGGCCGGTTCACGTTCGGTCGACTCGTTGGGCCGGCAATCGGTTGCGCCTCGACCCACCCATCCCGTGCGAGCAGATCGATCGGAAGAGATGCTTTCGTGGTGGCTGCCGTGCCGGCCCGACGGGGACGCTGCCGACTCGACCGCAGCCGCTGGCGGAGTCCGGTCGGCTGGTGGGGGTTCCTGTCCTCGACGTTGGGACCGGCACCGGGGCAACTCCGGGTCCGTGGATGCGTCAAGCGCGGCACCCTGCGGCGAAGCCGTTGTGGCGTCGCATTGCTACAGCACGACTGCGATCGCGAAGCCGTCGTACCCCTTGCTGCCGACCGTTTGGATGGCGGTGGCGCTGACGCGCTTCTCCGCGGCCAGCAGGTCGTTGAAACGACGCACGCCGCGGACGCTGGCGTCGGCGCTGGCGGGGTCGATCACCGCGCCGTTGCGGACCACGTTGTCGACGACGATCGCGCTGCCGGGCCGCGACAGGTCGAGCGCGCGGGCGAAGTACTCGGCCGTGCCCGCCTTGTCGGCGTCGATGAAGGTGAGGTCGAACGGGCCGGCGCCCTCGGCGGCGAGGCGGGGCAGCGCGTCGGCGGCGGGGCCGACGCGCACGTCCACCATATCGGCGAGGCCGGCGCGGGCGAGGTTCGCGACGGCGACGGCCGCGTGCTTCGGGTTGGCCTCGAGCGTGACGAGGCGGCCTCCCTCGGTTGCCGGCGGCAGCGCGCGGGCGAGCCAGATCGTGCTGTAGCCGCCGAGCGTGCCGATCTCCAGGATCCGCCGCGCGCCCCGCAGGCGGGCGAGCAACATCAGCAACTTGCCCTGGTTCGGCGAGACGTGGATCGGCGGCAGGCCCGCGGCGTCGCTCGCGGCGAGGGCGGCGTCGAGCGCGGGGTCCGGCGGCACGAGCAGCTCGGTGAAGTAGCGGTCGACCGCCGTCCATTGGGCCTGAGACACGCGTCCTCCGTCCGTGAGGGTTGTCACTGCGGAACGCTTTGGCGCCGACGAAAGGCGTCGAACACGTCGACGACGATGATCTTGGCGGGCAGCGTAAGGTGACGTCGTCCGGATTGTGGTTCGAATTGTGGCTTGAGGCGGCGCGCCGCAGTCGCGTGCGGCTTCGAAGCGCGAGCCGGCCCGCCCCGCGATGGCGGCACGCACGGTCCGGGTCAGTCGGCGTTGCTGCGCGGCGGCTTGGGCGTGTAGGGCGTCTCGGGCGGGGCGCCGCGCTCCTGGACGCTGCGCTGGTCGGTTTCGACCTTCGTCTCGCCGTCCTCGCTCGTGAGGGTGTGGCCCATCACCTTGCCGGCCGAGTCGATGTAGAGCCGGCCCCCCTCGTTGATCGCGTCGCCGCCGACGATCCCGCTGTGGATGACCTTCGCCCCGTCCTTCACGACGAGGTTGCCGGTGACCTTCCCGTAGACGTGCACGCGCCCGCCGTGCAGGACCGTGAGGTCGCCGTAGATCGTGCCGCGGGCGTAGAACTTCGAGCCCTTGAGCGCGGTGACGTTGCCGGCGATCGAACCCCAGAGCGTGTAGGCCTCGTCGATCACGACGTTGCCGCGGATCTGTCCCCTCTCTTCTCGCATCTCTCCCGACCCTCTCCCGATCCCTCGCCGCGACCGGCCCGTTCACGGCGGGCGGCGCGGCAGCGGCCGGACGATCTTTACATCGGCGGCGTCGACACTTCAACCTGCACGTCGGATTCGCCCAGCGCGAACTTCAGCCCTCGGCTGCTCTTGGCCTGCACCATCAGCAGGATCAGCAGGGCGACGACCGGCAGGCCGGCAAAGCGGGCCCACTTCAGCCCCGCGCCGAGCGCGCCGCCGGGGTCGCCCGTGCTGAAGTCGTGGTCGTCGCGGAGCTCGGGCCACGTGTAGAGCACGCCGGGGATCTTGAACGCCGGGTAGTTGTCCCGCTGCGCCGCGTCGCTGAGGCCGGGGCTCGCGTCGCCGGGGTGGCTGATCAGCAGCGTCTGCCACGGGAAGAGGAAGACGATCAGCAGCACCGACCAGATGAACGACCCGGTCACGTGCGACACGCCGATGAGGCGGCCGACGAGCATGATGAGCGTGATCAGCAGCAGCACGACCGCCAGCACGATCGTCAGCGTGATGCCGAGGAAGTTCATCACCGGGATGACGTACCGCAGCACGTCGGCCGCCGAGAAACTTCGGCTGGCGGCGGGGGTGGATGCCGTCGCCGCGGCGTCGCCATCGCCGTCGGCCGGGGCCGTCGTGGCCCCGCCCTCGACGGCCGTGGCGTCGGTGGTGGGCTGGGTGTCGCCGGCGGGCTCGGCGTCGACGTCGACGCTCGCCGGGGTCGCCGCGACGTCGACGCGGTCGCCGAGGCGCAGCACCTGGAACTTCACGAGGAAGAAGACCGTGATCTGCGCGAGCAGGATCAGCAGCAGGATGATGAACAGCCAGTTCTTGGCGCGCCGGGCGGTCATCATCGCGTCGGCGTAATCCGCGGCGACGGCGATCGTGGTGGTCGAGGTGCGGGTCATACGAGGAGGTCTCCTTCTGATTTCATGTGGTACCGAAAGCGACCCATCTTCGCAAAGGTTATAAATCCTTGCGCCACCAACGCGTGTGACGGAGCCCCAGCGTTCTTGAGGAAGCGATGCGGCCCCGAAAACGTTCAAGAAGCCAACGAAGGCGATCGTTACGCCCCTCCCGGCCCCGCTTCGCGCACGAAGGGCGGTCCGGGTGACGACGGGCGCGTTCTCGCGCCGGCGGCTCATATCAGGTAAGATCGGGAGAACTATGTCTCACGCTCCTGACACGTACGCGAGCCCGGGTATTCCCTACGCCAGCGCTGCCGTCACACGAACGCCCGGGCGCGGCGGGGCGGGCGCCGCGATTATCGTCGGCGGGCTCGGGATGATCCTTCTCGGCGGCT
>JAUJNJ010000010.1 GCA_030448225.1 Phycisphaerae bacterium
ATCGGCAACGGCGTCGTGCTCGACCCGGCGGTGCTGTTCCGGGAGATCGACGAGTTCACCGGCCGCGGCATCCCGATCACGCCGGACAACCTCAAGATCAGCTACAAGACCCACCTCGTCATGCCCTACCACATGCACGAGGACGCCGCCCGCGAGGGCGCCGCGGGCGACACCGGCATCGGCACCACGAAACGGGGCATCGGCCCCACCTACGCCGACAAGATGCAGCGCGCCACCGCCATCCGCGTGGCCGACCTCATGCACGAGGAAAAACTGAAGGAGCGCGTCGGCAGGGTCGTGACGGAGCGGAACAAGGTCCTGAAGGTGCTGTACGACGCGCCGCCGATCGAGTGGAAGGGCGTGTTCGAGACCTACCGCGACTACGGCCGGCGGATGCTGCCGTTCGTGGACGACGTGGGGCACATCCTGATCGAGGCCGCCAGGGCCGGCAAGCGGATCGTCTTCGAGGGCGCCCACGCCGCCCTGCTCGACGTCGACCACGGCACCTACCCGTACGTCACGAGCAGCAGTTGCTCGTCGCTCGGGCTGTTCACCGGCGCCGGCGTGCCGCCGCAGACCGTGCGGCAGTTCTTCGGGATCATGAAGGCCTACTCGACGCGCGTCGGCGGCGGGCCGTTCCCGACCGAGCAGACGAACAACGTCGGCGACTACATCCGCGAGCGCGGCAACGAGTACGGCACCACCACCCGCCGCCCGCGCCGCTGCGGGTGGTTCGACGCGATGGCGGTGAAGTACTCGGCCGATTTGTGCGGCGTGACGTCGATCGCGCTGACGCTGCTCGACGTGCTGTCCGGCCTCGACCACATCCAGGTCTGCACCGGCTACCGCTACCGCGGCGCCCGCCTCGACTACTTCCGCGCCGACATGGACGTGCTGGCCGAGGTCGAGCCCGTCTACGAGACCCTCCCCGGCTGGAACGGCAACATCACCGGCGTCCGCCGCTTCGACGACCTGCCGAAGGAGGCGCAGCAGTACGTGAAGACGCTGGAGAAACTCGTCGGCGCGCCGATCCGCATGGTCAGCGTGGGCGCCGAGCGCACCGCGACGCTCCTGCGGTAAGCCCCCCGCCGCTTCGGCCGGCCGCGCACCACCAGAGAGATCAACCGGTCGCAGGGTCGCCGAGATCCGCTGACAGCGTCCGGTCACAGCGCCGGTCACCGCTGCGCCACCGATCGCACGGTGCCCGTCCTCCCTCTCCCGGTACTCCGGGAGAGGGCAGGGGTGAGGGTGCCTTTCCACGACCTGCCGAACGCACCGCCCCCCAAGGCTTCTTCGGGGTGGCGGGACGACGCGCTCGCATGCCATCCCGCTGTTCGCGATCCAGCTATCGGCCCCCCATCGCACCGCTCACTCCGCCCAATTTGACATCGATCACCCCGCAAGCCGGTCCCGGCCGCAAGCCGCGGTCACGACTGCGGACTCAGCCGCCGCAGGTCCGCTCTCCCGCGGAAACCGGTCAGTCGCCGACATTTGTTAATGCAGATTTGTGGTGCAAGTCTTAATGCAGATTTGTGGTGCAAGCGGCGACGGGAGGCGGTAACCTTTCGCCGCGGTTGCTATTGCGGGGCCACGAACGGCGGGGATGCCCCCTCACCTCTCTCGGCAACTGCTCGTCCGAACGCCGCAGTCGGTAGCGCGGCAGGAGCGGGGATGCCCGAGTTTCATCGTCAGTCCAAGCGGTCGATCTCGGTGCGCCTCACGTCAGCCGAGGCGCTGGAAGGTCGCGTCCTCCTGGCCGCCGATACCGCCGGCGCGCCCGCGGGCGAGCCGGCGGCGTTGGAGTCGTACCCGGCCGAGGTGTACGGCTTCGTGTTCCACGACCGCGACGCCAACGGGTCGTACACCGCTTATCCAGATACCCCCCTGCCCGGCGCCACCGTCTGGATCGATTACGACACGAACGGGATGCGTGACCCGGGCGAGACCGGCACGTCCGACCAGGCGGGCAACTACTAGGTCAACGTGCCGGTGATCGGCGTGTGGCCGATCAGCGTGACGTTCCCCCAAGGCTTCCAGCCGACGCTCCGCACGTCGGGCAACGTGGTCGTGTCGAACCTCGGCTACCGCATTCCCGGCGGCGGGTACGGCGCGGTGGCCACCGGCTCGGTGTCCGGCCGGATCTTCAACGACGCCGACGCCAACGGCTTGTTCGGCGCCCCCGACAGCCCGATGGCCGGGAGCGTGTTCGTCGACCTCGACCGCGACCTCGTGCACGACGGCGACGAACCCCTTGCAATCACAAGCGCGGCGGACGGTTACATCTACCGATTCAACCTGCCGCCCGGCGAATACGAGATCCGCCCGCACGTCCCGGGCGGGCAAACCCTCTCCTACCCCGCCAGCGGCTCGCATCACGTCACGGTGACGGCCGGCGTGGAAGCGCGCTACCGCGACTTCCGCATGTACCGGGCGGGCCACGTGGTCAGCAAACTGTTCAACGACGTCGACGCGGACGGCACGGTCGACGCCGGCGAGTCGTACCTCGCCGGCCGCACGGTCTACGTCGACCTCGACCGCGACGGCGCGATCGACCCGGCGGAACCGGCGACGCTGTCGTCGTCCGACGGCTCGGTCATGTTCACCCTGGCGCCTGGCTATTACCAGATCCGCCAGGTACTGCCGGACAACTGGGGCCAGACGACGCCCCTGCCGACGTCGTCCGACGCGGCGGCCCCGTGGAACGTGCAGGTGCTCAGCGGGGGCGACGTGCCCTTCCAGCGGTTGGGCTCGCGGCTGCTCGGCACGATCAGCGCGACGGTCTACCACGACGTGAACCGCAACGGCGTGCGCGAGAACGGCGAGCCGGGCATCGCCGGGCGCACGGTCTACGTCGACAGCGACAACGACGGCGTCTACGAGCCGGACGCCACGTGGGACGGCCGCCCCGACGGCGGCGTGGTCACCGACGCGCAGGGCGTGGCCACGTTCCAGGGCGTGCCGCCGGGGCAGTACGTGATCCGCCAGGTCGTGCCCGCCGGGTGGCGCCAAACGTCGCCGGCCGACGGCGGCGCGTCGGTCGTGAACGTCGACGCCGACGCCGTCGGCGCCGGCAACTTCGGCACCGCGCCGCTCATCGTGTCGTCGTTCCCGGTCCCCGAGGGCGGCAGCACCACGCTCAACGCGGACGGCGTCACCCGGCCCGCCGGCACGGTCGCGGCGGTCGAGTGGGACTTCGACTACGACGGCACCACCTTCACCGTCGACGCCACCGGGGAGCGCCCGACGTTCGACGCCTCGCCGCTCGACGGGCCGACGAACCGCAACATCGCCGCCCGCGCCCGCAACACCGCCGGCGCTTATGGCCCGGTCATGCGGACGGCCGTCAACGTCTTCAACGTCGCGCCGCGGGCGACGTTCTCCACCACGCAGATCGTGATCGCGGGCGCGGCGGCCCAGGTGCGGTTCACCAACCCGATCGACCACCCGGGCGACCGGCTCACGTACAGCTACGACTTCGACGACGACGGCGTCTTCGAGATCGTCAACGGCCCGGCCGAGGCCACGGTGCCGGCGTCGTACCTGACCACCCTCGGCGACCACCGCATCCGCGGCCGCGTCACCGACGACGACGGCGGGTTCACGAACCACCAGACGTACGTCGCGGTCGCGCCCGTCCCCGAGTCGCTCCCGATCGCCGCGGCCGGCGACGCGTACGTGCAGGACGGGATGTCGTCGGACACGAACTTCGGGCAGGCCGCCGACCTGCTCGTGAAGAAGAGCAGCACGGCCGGCAACAACCGCCACGCGTTCCTCACGTTCTCCACCGCGCAGTGGGCGCTGGCCGAGCCGGTCGGGTCGGTCAAGCTCCGGCTGTTCGGGAACCTCAGCACGACGTCGAGCACGGCGCTGCCCGTGGCGCTCTATGGCGTCGCGCAGCCGGCGTGGTCGGAGGGCACCCTGCGGTGGAGCAATATGCCGTCCGTCAGCACGGGCGCGCTCAGCTCCGCGCAGGTGCGGAGCACGACGGGCTCGTGGTTCGAGTTCGACGTGACGAATTACGTGACGCAGCAGCGCGCGCTCGGCCGGACCACGGTCGGCTTCGTGTTCAAGGGCCTGACCAACACCAGCGCGATCGCGCGATTCGTCTCCGACGAGAACGCGACGTGGGCCCTCCGCCCGCAACTCGTGGTGCGGCCGCCGACCACGACAACGCCCACCCCGACGCCGACGCCGAGCCCGACTCCGACTCCGACTCCGACTCCGACGCCCACCGCGGTCACGCTTCAGGCGGAAAACGCGACGCGGTCGGGCGCGGTCGTCGCGAGCGATAAGAGCGGCTACACCGGCAGCGGGTACGTGGACTTCACCGCCGACTCCGGCCAGTCCGTCACGTTCACCGTGAACGCGGCCGCCGCCGGCACCTACTCGCTCGGCTTCCGCTACGCGTTGGCCACCTCGCCCACGCGGACGATGGGCCTTGCCGTGAACGGCACGACGGTGTTCGCCGGGTTCCCGTTCGCGGCGACCGGGAGCTGGACCACGTGGAGGACGATCGCCACGCAGGTGAACCTCGTGGCCGGCTCCAACACCGTCCGCCTGATCGCCACCGGCTCGAGCGGCCTGAACATCGACGCGCTCACCGTCACGCCGGTCACGACGTCCCCGACGCCGACCCCGACTCCGACGCCCACGCCGACGCCCACGCCGACCCCGACCGCCACCACGCTCGTGTCGAATCACGACGCATACGTGCGCGACGGCTCGTACGCGTCGTCGAACTACGGCCAGGCGGCCGAGATGCTGGTGAAGCGCAGCTCGCAGGCGGGCAACAACCGCGAGGGGTACGTGCGGTTCGATTTGGCCGCCCTGTCGACGGTGTCGGCGGCCAAGCTTCGCCTGTTCGGCCGCGTGAGCGACACCCGCGTCGCCAGCCTCGGCGTCACGCTTTACGGCGCGACCGGCGCGGCCAAGGACGAGGACCTCGTGACGTGGAACACGCGCGCCGCGACCGGCGCCGCCCTCGGCGGCAAGTCGGTCGCCGGCACGACCGGGCGCTGGTACGAGTGGGACGTCACCGCGTTCCTCCAGGCGCAGAAGGCCGCCGGCGCCACGAGCGTCGCGTTCGTCGTCCGCGCGAACACCAGCAGTTCGCCGTGGCTGAACTTCAACACCGGCGAGGCCGCCACCGGCCGCCCGGAACTGGTGGTGACGCCGTAGCGCGACGAGCGGCGCGGGTCCGCCCGCGCCACCGGCGGTGACGCCAGAACGAACCGGCCCGCGGCGTGGACGAGCCCCCTGCTCACCCACCCGCGGGCCAGTTCGTTGGGAGTGCTAGCGCGTCGGTTTGGCCCGTCCCGCGTGAACGGCGCGGCGGGCGCTTGCGGTTTCGCCGCATGCCCGCTCAGGTCCGCGCCGGAAGCAGACCGAACCCCCGTGTGATGTCCCCGAAGCAGCGCCGCGCCCGTGAATCTCCGCCGTAGCGGTCACAATTCTGCGAAACAGTCTGATGTGATCGCGTGACGCTTCGGATAGCGATAGCCACGGGGACCGCAGGTTGGAAGGCTTAGCCGGGCGGCCGAGCGGCTGCTCCGCGGCGTGATCGGACATGAATGCGGGTCCACCTCGTTCGGCGGTGTTGCGGACGCGCCGCAGCAGGTCGGTGGGAGACGCGGGTGCGTCCACTACCCCGTCCCGAGCGGCACTCGGACCGCGCGAAAGCAAGCATCCGGCTCGGCGTGCCGGTCGGCCTACGCGGGCACGACCGGTCACGTCGCCCGGCGAGCCGGCATGATGGGGGGCGGCGCCAATCGCGGCGCTCAGGGCGCCTCGTCGAGCCGCAGCCAGAGCCGTTCGACGTCGGCGTTCTCGGCGTTGCTGAAGCGGGTGAGGGCGTTGAGCTCATTGGTGATGTGGTCGGACGAGACCCACTTCGCCGACCCGTCGGCGTAGAGCACGTTCAGGCCCTTCTTGTGGCCGTAGAGGCGGATGCGGTCGGGCGTGGACATGATGTCGCTGACGATCATCCGGTTCTTGAGCTTCGCGAAGGTCATCATGGGCGTCCGGCCGTTGCTCGCCGTCGCGTCGATCGCGTGCCACACGCCGCTCGCCGACCACCCCACGCCGCGCGCGTTGACGCTCGGCCGGTCGCGCGTCGGGTCGCAGGACCGCTGGCTGTAGCCGGAGCGGCAGCGGACCTGCGCGGCGGTGTTGAGGCGGTTCAGCCACGGGTTGAGGTCCGAGTCGTAGCTGTGGAACATGTACTCGGCGCTCATCGACGGGCAGTAGAACGCCTCGCCCGACCCCGGCGTGATCAGCCCGGCCGGGAACAGCAGGCCGAGGCCCATGTAGCGGATCGTGGCGTTGGGCGCCGCGCCGCCCTCGCGCCGCGCGAGGTCGTAGTTGTCCTGGAACGCCTTGGCGGTGCCGGTGTCGCGCGAGTGGCTGAACCCGATCGGGATCGCGCCCTTGAACATGTTGCCGTACATGTAGCACATCTGCCCGACCGAGCGGAGGTTGGCCAGGCACTTCGTCCGCTGCGCCGACTCGCGGGCCCGGTTCAGGGCCGGCAGCAGGATGCTGATCAGCAACGCGATGATGCCGATGACGACGAGCAGCTCGACGAGCGTGAACGCCCGCCCGCCGCGACGCTTGCACTGGGTTCGCACCGCCATGAGGTGATCCTTCGTTTAAGAGGTGTACGACACCGACGAGCAGCAGCAACACCGACGCGGGTCATCGATCCGGCACGCCCCCGCGCCGCGACGCGCGATCAATCGTTCGACGCCACCAGCCGACCCCTTCGCCGCGGCAGAACGCTTCAGCCCCTTCGCCCCGACCCGCCCGACGTCCGTCTTCGCATGTTGAGCCCGCGACTCCCACCGCCGCCGGCGACCGGACGAACATCGCGACGCATCACGTCACGAGCCGGACGCGCCGCGCGACTGACACTGCGGCCACTACGATCGCGGCGGCGACCCACGGTGTTTCGAGGACAAGGACGCGAGCGAGGTGCGAACGGCTGACCTCCGCTGTGGACGTGGACCGAAGGCCCGCTCGAATGCGACGGCACCAGCCGACACGATCCGCCAAGGGCAAACGGGACATTCCCTAAGATATCATTCGCGATATTTTCCGACAAATGAATTCTTGATAGAACACCGGCAGATGCCCGCCGTCGCGAGACCAGCGACGGCGTCGTTGCAAGTCGAGCGGGATTCATCGTCAGCCGCGCGTTTCGGTCGTTCTCTATCCCAGTTGCCGCGGGCTCCGCCGACGATGCGACATGCGGCGGGTGACGATCTGGGGGCATTTTTCCGGCAACCGACGGGGAGAATGGCCGGTAGCTGTTATCGGACCTCCCCGCGCGCCGGAGCGCGGGCCGACGTCTGCCGTGCCGCCGCAGCGGGCCGGCTCGAAGGTCGAGCGTGAAGACCGGCGGCGGCGACGGCGGTGCGAAGGAGGACGTGGCCCATGCGAACCGCACCGTCGAGCCGTCGTCAACGCACCGCTCGGCGGCGTGCTGTCGCTCCTCGCCATCGCGATTCCCGCCGTCGTCCTTGCCGCCGAACCGGCACGGCCGGCCGTCAATCCGTCCCCTCCTGCCGCCGCCCCCGCCGGCACGTCGCCTGATCCGCGCGGCCACTGGGCGTATCAACCGCTGTCGAAGCCGCCGGTGCCCGCGGTGAAGAACGCGGCGGGTGCGCACGCCGATCGACGCGTTCGTCCTCGCCGCGCTCGAGTCGCGCGGGATGGCGCTGCCGCTGCCGGCGGACCGTCGCACGCTCCTCCGCCGGCTCTACTTCGATTTGCACGGCCTGCCGCCCACGCCGGCGGAGGTCGAGGCGTTCGTGAACGACGCCGCGGCCGGCGCGCGGTACGAGGCGGTCGTCGACCGCCTGCTGGCGTCGCCGCGGTACGGCCGCCGCTGGAAGCGCGGCACTGGATGGACGTCGTCCACTTCGCCGAGACCCACGGCAACGATCAGGACCGCGAGCGCAAGCACGCGTGGCCCTACCGCGACTACCTGATCCGCTCGTTCAACGACGACAAGCCGTACGCGCGTTTCGTCGAGGAGCAACTCGCCGGCGACGTGCTGTACCCGGACGACCCGCAGGGGATCGTCGCTCGGGTTCATCGCCGCCGGGCCGTGGGACGAGAGCTCGCAGATGAGCATCGTCGACGACACGCTCGACAAGCCGCGTGGCGAAGAACCTCGACCGCGACGACATGCTGACGACGACGATGGCCACGTTCGCCGGCACGACGATCGGAGTGCCCGCCGCCACGACCACAAGTTCGACCCGGTGACGCAGGCCGAGTACTACAACCTGCAATCGTGCTTCGCCGGCGTCGACCGCGCCGACCGCCCGTACGACCCCGACCCGCACGTCCACCGCGCCCGCCGGGCGCTGCAACAGCGCAAGAACGAACTCGACGCCCCGCCCATTACGATCACCGCGATGCTCCTGTCGCCCGCGTCGCAGGCGGAAGCGGCGGCGTGGGAGCGGTCGCTGGCGGCGCGGGAGAAGGCGTGGACGGTGCTCGACCCCGCCACGTTCGTCTCGGCCGGCGGTGCCCGGCCGGCCAAGCAGGCGGACCGGTCGCTCCTCTTCGGCGGCGCGGCGCCCGACAAGGACACGTACACGATCGTGCTCGAGCCCGGGCCCGAGCCGATCACCGCGATCCGCCTCGAGGTGCTGACCGATGACGCGCTGCCCCACCGCGGCCCGGGCCGGCAGGACAACGGCAACCTGCACCTCTCGGAGTTCCGCGCCGTCCTGTCGCCGCGGGTCGGCGCCGCCGCGCCGAAGCCGGCGGTCATCGCCCGCGCCGTTGCCGACTTCGACCAGACGGGCTGGCCCGCCGCCCACGCGATCGACGGCAACCCCGCCACCTCGTGGGGCGTGCACCCCGAAGTATCGAAGCCGCACGCGGTGGTATTCGAACTGAAGGAGCCGCTCGCCGCCTACCCCGGCGGCAGCGTGCTGACGATCGTGCTCGAGCAGTTTCAAGGCGACCGCCACCTGATCGGCCGGCCCCGGCTGTCGGTGACGAGCGCGCCGGCGCCGCTCGGCGTGACGCCGGTGCCGTCGGCGATCGATGCGATCCTGCGCGCGGCGCCCACCGCCCGCACGGACGCACAGCGCGCGGAATTGGCGCTGCACGCGATGCGGTCGAACGTCGACGAGCAACTTGCCGCGCTCCCGCCGCCGCGGATGGTGTACGCCGCGGCGTCGGACTTCGCGCCGCAGGAGAAGTTCGCCCCCGCCCGCGGGTGTCGCACGGTGTCGATCCTGAAGCGCGGCGAGGTGTCGCAGCCGCTCGGCCCGGCGCGGCCCGGCGGCCTCGATTGCGTGCAGGGGTTGTCGCCGACGTTCGCGCTGCCGAACCCCGACGACGAGGCCGCCCGCCGCGCCGCACTCGCGCGGTGGCTGTCGGACGAGCGGAACGTGCTGACCTGGCGAACGATCGCCAACCGCGTCTGGCACTACCACTTCGGCCGCGGCATCGTCGACACGCCCAACGACCTCGGCCTGATGGGCGGCCGCCCTAGCCACCCCGAGTTGCTCGACTTCCTGGCCGCCACGCTGCTGGAGAACGGCGGGTCGCTCAAGCGGCTGCACAAGCTGATCGTCACGAGCGCGACGTACCGCCAGGCGTCGGACCACAATCCGGCGTACGCCGCGATCGACGGCGGCAATGCGCTGCTCTGGCGCGCGAACCGCGCGCGGCTCGACGCCGAGTCCGTCCGCGACGCGATCCTCGTCGTCAGCGGCCTGCTCGACGACGCGGCGGCGGGCGGGCCCTCGGCGAAGCAGTTCGTCGAGAAGCCGGGCGTGCACGTCACGGCCGACGCCGACTACAACGGCTTCGATCCCGACCGCCCCGAGTACCGCCGCCGCAGCGTCTACCGGTTCCTGTTCCGCACGGTGCCGGACCCGTTCATGGAATCGATGGACTGCGCCGACGCGTCGCAGCTCACGCCCGCGCGCAGCACGTCGGTCACCGCGTTGCAGGCGCTGTCGATGATGAACAACCGCTTCGTCGTCCGTTACAGCGAGCACTTCGCCGCGCGCGTGACGCGGGCGAGGCCCGGCGACCTGCCGGCCCAGGTGGACGAGGCCTACCGCCTCGCGCTCGCCCGCCCCGCCACCGCCGACGAGCGGGCGGCCGTCGCGGCGTACGCGGCAAAGCACGGCATGGCCAACGCCTGCCGCCTCATCCTCAACAGCAACGAGTTCATGTTCGTGAACTGACGGCGCGGCGGACGATCTGCCGACCGTGAACCGCCGCGCGCGGGAACGCGAGCGTGGCGGGACGACGGGAAAGGATACGTCGAGACCGAGAACGAATGGAGCAGATCGGCGCGTCTCTCTGGCCGTTTCAAGTAACCGATCCGCTGCGGCCGCGGTAAGCTGCGGACGAGTCATCCATGGCACGATCCACTAAATTGTCCGCCACCCACTGCCCCGGCCCGGGGCGACCTTCCGCGTCGTCGCGGCGGGACTTCCTCTGGCACGTCGGCGGCGGCCTCGGCGGGATCGCGCTGTCGAACCTGCTCGGGCGCGACCGCCTGCTCGCCGCCGCGCCCGCCGCGGGTGGGGCCGGCCTCGGCGCCGCGCTGCCGTCGGGCGTGCACCACCCGGCCCGGGCGAAGCGGGTCGTGCAGATCTTCCTCAACGGCGGCATGAGCCCGATGGACACGTTCGACCGCAAGCCGCGGCTCGACGAACTGCACGGGCGCCGCTTCGACCCGGGCGGCGGCGCGAAGGTCGAGTCGGTCACCGGCTCGGGCGACTTCCCGGTCCTCAAGAGCCCGTTCGAGTGGAAGCGGCACGGCCAGACCGGCCGGTGGGTCAGCAGCGTCTTCCCGCACCTCGCCCGCCACGTCGACGACATGGCGTTCCTGATGTCGATGACGTCGAAGACGAACGTGCACGGCCCGGCCGCCTACATGATGAACACCGGGTTCACGCTGCCCGGGTTCCCGGCGATGGGGGCGTGGGTCAGCTACGCGCTGGGGAGCGTGAGCGACAACCTGCCCGCCTTCGTGGTGATGCCCGACCCGCGTGGCCTGCCGTACAACAACCTCGGCAACTTCACGTCGGCGTTCCTGCCGGTCGCCCACGCCGGCACGATGATCCGCGCCGGCTCGCCCGCGCCGATCAACGACCTGTTCCCCCCGCCCGAGGCCGCGTTCATCACGCCGCAGAGCGAGGCCGACGGCGCCGCGCTGCTCGACCGCCTCAACCGCGCCCACGCCGACCGCCACGCCGGCGACAGCCGCCTCGACGCCCGCATCGCCAGCTACGAACTGGCGGCGAAGATGCAGCTGAGCGCGCCCGAGGTGCTCGACCTCGCCCGCGAGACCGCGGCGACGCGGGCGCTGTACGGCCTGGACGACAAGGCGACCGCCGAGTTCGGCAAGCGGTGCCTCATCGCCCGGCGGATGCTCGAGCGCGGCGTGCGGGTCGTGCAACTCTGGAGCGGCGCGGCCGGGCCGTCGAACAACTGGGACAATCACAACAACGTCGCAGCCGAGCTGCCCGCGATCGCGTCGCAGGTCGACAAGCCGACCGCCGGCCTGCTGGCGGACCTGAAGAGCCGCGGCATGCTCGACGACACGCTCGTGCTGTTCAACACCGAGTTCGGCCGCCAGCCGTTCAGCCAGAACGCCGGCGGCCGCGACCACAACGGCGGCACGTTCGTCGGGTGGATGGCCGGCGGCGGCTCAAAGGCCGGGGCGAGCTACGGGCAGAGCGACGAGTGGGGGTGGCGGTCGGTCACGCCCACCTCCTGTTACGACTTCCACGCCACCGTGCTCCACCTGCTCGGCATCGAGCACGAACAACTCACCTTCCGCCACAACGGCGTCGACCGCCGCCTCACCGACGTCCACGGCCGCGTCATCCGCGACGTGATCACTTGACCCGCTCGGTCACGAGGACCTTTCCCGACTCGCGCCGCGAGAAGGAGCACGGGCTTCTGCGAACCGCCGCACGACCGCGGCAGCGGACCGCGGCAGCGGGCGGGCGATGTCCGCGTCGCACCTTGCGTTTCGAGCAACGTGCAAGAACGAAAACGCGACGTGAAACCTTGGTGGGTCGGTCGGCCGATCCCCCGCGAGAGCGGGTTACGGCTCCCCGCAGCGGCGACCGTTCCGGTGATGCCGAGCGCTGCGACGGGCCTCGCGAGACCCCCGTGTGATCCTTGGATGCGCTCAGGACGACATGCGCCCCAGCGCTGCTACGAGGAGATTCAGACCCCTCCGACAGGTCGTGCTGCGTGCGGCCGCGCCGGAGCGTGTTCGCTGCGGAGACGTGCGAACGGTCTGGCGGAAGTGGCGGACGCGCTCACCTCGGCGACTTGTCCGGCGGCACGCCCCAGCGCCGGCGGACCTCGGCGTCCATGCGGTCGAGCACCTGGCGCCGGTGACGGAAGTACGCGACGGCCTCGGGCGTGTCCTCGCCGGCCTTGGTCTTCCACCCGCTGTGCCGCGCGTCGCCGGCGAGCGCGGTCAGCTTGTCGAGCGCGTCGTTGCCGCCGGCGACTTCCGCCCGGATCGCCCGGTTGATCGCCTTCGCCAGCTTGCCGCCGTACTTCTCCCGGATCTCACGCTCGCCCATCACCGCCACCTTTCACGACCGACCCCGGCGGCCCGCGCCGCCCGGCCATCATTCTGCAAGAGGCGGGCCGCCGCTGTCCAGTTCCGGCGACGCCCGCCGGTGGCTGCGGGGTGGCGAGTGCCGTCGGAGCCCGGCGGCGGCGGCGGCGTCACAAAACCGCTCCAACTGCGCAGCCGCGCGTAGGCGGATCGCCCGGTCGTGGTCTGGTCGTCGAAGCCGAATGGCGAACAGCGGCGGGAACCAGGTGGACGTGCACGAATCCTCCTCAACCCGCGACGGTTGATGTCAGCCGCGGCCGTGCCCGATGTCGCAAGGCTCGACGCCCGACCGATGCGCCGTCGATCCGGCGCGGGGACCCGCCGCGTGGCCCGCCGGCTATCACTGTCATCGGCATCGAGATAAGTGACGACGTCTCCCGCACCGGTCGGTAGACTATGGTTGATGCGTTCAATCACCTACCGCGAAGTTCTCATCCTGTGCTTCGTCGCCCTCGGAACAACCGCCCTCGCCGCTGGCCGCGACGACGCTAAGGCCGTGGACGTCGAGGCGATCGCTCGCACGTTCCCCGACGGCGGCGGCTATAACCGCAAGTGGGCCGGGTCCGGGACGCCGGAGGAGGTGCGCTTCGGCGACGCCCGCATCCTGGCGCGGGGGACCGACGGCACCTACTGCTGCGGCTTCACGTTCGCCGTTGCCATGCGGGCGGCGGGCGAGGCGGGGCTGCTGTCGGGCAAGACGGTCGAGCAGGTGAAGCGATTCCAGAAGGAGTGGTACGGCGCGACCGGGGAACCCGAGGCGACCGAGCAGCAGTGCGCCGTCGCGATGGAGCGCCTCGGCATCGGCCGACGCGTCGCGGTCGACGACGCCCGGCCCGGCGACTTCCTCCAGTTCTGGCGCAAGAAGAGCGGCCACAGCGTCGTGTTCCTGAAGTGGGCCGAGCGCGCCGGCAAGCGCGTCGGCTTCACCTACCGCAGTTCCCAGGGCTCGACCGACGGCGTCGGCGACAACACCGAGTACTTCAAAGACAGCGGCATCGACGGCGGCGAGGTCGACCCGAAGCGCGTGTACTTCGGCCGCCTGAATGCGGGCCGATGAAGTCTCGTCTCCGGCGCATCGGCGTCCGGCCACAACGACGCAACGGCGACCCGCCAGTCCGGTAGGATAAGGGCCGGGCCGACCGCGACCCCGGCGGCACGTCAGGCCCTTGGCGGGGACGATCACGATGACGAAGTGTGTTGCACCGCGCGTCGCCGCGCTGCTTCTGGCCCTGCTGCCCTGCGCCGCGGCCGGCGCGGGGGC
This sequence comes from Phycisphaerae bacterium, assembly GCA_030448225.1. The sequence goes on from JAUJNJ010000010.1 coordinate 13,887, forward strand.
GGCGAACGGCACGGCGGCAAAGCCCGAAGCGGCGGCGCACTGGGCGTTCCGGCCGCCGTCGATGCCGGCCGTGCCCGCGGTGAAACGGTCGGACTGGCCGCGCACGGACGTCGACCGCTTCGTCCTGGCCACGCTCGAGGCCAAGGGGTTGTCGCCCGCCCCGCCGGCCGACCCGCTCACGCTCATCCGCCGCGCCACCTTCGACGTGACCGGCCTCCCGCCGACGCCGGAGGAGGTGGAGGCGTTCCTGAACGATTCCGCCCCCGACGCCTACGAGAAACTCGTCGACCGCCTGCTCGCCTCCCCCCACTACGGCGAGCGGTGGGGCCGCCACTGGCTCGACGTCGTGCGGTTCGGCGAGAGCCAGGGCTTCGAGCGCAACCGCATCCGCGACAACGCGTGGCGGTACCGCGATTGGGTGATCGGCGCGTTCAACCGCGACCTCCCGTACGACGAGTTCGTCCGCCACCAGATCGCCGGCGACGTGCTTCACCCGAGCGACCCCGACGCGGTCATCGCCACCGGCTACCACGTCGTCGGCTCGTGGGATCAGGTCGCGCACCTCGAGGGATCGGGCGCGATGAAGGCCGTGGCGCGTGCGGACGCGCTGGAGGACCTCGTCGCCACGATGGGGCAGGCGTACCTCGGGCTCACAATCAATTGCGCCCGCTGCCACGACCACAAGTTCGACCCGGTCGCGCGCAAGGAGTACTACCAGGTGGCCGCCCTGCTGGCCGGCGTCACGCAGGCGGAGAAGGAGCGGGAGAACGTCGCGCTCTCGCGCGACCCGAAGCGGGAGGCGACCGTCCGCGCCGAGTTGAACTCGGTGAGCGAGGCGCTGGCCAACGTCGAGGCGAAGATACGAAAGTCGCCCGGGGGCGAGTCGGCGGCGAGCGCCGACGCGATCGACGGCGTGGAGGCGGTCTATCGCATCGATGACGAGAAGGCGGTCACCATCGCGGACGCCTCGGGCGCGGCCGGCGGGGTCGAGTTGCGCGTTGGCGCGAAGCCGCGGTGGGCGTCGGCCGAGCCGCCGCTGACGTTCGTGCGGGCCGCGAAGGCGGCGGGCGCGTTTTCGCTCGAGGCGTGGCTGACGCCCGCGAAGGCGAAGCAGGCCGGGCCCGCGCGAATCGTCACGCTGTCGCTCGACTCCGGCCGCCGGAACTTCACGCTCGGCCACGACGGCACCGGCTACGAGGTCCGCCTGCGCACGACGAAGACCGACGCCAACGGTCTGCCGTCGCTCAGGAGCCCCGGCGGGTCGGCCAAGGCCGAACGCACGCACGTCGTCTACACGTTCGGCGGCGACGGCGCGGCGCGGCTCTACGTCAACGGCCGGCGCGTCGCCGAGCGGTCGATCGGCGGCGATCTCTCGAACTGGGACGACTCGTTCCGGCTCGGCCTCGGCGACGAGTTGACCGGCGACCGCGCGTGGGACGGCCGGCTCCACTTCGTCGCGCTCTACAGCCGGGCGCTGGACGAGGCGACGGTTCTCCGAAACTTCGACTCCGGCTCGCGCGACGTCGGGAGCGCCGCGACCGAGCCGCTGCTCGCCAAGGCGTCGCCGGCGGAGCGGGCGCGGCACGGCGATCTGCTGTCGAAGCGGAAGGCGCTCCAAGAGGAACTGGCGAGCCTGCACTTCACCGGCGCGCTGCACGTGCCGATTTCGCAGCAACCGCCGGTGACGAACGACCTGCACCGCGGGGACCTCAACAGCCCGAAGGGCGTCGTGTCGCCCGCAGGCGTGGCGGCGCTCGGCGCCGGCGGACTTCCGTCCGACTTCGGCCTGCCGCCGGACGCGCCCGAGGCGCGGCGTCGGGCGAAGCTCGCGGAGTGGCTGACCGATCCGCGCAATCCGCTGACCGCCCGCGTGTTCGTCAACCGCGTATGGCACTACCACTTCGGCCAGGGAATCGTCGACACCCCCAGCGACTTCGGCACCCAGGGCGGCCGGCCGTCGCACCCGGAGTTGCTCGACTACCTCGCCGTCCGCTTCGTGCGCGGCGGCTGGCGGGCGAAGGACCTGCACCGCCTGATCATGACATCGGCCGCCTACCGCCAGGCGTCGCAGGTGCGCGACGCGCGGGCCGAGGCGGTCGACGCCGACAACCGCCTGCTGTGGCGCTTCAACCGCCGGCGCCTCGACGGCGAGGCCGTCCGGGACGCGGCGCTGGCGGCGAGCGGCGCGCTCAACCGCCGGATGGGCGGCCCGAGCTACCGCGACATGAAGGTGGAGTTCGTCTCGAACAACCACGGCTTCACCGAGCCGACGAACGAGTTCTCCGACGCCACCCGCCGCCGCACCGTCTACCGACTGTGGGCCCGCTCCGGCGGCCAGCCGATGCTCGAGTCGCTCGACTGCCCCGACCCGTCGGTGATGACCCCCCGCCGCACGCTGTCGATCACGCCCGTGCAGGCGCTGTCGATGCTCAACAACGTGTTCATGGAACAGTGCGCCGACCGCTTCGCGAAGCGCGCGGCGAAGGAGGCCGGCGACGACGACGTTCCCGGCCAGGTGGAGCGGGCGTACCGGCTGGCGTTATGCCGCCCGCCGACGCGCGACGAAGCCGCGCTGGCCGCCCCGTTCGTCCGCGAGCACGGCCTGGGGCAGTTCTGCCTCGTCCTGTTCAACGCGAACGAGTTCCTGTTCGTCAATTAGCCACTTTGGTTGTGAAAGAAGTTGAACCACGGAGACGCGGAGAGACGGAGAAAGATGGAACATCGGAAGGTGGAGGATGGAGGAAAACGAGGTGCGCCTCTGGCACCGACATGTTCCACCATCCTCTATCTTCCATCCTCCGTCTTCGTTCTCTTCCTACCTCCGTGCCTCCGTGCCTCCGTGGTACAATTCTTCACCCGCGTGAGGGACGTCGATCATGAGTGAGCCGAGTTCTCGAGAGGGCGTCACGCGCCGCGACTTCTTCCGCCACGCCGCGTTCGGCATGGGCGCGATCGCGGTGGCCGACCTGCTGTCGCGCGACGGGCAACTGCGCGCGGCGCCCGCGCCGGCGATCCACCGGCCGCTGCCGCACCACGCGGCGGCGGCGAAGCACGTGATCCACATCTACCTCGGCGGCGGGCTGAGTCACGTCGACTCGTTCGACTACAAGCCGGAACTCGAGAAGTACCACGACGAGGAGATGCCCAAGAGCATCGGCAAGGCCGACGCGTTCTTCGGCAAGGTCGGCCGGCTGCACAAGGCGCATTACCGCTTCGCCCGGCGCGGCGGGAGCGGGCTGTGGATCTCGGACCTGTTCCCCCACATCGCGGGCGTCGCCGACGAACTCACCGTCATCAACTCGATGGTCGCCGAGACCGCCAACCACATCCCCGGCACCTACCAGGCGAACACCGGCTTCCGGCAGATGGGATTCCCGTCGATGGGCGCGTGGCTCAGATACGGCCTCGGCAGCGCGCGGGAGAATTTGCCGAGCTTCGTCGTCCTGCCGGACGCCCGCGGCATCCCAAACTCCGCCGGCGGCGCGTTCAACTGGACGAGCGGCTTCCTCCCCGCCCAGCACCAGGGCGTGGCGTTCAACACGCGCGGCGACAAGCCCGTCCTCGACCTCCAACCCGCCAGCGGCCTCGGCGCCAAGGGGCAGGCGGCGCGGCGCGACCTGCTGCGGCGATTGAACGAGATGCACCTGCAGGGCCAGACTCAGACGGATCCCCTCGCCGCCCGCATCCGCAGCTACGAACTGGCGGCCGGCATGCAGCAGACGATCCCCGAGGCGACCGACCTCGACGCCGAGCCGGACCACGTGAAGCAGTTGTACGGCCTCGACCGCGACGAGTGCCGCGACGTCGCCCGCAACTGCATCGCCGCCCGGCGGCTCATCGAACGCGGCGTGCGCATGGTGCAGGTGTGGACCGGCGACGGCGTCTCGTGGGACGCGCACGACGACATCCTCGGCAAGGGGTACAAGAGCCACAGCGGCGAGGCGCTGCGCGTCGACCGGCCGGTGGCGGGCCTCATCCGCGACCTGCGCCAGCGCGGCCTGCTCGACAGCACGCTCGTACTGATCACGACCGAGTTCGGCCGCACGCCGTTCGCCCAGTCCGACAAGGGCACGATCAACCGCGGCCGCGACCACCACCCGCAGGGCTTCACCAACGTGCTGGCCGGGGCGGGCCTCAGGCACGGCTTCGCCTACGGCGCGACGGACCCGATCGGTTACGCCTCGATCGAGAAGCCGGTCACGACCTACGATTTCCACGCCACCGTCCTGCACCTGCTCGGCATTGACCACGAGCGGCTCACCTTCTACCACAACGGCATCGAGCGCCGACTCACGAACGTCCACGGCGAGGTCGTGCGCGACGTCCTCCGATCCGCGTGAGCGGCAGGCGCGAGTGTCGTTGCGATCCCATCCGGATACCCTGCAGCCCTTTTAGCCGCAGGCCCGAAGGGCCCGTTCTTTGATTCGGTTGAGGCGCGGATGGCGCCGAGGGCGCAGAGGGAGTCCCTGGAGATGAGAAGAGGACGGATCTGATGCTTCGGGATGTCGGAGAGGCGCGCGTGGCGTGGACTTTCGGGGCCGGTCTGCGGATGACGGATTCCATTTGATCGCGGCGCTTCCGCGCCGGTTTGGTTCGCTAAGCCGCAGGCGGCGTCGGTTCGGTCGGGGCGCACGGAGCAGAGCGGTTCCGTATAATCTCGCCGTGATGCAAGACACGCCCCCCGCGCCCGCCGCCCCCGCCGCGCCCGCCCCGCTGGAGGTGGGGATCTACCAGATCGCCGACGACACGTTGTTCCGTAAGAACCGAGTCGACGGAACCGGGTGGGACTGGTCGTGGGCCGAGTGGCGGCGCGACTGGATGGACGCCACGCCCAACCGCTACGCCTACCGCTGCCTGCCGCTCACGATCGCCAACCAGACCGGCTGGTGGGTCCACAACCCCGTCGGCTTCACCGCCTACTGGGCCGGGCGGCGCGAGCCGAACAACATCCAGTTCCTGTTCGACGACGCGCCGGGCGTCTGGGGGCCGTGGATCAACAACCAGTTCGGCGAGGGCGTGATCACGTGGAACACGCCGTTCCTCTTCCGCACGAAGCCGGCCGGTTCGCGGCTGCTGATCATCGGGCCGGCGAACTACTTCAAGCCCAACGTCCAGCCGCTGACGGCCCTGATCGAGAGCGACTGGGTCAGCATGTCGTTCACGATGAACTGGAAGATGACCGCGCCCGGCGTGCCGGTGCGGTTCGACGCGGGCGAGCCGCTGTTCCAGGCGATCCCGCTGGCGCGCAACGCGTGCGCCGACCTCGAGCGCGCGTCGGTCACCTACATGAAGCTCGGCGACGACCCGGACGTCGCCCGCTCGTACCACGAGTGGAGCGACTCGCGGCGGAAGTTCCACGAGCAGAAGGCGCGCGGCGAGGTGAAGCCCGACGGCTGGCAGAAGGACTACTTCCGCGGCCAGGACGCCTCCGGCCGCGACGCCGCCCCCGAGCACATGACGAAGGTCGTCCCGCCCACGATCAACCAAGGCGGCGGCCCGAAGAACTCGCCGCCGCCGACGTCCAAAGCGTAGAACGGAATCGATCGCTACACGCGTGGGCTCGGCCCGCCGATGCGGCCAAATTCCAAGCGGTTGCCGCGTTGCCGCGTAGTGATAAAACCAGCCGTTCGGAATTTGGTGCCGCAGAGGGGCGGAGGACGAGGAGAAGGAACATCGTCCGGCGTTCCCTCCGCGCCCTCCGCGGTGGATTATCTTTTTGTGGGCTTACGTGTTCGCTGGATTCGACTGATCGAGCGGCAACTCCCGGACTAGGACGACGCGTCCTCCAGCAGTGACGTCGCCCGCCGCCGTACGGATTCGTCCGCGTGCGACCGCAGCGCCTTGCGTCGGTCCTCGCCCAAGACGGCTGGCTCGACGTGCTGCTTCTCGATCGCGTCGAGCAACGCATTCGTGCGGCCGACGTCGCGCAGGAGCGCGTCGAGGGCGAGCCCGCGGTTGTGCTCCGTCAGGCCGGGGAGTGCCGCGATCAGGGCGGCAGTCGCCTCGGGCGCGTTGACGTCCGCAAGGCCACTAACCCCGCCCATCTGCAGGTCCGCGTGCGACTCCTTCGCGAGGTACTTCGCCAACTGCATCCCGCGCTTCCCCCACGGCTCGACCCCAAGCATGCGGAGCGCGTCGTAGCGCGTGCCCGTCGGCACCTTCGCGTCCTCCGCCATCGCTGACGCGAGGTCGAGCGCGTGCCGCCATCGCTTCGCGAGCGGCTCGTCGTTTCCGATGATCTCGGCGATCCGCTCGGCCGGCCACGCGTTCTGTTGGCTGATGCCGTTGATGATCCCCCCGCCGATGACGACCGCCTGCCAGTCCCGCAGGGCTTGCCCGGTTGCGGCAGGAGGCGGCGGAGAACGGCTTTCGTCTCGGCCGCGTCATCCCGCTTGCCGCAGGCGATCGCGACGCGCCAGATCCACGGGATGCGCTCGTACTCGGGCGGGCCCGGCGGGAGGTCGCGTGCCATTTCCGCGATAAACTCTGCCGCGGCGCGGATTCTCGTCGATGATCGCCTGGCGGCTCCGCCTCCGGCCGGGCGGCGTCGAGGATCAGCCGGGCGAGCGACGGCGCATCCTTCGGTCGTTCCGCCGACTTGCTGCCGGCCGCGGCGGGCGTCGCCCACTCCGGCTGCTTTCCCGGTGGAGTCAGGGCCACGCGCGGAGAGGTCCATCAGCGCGCCGCGGACGGGGCCGGCGGGCCGCACCACGATTCGGTGTTCCCCCGCGTCGAGTCGCATCCGGCCGACGGCGACGCGGCGGTACCGGCTCCAATCGGGCCCGGTCGCGGCCACGGTCCCCGTGAGCGAACGCCCGCGGGACTCGATCACGAACCCGTTGCCGGCCGACGCCGCCTCGCAGGCGTAGTCGAGGTGGACGGTGTAGGCCCGCCTCGCGGACGCGCACGCTCCACGCCACCTGATCGTCGGGCGCCGTGCCAGAAGCCGACGTTCGCAAACGCGGTCTCGAACGTGATGCGGTCGCCGCGGATCTCCGCCGCGTCCGCCCGCAGCATGAGCGAGCCGTCGAGAATCCGGGTCGACCGGTCGCGGCGTATTGCCGGCGACCTCCTTCGGCTTGCGCGCCGGAGCGGATGAACGCGACGAGGTCCGCCATCTGCTGCGGGCCGAGCGAGGCCTCGAACCCCTCGGGCATCATCGAGACGGCGGTCGCGCGCGCGGATGCAGGCGACGTCGGCCCGCGGCACCGTCTCGGTGGCCCCGCCGCCGCCCGTGGCCAGGACGAGGTCGGCGGCCGTCTCCGACGCGATCACGCCGGCGAGCGTGCGGCCGCCGCTTCGTTTCCACGACGTAGTTGACGAAACGCGGCTCCACGACGGCACCGGGGTCGAGAATGTTCTTCACGAAGTAATCGACGTCGCGCGTCCGCAACGGCGACAGGTCGGGGCCGACGGCGTGGCCGGGCGCCGTCGAGCCGCGTGGCAGGTCGCGCAGCGCAGCGAAGAGCGCCGGCGTCGGGTTTTCCCGAGAGGGCCCGGACCGATTCGTACCGCGCCAGCACGCTCCGCGCGGTCTTCCCCGCCGCGCGTAAGACCTGTTCGGCCAGCGCGCGGACGGCGGCGTTCGGGCTCGCGACGAGGCCGCTGGCAATCCGCGAGGGACAGTTCGCTCGGTTGCACGCGGCGATCCCTGACCGCCGTCAGCAGCGCGGTCGCCCACTCGTCCCGCGCCCAGCAGCAGCGCCGCCACGTCCGCGCGCGCGCCGGTGACGTCTGTTGCCGCGGCCGCGAGAAGGCGGGTCGCCACGGGCCGCCTGCTGCCGCCGCAGCGCCTCAACGGCGGCGGCGCGGACGGGCTCTTCAGCGACGCCCGTCACGAGGTCGCAGAGCAGGTCCAACTCGTCCGGCGAAGCATCGCCGCGGCCGAGCACGCGAAGGGCGGCGACGCGCGCAAACCTGCGGCGCGCCTCCGCGTCCGCCGCGAGGCGCGCGCCTCGGCCAGCGCGCGCCACCTGGGGCCGCACGTCGTGCACCGCGACATTCCGCTCGACGTATCCCACGAGCGACAGTTGCTTGCAGCCAGCGCGTCGCCCACCGCCGCCAGCGCGCCGAGAAGTGGGCGGGGCCGGCGACGGTTGGCGGCGGCAGCACGGCGCGGAGCCGGCGGCCAGCAGGCCCTCGTCGTCCGACGCCGCCGCCGTGGCCACGAGCGGCACCACCCACGCGTCCCGCCCGGCCGCGTCGGGCGGCGTGGCGGTGACGGCCGCGAGCACGGCCGCGCCGTGCCGGCCGCCCGCGCTCCAGAACGGCGGTTCGCATCTCCGCGTCGCCGAGCGCGGCGGTGGCGAGACGCGCCCGCGCGGCGCGGCCCGCGGGTCGGCCCATTCGCCGAGCGTGTACGCGAGTTGGCGGCGGACGAGCGGCGACTCATCGTCCGCCCGCCCGAGCAGCGCCTCGACGAGCAACGCCGGCGCGCCGCCGCCGCGGAGCATCGGCTCGCACAGGCGCAACGCGTGCGCGCGTGCGGATCGGCGTCCGTTATCGCGTTCGTTAGAAGATTCGGCGTCACCGCCCCCACCGCGTCGACGGCCGCCAACGCCTGGAGTGCGCACCTGCGGCGAGTGGCGCGTCGCGAGTCGGGCCAAAGCCGGTGCGGCCGCGGCACCGTCTGTGCGTCATCAGTTCCACGTGAACGCGATCGCGCTCCGTGCCGTTCGGCGAGTCGATGCGGGCGGCGAGGTCCGCCGTCGCCAGCCGCGTCAGGTCGACCACGTCGCGCAGCGGCTTGCCCTTCGGCTTCAGCCGGTAGATGCGCCCCTTGTCGGCCCCCGCGCGGGCGTCGATCTGCGCCAGCCGCTCGGCGGGGATCCACCGTGGGTGCTCGATGAGGAAGCGGTACATGTCCACGACGTGGAGCGCGTCCGGCCCCGTGCGCACCTGCACGGGTCGGAACCAGTTGTCGGTCGAGGCGAGGAACTCCGACTCCCGCTCGCCGCCGGTGCGGCTCCGCGTGAGCGCGCCGTCGTCGCCGCCCTTTATGATCATCCGGTGCACGAGGTTGTGCACCGGTTCGGCGACGAACGCGTTGCCGGCGAACGCGTCGCCGAGCAGCACGTCGCGATAGATGCCAAGGCCGGCCGCGGACGTGACGCGGTTGGCGCTGCCCGGCTCGTTGTACCGCTCGAGCGTGCGGCTCACCGGGTAGATCCGCCCCGCGTCGTAATCCGCCGGCGGCACGATCGACGGGGGCGGCAGCGCGACGTGGGGGTTGCGCTGGAGGTACCGCAACTCGTGCGGGTAGTGGAACAGCGTCTGGCTGTTGTTGCACCCGAACCAGCGCCCCAGTCGTCGCGCACGCCCCTGCTGCGTCAGGCCCGTCACGGGTTCGACCGGCCCGCCCGCCGGGCGGAATCGGAAGTCGTGGTTGCGGATGTCGACCGCGGCGCGCCCGCCGCCGCCGCCCATGATCGCGCGCCGAGCAGGCCGTTGGCGCCGTAGACCCAGTTGTCGAGGCCGAGCGAGAGGCTGTTGACGCGTGCCTGGTAGTTCGTCGTCTCGAAGCCGGTGAAGCTTGCTTTCGATCTTGTCGGCCCGGCCGTCGCCGTCGGTGTCCTCGGCGTAGAGGATGTCGGGGCGGCGCAGACGAGCGCGCTCTGCCCCACCGCGGTGACGCCGGTCGGGAACGGGATCTTGTCGAGGAAGATCGACGCCGCGTCGTAGCGGCCGTCGCCGTTCGTGTCGCGCAGAATTTTCACGCGTAGCCGCCGCCCCGTCGTCGTCGGCGCCGGCGGGGTAGTCGAACATCTCGCAGACCCACAGCCGGCCGTCGGCCGCCCCAGTCGATCGCCACCGGCGACGTGACCAGCGGCTCGGCCGCCACGAGTTCGACGTCCAGGTCCGGCCGCGTGCGGATGCTCCGGCGGCTCTGTTCCGGCGTGAGCGGCGGCACGCCCTCGGTCCCCTTCGGGGCGAGGAACGAGTCGGGCAACTGCCGGTGCACCTCGTCGACGATCTTCTGCTCCAGCCCGGGCGCCAGCTTCGTCGGACGGTTGTAGTAGACCATCGCCCCCTCGCCCTCGTAGCCGCCCTCCTTCAGCACGCGCTCCGACGGGATGTAGCACGGCTCGTCGTTCGCGTAGGCGGTGGTCCAGAGCCGTGTGCGGTCGAACTCGCGCTTGAGGCGAAGCGAGTAATCGACGACGACCTCGCCCGGCAGGAAGACCATCGCCAGTTGATCGCCGAACGTCCACGTCTGGATCGGGTACGGCAGGTCCGTCTGGAGCTTCTCGCCTCGGTCGAGCCGTTCGAGCTGCACACGGGCGTGGTAGCCGGTGGCGTCGTTGCGCTTGGCGGTCTCCTGGAACTGCTCGCGCGTCGGGTGCGTGTCGAACGGGAGCGTGATGCGGTTCAGCTTTGTCGAGATAGGACCGGCGAGCGGCTTCAGCCCGCCGCCCAGCAGGCGCGCGACCTCGGCGGCGATCTGCCCGCCCTGCCGCTCGGCGACGTCGACGCGGTCGCCGACGGGATCGGAGTCGGGGTTGGAGTCGGCGCCGCAGCCGATCGACGTCATCATCGTCACGCCCGGATGCTGCTTTTCGAAGATCTCGCGGGCGTAGCCGGCCCAGTCGCCGCTGATCTTATTGTGCGAGAGCGTCACGCAGTGGCAGGCGTAATTCGTGTAGACGGCCCGCAGCTTGCCGCCGGGCCCGCGCACCGCGAGCACGGGCAGATCGTGGTCGACCGGGCCGCCCTTCGTCCGGCGGTTCTTGGCGAAGTCCACGGCGCCGGTGCCGAACTCAAGGTCCGCCGGCTCGCGCTTCTCCAGTGCGGCGAGGGCCACCTTCTCCAGGTGATCGGTGAGCTCGCGCGTGTAGCGGTCGATGCGCCCCTGGTGCTCGGGCGGGATCGGGCCGCCGAAGATCGTCGGGCAGACGCCGGTGAGCATCGGCGCGGTGTGGGTGTGCGTGGCGGTGACGGCCAGGCGGGCCGGGTCGAGCTTCCCCGCTTTTTGCAGGCGGGCGGCGACCTCGCGCGTCATGTAGTCCGGAATGCCAAGGTTGTCGACCGTGAGCAGGACGGCCGGCGCGTCGGTGCCGTTCGTAGCGCCGCCGCCGCCGCTGATGGCGATCGCCTTCGCCCAGATCTTCTGCGTGACGCCCTCGCACTCGTTGCGGCGGAAGCCGAACCCGCTGAGGCGGACGGGGTAGTCGGGCGTGATGTCCACCTCCGCGACGCCCACGCGGTAGAGCAGTTCGTCGGCCGCACGGGCCGGCGCGGCGGCGGAGGCGAGGACAAGGAGGACGACGACGACGGCACGAAGCGCGAGGGCAGCAGGTCGCATGACCCGCCCATGCTACCGGGCGCGGCGAAATCGTAGAAGCGGCAAGGCGGGACGTCGGCGGGCCGGCCGTGCCGCAGGGATTTTCCCCGCCGCCGCCACGCAGCGTCCGCGACGGCTACTTCTTCAGGATCACGTAGAGCGCGTGGATGATGCCGGGGATAAACCCCAGCAGCGTGAGGACGATGTTGAGCAGGAAGTGCATTCCCAGGCCGACCTCCAGAAACACGCCGAGCGGCGGCAGGAGGATCGCGGCGATGATTTTGAGCGGATCGGTTGCAGTGACGGGCATGCGCACAAACTACAACGCGCGGCCGCTGTCGTGGAACGGGTAATCAAAGCGACGCCCGGTCGTCTCCACTTATCGTGGGACGCTATTTCGGTGGTATCCCCGCGTTGAGGACACTCCGTGCTGCCTCGCCGCTGGGCGCAGGAGAGCGGGACCGCACACCCGTTCGCGACGGCGGCGGCCGTGCCGGGGCGCTCGCTCATTGCCCGCGATCATCGGCGGGTGCCGCCGGCGGCGCGGCCGGCTCACCGGGTGCGGCGGCCGGTCGGGCCGATTCGTTCTTCACGATCTCGCGCAGCAGCGGCAGCACGTTCCTCGCGATCACCTCGTGGCCCTCGGCCGTCGGGTGGATGCCGTCGGGCTGGTTGAGGCGCGGGTCGCCGCCGACGCCTTCGAGCACGAACGGCACGAGCGGCACCTTCAGTTCCGCGGCGAGGCGCGGGTAGATTTCGCGGAACTTCGTCGTGTATTCCGGGCCGTAGTTCGGCGGGATGAGCATCCCCAGCAGCAGCACCGACGCGCCGCCCGCGCGGCCCTTGCGAACGATCGCGCGCAAGTTCTCCTCCGACGCGCTCGGCTCGAGCCCGCGCAGCCCGTCGTTGCCGCCGAGGCCGACGACGAGGACGTCCGGCTTCTGCCGGAGGAGCCAGTCGAGCCGCCGCAGTCCCCCCGCCGTGGTGTCGCCGCTGACGCCGGCGTTCACGACGGTCACCGGCAGGTTCTGTTCCCGCAACTGATCGGACAGCAGCGCCGGGAACGCCTGGTCCGCCTCGAGCCCGAGTCCCGCCGTCAGACTGTCGCCGAGGAAGACGACGCGCGGCGGCCCGGCGGCCCGCTCGCCCCGGTTCGCCGCGCCGGCCTTCGATCCCCCGCCAGCCGGCGCCACGGCCGCCGCTGATCCTCCGGCCGATGCCTGCGGCGGCGACGCATTGCTCCCCGCGGCCGTGGGGGCGTTGTCGTCGGGGGCGTCGCACCCGATCGCCAGCGCCAGCAGCACCGCCAGCAGCGCGTTACAAACGTTTCTCGCTTTCATCATGGTGTCCCGGTGCTCCGGTTCGCCGACCGACGCTACAATCCGCGGCCCGCGCGTCACAACGGCCGCGACCGTCCCCCCGCCACAGCGCGTTCCCGCGCGGCGCGGGCTCCTGGAGGAACTGGCACATGGTAGCGCGCCCGGACGCCCGAATGAACGACGCTTCCCCGATCATCGAAACCCGCGGCCTCACCCGGCAGTTCCGCTCGGGCCCCAAGACGATCACCGTGCTCGACGACGTCAGCCTGTCGATCGCGCGCGGCGAGTTCGTCGCGATCATGGGCCCGTCGGGGTGCGGCAAGTCGACGCTGCTGGCCCTGCTGGCGGGCCTCGACCGCCCGTCGGCCGGCGGGGTGAGCATCGACGGCGAGGCGATCGAGGCGATGAGCGAGGACCGCCTCGCCCTGCTCCGCCGCCGCAAGGTCGGGTTCGTCTTCCAGTCGTTCCACCTCCTCGCCAACTTCACCGCGACCGAGAACGTGATGCTGCCGGTGGAACTGCTCGGCGGGCCGTCGCCCCGCGTGCGGGCCGCGGAACTGCTGGAGCGCGTGGGCCTCGCCGGCCGGGGGCATCATTACCCGTCGCAGCTTTCAGGTGGCGAGCAGCAGCGCGTGGCGCTCGCGCGTTCGTTCGCGCCCGACCCGGCCGTGCTGCTGGCGGACGAGCCGACCGGCAACCTCGACAAGCGCCAACGGCCAGGTCGTGCTCGACATGATGCTCGGCCTCCGCCGCGACCACGGCACGACGCTCGTGCTCGTGACGCACGACCCCGCGCTGGCGGACCTGGCCGACCGCGTGATCCGCCTCCGCGACGGCCGCCTCGTCGACCCCGCCGCCGCGATCGCCCGAGCCGCCGCGGTATCGGGGCGACGGGGCAAACGGCGGGGCCGGGAGCCGAGCCACTCGTCGCGACCACGGGTGCGACGAACGGCGACGCGGGGGGCGCGCGATGAAGATCGCCCATTACGCGCGCGGCTGGCGGTGCGCGAGTCGCGGCGGTCGCGCGGGCGGATGGGCGCTGTTCATGGCGTGCATCGCCGTCGGCGTGGCGGCGGTCGTCGTCGTCGCCGGACTGTCGGCGAGCGTCAACCAGGGGATCAGCGCCCGAGGGCCGCCGACTCATGGCGGCCGACGTGATCGTCGAGGGCGGCGGCCGCTCGCGCAGCTCGACGCGATCCTCGCCCGCCACGCCACCGCCGCCGGCCGCGGGCCGCGACGATCGAGCGCGCCGACGTGCGCGAGTTCGTCAGCGTCGTCGTCGCGCCTACGTCGCACGCGAGCCAACTGGCCGAGCTGAAGGTCGTGGAAGGCGGCTACCCGTTCTACGGCACGCTCCGCCTCGACCCGCCCCGCCCGCTGGCGGAGCTGTTGTCCGCCGACGCCGTGGTCGCCGCGCCCGAATTGCTGTCGCGCCTCGGGCTGAAGATCGGCGACAGCTTGAAGGTCGGCGCGCGTTCCGGATCGCCGGCAGCGTGCTGGAGGAGCCGGACAAGCTCAGCATCTCGTTCACGCTCGGGCCGCGCCTGTTCCTATCGCCGGACGGGCTGTCGCGCCGCGCTGCTCGACCGCGCGCGCGCGTGCAGTACCGCGCGCGCTGCTGAAGCTCCCCGACGCCGCCACCGCCGCCGACGCCACGCGACTGAAGGAGCGGATCGAGGCGGACCTGCCGGATGTGGAGTTCTACAACGTCCGCCCGTTCAACGAGGCGCAGCCCGCGCTGCGGCGGAGCTTCGAGCGCATGGGCCGGTACCTCGGGCTCGTCGGCCTGCTGTCGCTGCTCGTCGGCGGCGTGGGCGTGGCGCAGGTGTCGCGGGCGTGGCTGGCGAGCCGGATGGACGACATCGCCATCCTCCGCTGCCTCGGCGCGCGGCCGAACGAGGTCGTCGTTCTCTACTTCGCGCAGGTGGTGGTGCTGGCGCTGGTCGCCAGCGTCGTCGGCGCGCGCTCGGCACCGCGCTGCACTGGGGCGTGCCGAAGATGCTCGGCGGCTCCTGCCGGCGGAACTGATCCGCCCGTGGCAGCCGGACGCGATCGTGCGCGGCGTGCTGCTCGGGCTGGCGGTGGCGGTCGTGTTCACGCTGCCGCTGCTCGTGGGGCTGCGGCGGGTGCCGCCGGTGCGCGTGCTGCGGCGCGCGCGCCGAACCCGTGCGGCCGAGTTGGGCGGCGCGGGGCTCGGCGCGGCGTTCGTGCTCGGCGGCGTGTGGGCGGCGGCGACGGCGCAGGCGGAGTCGCTCCGCTACGGCACGATCTTCGCCGCCGGCCTCGTCGGCGTCGTGCTCCTGCTGGCCGCCGCCGCCGCGGGCGTCAGCCGGCTCGCCCGCCTGCTGCCGCGCGACGCGGGCGGCGTGCGCCTTCCGCCACGGGCTGGCGCACCTCGCCCGCCAGCGCGGCCACCGTCGGCGCGATCGTGGCGATGGGCATGGGCGTCACGTTCGTCTTCGCCACGCGCGTCGTCGAGCCACCTCAGCGAGCAACTCCGGGCCGAACTGCCGGCCGACGCGCCGAGCACGTTCCTCGTCGACGTGCAACCCGACCAGTGGCCGCGCATCGAGGAGATGTTGAAGCCGCGAGGGGGCGATTGGCATCAACTCCCAGCCGATAGTCACCGCCCGCTTCGGCGCCGTCGAGGGCGTGCCGGTCTCGGAACTCCTCGAACGCCAGCGCCGCGACGACCGCCGCGACGCGGCTAACCGCGACCGCGCGGGCGGCGACGACAACCGAACCGGCGACGGCGACGGCGACGGCGACGGCGGCAGACCGCGGGAGCAGCCGCGGCCGAGCCGGCGCGGGCTGACGCGCGAGCGCATCACCTACGGCGACGCCCTGCCGCGCGGCAACCGCGTGACGGCGGGGGCGTTCCCGTCGGGCACGCCGGGCGGCAACGGCGTCAGCATCGAGGAGAACTGCGCGCGCCTCGGCGTGGGCGTCGGCTCGACGCTCACGCTCGACGTGCAGGGCGTGCCGGTCGACCTGCTCGTCACGAGCCTCCGCACCGTCGACTGGCGCACGTTCGGCATCAACTTCTTCCTGTTCGCCGAGCCCGGCCCGCTCGACGACGCGCGCAGGCGCGTGGCCGTCGCCCGCATCGCCCCGGCCGACCTGCCGCGCGTGCAGGCGGCCATCGTCGGCGCGTTCCCGAACGTCACCGTGATCCACGTCCGCGACGTGATGGACAAGGTCCTGGCCGTGCTCAACAACCTCGGCGTGGCCGTGCGGGCGCTGGGGCTATTCACGGTGATCGCGGGCGTGGTCGTGCTCGGCGGCACCGTCGCCGCGACGCAGGCGCGGCGGGCGCGCGAGGTGGCGCTGCTGAAGACGATCGGCATGACGCGCCGCGACGTCGCCGCCGTCTTCGCGATCGAGTACGCGCTGACCGGCGCCGTCGCCGCCCTCGTCGGCGTCGCCGCCGGCGGCATCCTCGCGTGGGCGGTCCTGACGCAGGTGATGGACCTGCCCTGGTCGCCGCAGTTCTTCGAGACGGCCGCGGCCGCGGCGATCACGGTCGCGCTCGCGGTGATCGCGGGTCTGGCCGCCAGCGCCCGCGCGCTCGCCACGCGGCCGGTCGAGGTGCTGCGGTCGGCGTAGTCCGCGGATGCGCCCGGACCGGCCGTGGTGGTGGAAACGGCCCGGTGCGACGGCGGGATAAAGTCACCGGCGCGCGGCGCGAGTCGCGGCGCTACTTCTTCGGGTCCGCAGCCTGAGCGGCTGGCGTCGGGTTCGCCTTGGCGTCCTTCAGCAGCCGCAGGGCGACCTCCACCAGCTTTTCGCCCGAACCGCTGGCGCAGCGGGCGCTGAGCGGCTCGTAGTTCCCCTCGCGATAGGCGCGCTCGGTGGGGATGTAGCCGATCGAGCCGTTGGCGAGCGTGGCGATCGTCGTGTGCGCGAACGGTGAGCCCTGCTTAATCGCTAGGCCGAGTTCTACGAAGATCTCGCCGGGCAACGACACGATCGCCACGTCCGCCGCCAGCGCCACGACCTGCACCTCCACCTCCAGCGGCTTGCCCTTGCGGGCGGCCACGTCCAACACCTTGAACGCCCGCGCCTTCTCCACCGTGCCCGGCGCGCCCTTCCCGAACTTCACGGCGATCTGCCGGGCCTCGGCCACCTCGGCGTCGGTCACCGGCGGCAGCGCGAGCGTCACGCGTTCGCTCCGCACGCGCGGCGCGTAGGCGTTGATCGGCCGTAGCTGCGGGTACGACTTAGTGACGACTTCCGCCAGCGCGGCACCGATGCGCTCGGCCTCGTCGAATCCCTTCTGCGGGCCGCCCTTCCATGAGTCGACGTGGTTGATGTCGCCGGCCGTGCCGATCGAGAAGAGCGTGACCATGTCGGCCCCCTTCGCCCTGGCGAGGTGCGTCGCCAGCGGGTGCGGGAAGTCGGCGGAGATTTCCGTGCCGCCGACGACGTCGAGGTGGATCGCGAAGTTCACGTAGGTGGCGATCGCCTTTCCGTCGAGCGACTCGGCGTAGAGCAGCGGCACGTCCGCGTCGGTCGGGCCGGCGGGTCGCACGATGTCGGCGTTCGGCCGCTTCACGTTCCACCCGACCGTGCCGTCCTTCATGAGCTTGCGGCGATTGAACGCCAGCCCCGGCGCCTGGCCGCGGCCGGCCATCAGCTTCGCGGGGGCGAGGCGGTCGATCGCCTGTTTTACGCTTTTGGCGATCAGGTCCGGCAGCGCGTCGTTGTACTGGCCGGCGAGGTCGGCCCGGCCGCCGAACGCGGCGTCGCGCGCCGACCCAGTGCTCATGCGGGGGCCGGTGTGGGTGTGGGTCGCGCTGATCATGACGCGCTCGCCGGGCAGGCCGGCCACCTCCGCGATTCGCCGGCGGGCCGCCTCGACCGTCGGGCGCGACAGGGAGATGAGGTCGCACACGACGAGCGCCACCCGCGCGCCGGCCTGCTCCACCACCATCGTCTTCGCGTACAGGTCGTCGTGTACGCCCGTCGCCGACCGGAGCGAGTAGTAGCCCGCCATCGGCGTCCCCTCGGGCGGCGTGATGACGACCGCGGCGGCGCCGACGCGCAGTTCGGCGGCGGGCGCGAACGGGGATATGAGAAGCAGCGACAGGAGTGCTGGGATGATCGCTCGCATGAGGTGGGCTCCACTGTCGGCAGTGGCCGGAGGTTGAACGTGGGTCGAATCAACTTGCTGTTATACGGCACGACGTTGGCCCGTGCGACGGTCGCCGGCGCGCGCGTGCAGCTTGGCCTGGGCGCCGGCGTGCATCGGGCCGGCGCCGCTGCGGACCGCTCGGTGTAATCTGCTTGCAAAATCGATCGCCTGAACCGGCGTCCCAAGTCCGCCACGTCCGCGGCGAGATCCCCTCACCCCCGCCCTCTCCCGCGAGTACGGGGCGAGGAGAGAGCCGCACGGCCTCTCGGGGACCTTCACCGTCCGGACGGGAATGTGGTCCGTATGGACGATCATTCGCGGCGACGGCGTCGTTCGGCGCTCGCGGCGGCAGCGGAGCTGCCGTCGCCGCTGGGCGTCGGACAAGTTAAAGTACCTGTCGGTCCAACCAGGAGAATTGATCTTGAGCACGTCCCAAGCGCCGGCCGCCGGCTCGTCTCGGCCCTCGTCGTCTGCCTCGCGTTCGCCGCCGGTCACGCCCGCGCGGACTTCACGTTCGTCCATTGCTCCGACACCCACTTCGCGCCGGCAAGAACGACGTGATCAACGCCGAGATGTTCGCCGAGATCGCCAAGCTCTCGCCCGCGCCGGCGTTCGCGATCAACACCGGCGACGTCTGCGAGTACGGCACCGACGCCGAGTACGAGATGTACCAGCAGGCGATCAAGCACCTCGGCGGCGTGAAGATCTACCCCACGCCGGGCAACCACGACGTGCGCTGGAACCCGCGCGGCAAGGAGACACGCGCGGCACCGGCCGGCCGCTCTACGAGAGCTGGGATCACGAGAACGTCCACTTCGTCACGCTCGACTCCACCGTGCTGCTCGAGCACTGGGGCCACTTCTCGCAGGAGTCGCTCAATTGGCTCGCCGCCGACCTGAAGAAGGTCGGGCCCGACCGGCCGGTGGTGATCGGCTTTCACCACTGGATCGGCGCGAGTCGGTGCAGGTCGACAACGAGCCGAAACTGCTCGATGTCGTCCGCCCGTACAACGTCGTCCTCTGGCTCCAGGGCCACGGCCACAGCGACATCGACTGGAGCATCAACGGCGTGCGCGACGATGGTGAAGGGCTCTACCAGGGCTCGTACAACCTCATCGAGGTGACGAAGGACGAGATGCGGATCAGTAAGCTGCTCCATCCCAGACCCGAAGAAGGCAGCGGGGAAGGACCTCGTGCGCGACAAGAGCATCCCGGACGAGAAGGTCGCGCGGACGACGAAGCACCTCATGACAATCCCGCTCAAGCGTCAGCAAGCCCCGGAGTGGGCGGCCGACGCGAAGCTGACGGCCGACGCGATCGCCGTGACCGCCACCGCGCCGGAAGGCGGCACCCTGCAATACCGCCTCGGCACGGACAAGCCGCAGCCGCTCGAAGGCGGTCAGGCGAAGATCCCGACAAAAGGCTTAGCACCCGGTCAACACGTGGTGACGGTGCAGGCCGACCTGCCGGACGGGCGGGCGTACCAGATCCCGGTGTCGGTCACGCTGCCGGGCGTCGCGCCGGCGTGGGAGGTGAACGTCGGCGGCGAGGTGCAGTCGCAACTCGTCCGCGACGGCGACACGCTGTTCGTCTCGTCGATGGGCAATGATGTGATTGCAATAAATGCCGCCGACGGCGCCGAGAAGTACCGCGTGAAGACCGGCGGCCCGATCTTCTCGGCCTGCCACGTCGACGGCGACACCGTCTACTTCGGCTCGGCCGATCACTTCGTCTACGCCGTCGCCAAGGCCGACGGCAGCGTGAAGTGGAAGGCCGAGACCGGCGGCGCGGTGCTGGCGGGGCCGAACGTGGCGAAGGGCGTCGTCTGCGTCGGCACGACCGACACGAAGATCTACGGCCTCGACGCCGTCACCGGCAAGGTCGTCTGGACGGTGCCGGGCAAGAACATGTTCCAGAGCAAGACCGCCACCGACGGCGAGCGGTTCTTCGTCGGCGGGTGGGACAACCACTTCCGCTGCATCGACGCGGCGAGCGGGAAGCTGCTGTGGGACCTCGAGCTCGGCCGCAAGCAGCGGTTCGACAACTTCAAGCGCCTTCGCCGCCCGCCATCACCGCGCCGGCCGTCGGCGGCGGCAAGGTCTACGTCAGCACGAACGACGGCATCCTCCACGCGCTGAACATCGCCGACGGCACCGAGGCGTGGCAGGTCGACTGGAAGAAGATGGGCTATTCCAGCCCCTCTTCCACGAGGGTTACGTCTACGCGGCGGCGCTGGCCGACGAGGGGAAGGTCTTCTGCGTCGACGCCAACACCGGCGTTCCGCTGGACCGCCGAGACCGGCTCGGTCATCTACGACTCGAGCTTCTGCTTCGGCGGCGGGCACGTGTTCATCGGCAACGTGAACGGCACGGTCAACGCGATCCGCGCCGCCGACGGCGCGATCGCCTGGCAGTACCGCATGCCCCGGCCACCTCCTCGGCTCCCCCGCCGCCGATGAGCAGCGCGTCTACATGGGCTCGATGAACGGCGACGTGATGGCCCTGCCGATCGTCGCGGGCGCGCCGGCCCGGCGGGAGCCGACGCGGTGAACATCAGGACCGCGCCCGGCCGGTGCCGCATCAACCCGCCACTCCTGACGCGCTGGTGCTCTACGACGGAGAAGATCCGCCACAGAGGCACGGAGACACCGAGGCGGCACGGAGAAGGATGACACGCCGACACGCCGGCGGCATCGTCGGCGACGACTGCCTCGAGGGTGACCTTGTAGTGGCGACGCATGCGTCGCGGTCGACGGGCAGCGCCGAACCTCCCGCGGACGACTTGTGGCTGCGCACAACGCGACGCAGGCGTCGCCACTACAGGTCCGACGAAGCGTCATCGATCACCCGCAGGCTCTGAGAAGCCACGGCGTGCATGGAGCGGACCCGCGACTCGATGTATTTCTCGATGAAACGCTTCGGCGGCGGCCGGGAACGCACGCCGGACGAACGGGCGCATCCGGCGCCCTTCCGCCGATGCGACCCGTCGACGTATGGGCGACGGACCGCTCGTCGCGCGAGCGAGGTCCGCGATCCTGCGGCGTCGAGCGCGGCCCGAGAATTTTTGCGGTTGTCGGCCCGCGCGCTCTGAGCATTATCCCCCGCATGTCGGCACGTGAGGACACCTTTGCGGTCGCGGGCGCGCGGCTCGACACGGCGATGAACAGCCTGCGGCTCGGCGTCGATGCGCTGTAGTGCGCCGACGGCGCGGCCGAGGTCGCGCGGTGGCTCGACGTGATCGAGCGGGCCGCGGAAAAGGCGGAGCGGGCCGCCGCGTCGCTCGAGGACCGCGTCGCGCTGCCGGAACTCGTCGCCGCCGCCGCCGCCGCGGACGCCGCCGGCGCGATTCGTCACCGGTTCCCACGCGTCCCCTCACTGAGCGCCGCACCGTGCCCTCCGCGACCTACTACTACGTGCTCGTCGACGTGCAGGCGTTGCGGCGCCCGATTGTTCCCCGCCGCCGCCCCGCACCGCGGCCGGTCAGAGGCGCGGCGGTGGCTCTACCGCGAAGGGTACCGCGCGTCCGGCGTCGGCTGGGCCCGACGCCGACCGCATCCGCGGCCTCGCCGACGGCGAGGTGATCGTCGCCTGGAAACTCGACCGCACCGGCGGCGAGGTGTGGCATTGATGATCTCGGGCGCGAAGGCGAGGTTCATCGACGGGATAGGAATCGTCAGCAGCCGGCCACGCACTCGCGGCGGGAGGATCCACCCAGCGCTCCCGCCCCCGCCCGGAGGGCTTCATGGGCATGTGTAGCCGCTGCGGCTATCTCGCCCCGTCACCCCGAGGAGCGACAGCCGATACATCCCGGGGTGGGGAAGCGTATGCGCTCCTGAGATCCCTCAGGTCGCTACCGCTCCGTTCGGGATGACAGGTTGCGCCTCGCGCTGTCACGCCCGCCGTCCAACGCTCGACTCACTGTGCAGTCTTCGAACTTTCCGGGAGCCTGCTCCACGGCCCCTCACATCGGAGGTCGCTACCGCGCTGTCGACGCGACGAAAGCGTGGACGGTGACCAAAGGGGTCCGCACGGGGCGGAAGAGCGGAACTCGCGCGCGGTCCTCCTCGCGTTCGGTAACGTCCGCCGAGGAGGGCGCGCGGTGACGGAGTGGTGCGCGTGACTTCGGGCGGGGCTACGCCAGGACCTCGCGGAGGATCCGGCCGTGGACGTCGGTGAGGCGGAAGTCGCGGCCGGCGTGGCGGTAGGTAAGGCGCTCGTGATCGATGCCCATCAGGTGCAGGATCGTCGCGTGCAGGTCGTGCACCTCGACGGCGTCGGACTCGAGTTCGAGCCGATCTCGTTCGTCTTTCCGTGGACCATGCCGCCCTTCACGCCGCCGCCGGCCATCCAGACCGAGAAGCACGCCGTGGTGGCCGCGGCCGTTCTTGCCCTCGATCGTGGGGTGCGGCCGAACTCCGTCGCCCAGACGACGAGCGTCTCCTCGAGCATGCCGCGCATCTTCAGGTCGCGGATCAGGCCGGACATCGGCTGGTCGGCGCTGCGGGCGAGGACCTCGTGGTCGGCCATGTCGCCGTGCGAGTCCCAGTTGGCGGCGTTGCGGTTGTTGGAGCCGGTGTCGATCAGTTCGATGAACCGCACGCCGCGCTCGGCGAGTCGGCGGGCGACGAGGCACTGCCAGCCGAAGCCCTTGGTCTCGCCCCGCTTCAGGCCGTAGAGGGAGAGGACCGCGTCGGACTCGGCGGCGACGTCAAACGCCTCGGGCCCCGCCTGCTGCATGTGGAACGCCGTCTCGAACGCCTTCACGCGCGGCCAGCGCCGAGTCGCCGCGCGCTGTTGGAGGTGGCCGCGGTTGAACGCCTCCATGAGGCCGAGTTCCGCCTCCTGCACCGGGCATCGGGCTGCGCGAGCGGAGGTTGGCGATCGGCGTGGCGCCGGGGATCACGCGCGTGCCCTGGTGGTGGGCGGGCAGGAAGTCGCTGGCGTAGACCTGCGTGCCGCCGTAGGGCAGCTCCGGCGCGATCACGACAAATGAGGGCAAGTTTTTGTTAAACGTGCCGAGCCCGTAGCTGAGCCACGACCCCATGCTCGGGCGGGTGAACGTGGCGGACCCCGTGTGGATGCCGAGGGCGGCCTCGGAGTGGTCGAAGTGGGCGGACTTCATCGAGCGGATGAGGCAGACGTCGTCCATGCATTCGCGGACCTGCGGGAACAGGTCGCTGACGACCGTGCCGCACCGCTTGTTGGCGCTGTAGCCCCACATGCTGCCGCGGTTCTTCCCCTTACCGGTTTCGGGCTTGGGGTCGAACGTGTCGATGTGCGAGACGCCGCCGGTGGCGAAGAGGAAGATCACGCGGCTTCGCCTTGGGCGCGAAGTGCGGCTGTGCGGGGCGAGCAGGTCTTCGGTCGCCGCGGCGGCGGAGGCGAGCGCGTCGGCGGCGGGCTCCTGCGCGCAGTTCGGAGAGGAGGCCGGGCAGGAGAATCGAGCCGCCGACCATCGAGCGGATCATGTTGCGGCGGCTGAAGCGCGGTGCGTGATTCATCGGGGCGAAGCCTCCTGGGGCCGTGTCGCGGGCATGTCGTTGAACTGGGACGTGAGCGCCGTTGGCACCGGTGCCGGGCGGCGGCGGCGCGATCGCGGCCGGGCGATCCGTCAGTCGACGTACATGAACTCGTTGATGCGGAACAGGACCCGCGCGTAACTCGACCACGCCGCCTCGTCGGCCGCGCCCGTCGGCCCGCCCGGCGACGCCTCGCCCGCCGCGGAGCCGTGGCGCGACGGCGGCCGGTACCGCTCGCGCAAGCCGTCGAGGAAGCCGATCGCGGCGACCGCCTCGTCGTCGGAGGGGGCGCGGCCCAGCGCCAGCTCGAACGCCCGCGCCACGCGCCCCGCGTCGTCCGGGCGCTCGCGGCGGACGCGGGCGGCGAACTTGTCGGCCTGGTCGTGGACGAACGGGTCGTTCAGGAAGTATAGCGCCTGGATCGTCGTGATCGAACTGTCGCGCGCGGGCGTGCTGGCGTTGCGGTCGGCGCCGTCGAACGTCGCGAAGAACGTCGGCATGTTCAGCCGCGCCGCCATCAGGTAGATGCTGCGCCGGTCGCTCGGGTACGCCTCGCGGAACGGGTGGTGCTGGGTGAACTCCCGCTTGTCGGCCGGCGGGAACGGGTGCGCCTCACGCATCGGCGAGGGGTCGAGGTCGCCGCTCAGCAGCAGCATCGTGTCGCGCAACGTCTCGGCGTCGATCCGCCGGCGGTTGAACCGCCAGTGTTGCGCGTTGTCCGGGTCGACCGCCAGGTTCGTCGGTTCGTCGTCGCTGGCGACGGCGTAGGCGCGCGAGAGCATGATGAGGCGGTGCAGGCGCTTGAACGACCACCCGTCGGCCACGAAGCGGTTAGCGAGGTAGTCGAGCAGTTCCGGGTGCGCCGGCGGCGCGCCGCGGATGCCGAACTCGCTCGGCGTGCGGACGATGCCGCGGCCGAAGTGGTAGTGCCAGACGCGGTTGACGATCACCCGCGCCGTCAGCGGGTTGGCCGGATCGCTCAGCCAGTTCGCGAGCTGGAGCCGCCCGCTCCCCTTCGCCTCCTCGGGCGCGAGGCGCTGGCCGCCGAGAATTTCCAGAAAGCCGCGGGGCACCGTCGCGCCGAGGTCCTCCGGGTCGCCCTTGATCTGCACCGCGGCGTCGGCGGGCTGCGCCTCCTCCGAGACGGCGTACGCGAGCGGGGCCCCCTGCAGGCGGTCGACCAGGTCTTCGCGTTCCTCCTCGAGGTCCTTGATCGTCTTCTCGATCTGCGGGAGTTGCTTCTTCTCCTCGTCGGTCCCACGCCGCGCGATCATCCGGCGCTTGCGCTGGAGCTTCGTCACCTCGTCGCTCGCCTCCCGCAACCGCGCGTTGGCGGCTTCGGCCTTGGCGACGCTTTCCTTCGGGCCGATCGGCACGAAGTCGGTCGGCTTGCTATCGAGCTCGATCCCGGGGAACGGGTAGCGCGTGCTGTTGAAGATGCCGTAGAGCGCGTAATAGTCCTCGTCCGACACCGGGTCGAACTTGTGGTCGTGGCACCGCGCGCACGAGAGCGTCAGCCCGAGCACCGTGCGGCCCACGTTGTCGATCGTGTCCTCGATCGTCAGGTGCTGCGGGTAGCGCGTCTTGAGCGACCCGAAACGCCGGGCGAGCGCGACGTAGCCGGTGGCGATCACCTGCTCGTCGCGCTGCTCGGTGCTCGTCGCGGGCAGCAGGTCGCCGGCGATCTGCTCGCGGAGGAACTGGTCGTACGGCTTGTCGGCGTTGAACGCGTCGATCACGTAGTTGCGGTACAGGTAGGCCTGCGGGACGGGGAAGTCGGAGTTGTCGCCGGCGGTGTCGGCGTAGCGGACGAGGTCGAGCCAGTGGCGCCCCCACCGCTCGCCGTACTGCGTCGAGCCGAGCAGGCGGTCGACGACGCGCCCGAACGCCTCGGGCAGCGGCGCGGGGTCGTTGACGAACGCCGACACGTCCTCCGGCGACGGCGGCAGGCCGGTCAGGTCGAACGTCGCGCGGCGGATCAGGGCCGGGCGGGTCGCGTCACCGACGGGGTTCAGCCCGCGCTTCTCGAGGGCGGCCAGGAGGAAGCGGTCGACGTCCGTCCGCGGCCACGCTGCGTCCTTCACCGCCGGCCCCGGCACGTGGGCCGGGCGCGGGCGGAACGACCAGAACGCCTTCGCCTGTTCGAGGTCGATGCGCTTCGCGTCGGCCGGCGTCGCGCCGCCGTGCCGCGGGTCGGGCGCGCCGCGGCGGACCCACTCGGCCAGGTCGGCGATGGCGGCGTCGGGCAGCCGCTTCTTCGGCGGCATCTGGTGGTCGGGGTCGAGGGATCGGATCGCGGCGATCAGCCGACTGTCGTCCGGCTTGCCCGGCACGATCGCCGGCCCGCCCGCGCCGCCGGCCAGCACGCCGTCGCGCGTGTCGAGGAGGAGCTTCCCCTTCACCTGATCGGCTTTGGCCGAGTGACACGCGTAACAGTTCTCGATCAATACGGGCCGGACCCGCTTCTCGAAAAATTCCGAATCGACCGGATCGAGGGCGACCGGCGACGCCGGCGCGGCCGGCGCCGTCATCCCGGCGGCGCTGGCGGCGGGGGCAACGCCGAACGCCGCCAACAGGATCGAGCACAGACGGATTAGGATGCCGTGCGAGTACAGGAGACGCTCCATCACTGAGTTACGTGCACGCGGGACAGCCGGCCCCTCGTATCCGTTACAACCGCCGAGCCGGAAAGTTGTGTCCGCCGTCCGGGCGCGGCCGGCACGCAGCATCGCCGGGCACGCTGATGTCAGTTTTTACTTACTTTGTTCTTTCAAACACGCGAGTTATTAACTACAATCCTGTCGCGGTTTCGGTTCATTCTAGCAGGTTCATCGAGTCCCGGCTCATTTCCGCCGAACCGCGTCGTGCCCATTTCTCGAAATTGTCGTTGATCGTACGGATCGGAACGTGAGGGGGCTTTGTCGGCGGTCGGCACGAACGCGTGCGACCGCTACGCGATAGCCTCGGCGGTCGCACGTCGATTCGCAGTCGACGCCCGAACCACCCGTGCATCTCGCGTGTGCCGGCGGGGCTCGTCCTCGTGCATCCGGCATTTCAAATGGACGACGCGAGGCGCGGCGCGGGGGTCGCCGCCGAAGCGAGACGGGTCGCCGTTTTCACATCCGGACGAACGGTCTGAGGAGGCCAGAAAATGCAGTCCAACCATGTCCCGGCCGCGATGCGGCCGAATGTCGCTACTTTATCCGAAGCCGGCCGCCGCCGCCGCCGCCTTTCCGTCGCCGTTGCGGCGTTCGCCGCGGCGTTCGCCGCCCGCGACGGGCGCGCTGCCACCTACTACTGGGATGCGGTCCCGGACACCACGAACACGCTCGACTACGGGAGCGGCGAGTTCTCGTCAACCGCCGCCAACTGGTGGACCGGCACCGGCTACATCGGCTGGACGAACGCCGCCGACGTCGCGCAGATCGGCGGCGGCACCTACGGCGGCAAGACGTACCCGGCCGGCGCGGGCGCGCCGGCGCAGGTGCTGACGTTCGGCGAGAACATCACGCTCAACCAGATCACCCAGGGCGGCGCAAACGCGAGCACCCAACCGGTGACGTTCCGCAGCGCCGACGGCGCCGACCACACGCTCACGCTCGTCGGGACCAACGCCGGGTTCGGGAACAACTCGAACACCTCTGCGTTCATCGTCGACGTCGTCGTGACCGGGACCGTCGGCGTGCGGCAGTACAACGCCGGCGTGGTCAACTACACCCGGGCGAACACGTTCACCGGCGGCCAACTGATCACCAACGGCGTCCTGCGGGCGACCGACGGCGTCGGCCTGCCGTCGAACAACCTGCTCACGATCACGAGCGGCGCGTTCGAGACCAGCGGCACGTTCACCCGACCCGTCGGCAACACGCCCGGCGCCGTGCGGCTCCAGGGCGGCGACGGCGGCCGGGGGCAACAGCGGCTTCAGCGCGTTCGGCGGGCCGCTCACGGTGAACCTTGGCGGGCGCGGCGACGCCCGCAACGATCACGTGGGGCATTCCCGACGGCGTCGCGGGCACCGCGGCCGATTTCAACCCCAACTCGCTCATCCTCAACGCCTCCACCGCCGACAGCCCGATCACGCTCGCCAACGACCTCGACATGTACCAGGCGTCGGGGGTCCAGAACCGCGGCCTGATGGTCAACTCCGCGACCCAACCGGCGACCATCACCGGCCTGATCAGCAGCTCCGGCGCCGGCAGGACCGTGGTCGTGAAGAACGGCGGCGGCACGCTGATCCTGCCCGCGCCAACACCTACGCCGGCGGCACCCGCATCACGGGCGGAACGCTGGCGGTCGGCAACGACGGCGTCCTCGGCACCGGCGGCCTGGAGGTCGGCGTGACCTCGGCGACGTTCCGCTCGGCCGATGCCGCCTCGCGGACGCTGGCCAATCCGCTCACGCTGACCACCGGCGGGACCCTCGGCGCGCCTGGCACCGGCGACCTCACGTTCACCGGCGAGGTCGTGTTCGGCAGCGGGGCCAAGACCGTTACCGTCGACAACAACACGACGAACTTCGCCGGCCCGCTGAACGGGACCGGAGCCCGATGACCAAGGCCGGCCCCGGCACGCTCGTCTACTCCTTCCTCGACAGCTTCAACGGCTCGTATACGAAGCCGACGGCGGTCAACGCCGGCACGCTGAAGCTTGTCGCCGGGTTCGGCAACAACCCGATCGTGCTCGCCGAGCATCAGCGTCGCCGCCGGCGCGACGCTCGACGTGACGGGCGTGACCGACGGCTTCCTCGTCGGCAACGCGAGCACCGGCGGCCAGACGCTCACCGGCACCGGCGGCACGGTCCTCGGGCGGGCCGGCTTCACCGACGGCGGCACGTTCCGGGCGGACCTGGACCTGCCCAGCCCGTCGACGCCGACCCTCACGTTCGGCGCGCTGACGATCGAGCAGTTCGGCATCGAGACGCTCGCGTTCAGCGGCACGGCCGACGGCACGAGCACCTACGTGCTCGCGGCGTACCAGTCGCTCGCGGGCAGCTTCGACTCGGTGGTCCTGCCCGAGTCGTACGAGCTGGACTACGGGCCGCGGACGAGCCCCGGGCAGATCACGATCACGCCGGTGCCCGAGCCGGGCGCGGCGCTGCTGTCGCTCGGCGGCGGGGCGCTGCTGGTCCGCGGGCGACGGGCGCGGCGGCAGTCGCGGGCGTGAGCAGCGAAGAACCGCCGGTCCGCCCGCCGCCGCGGCGGGGCCGGCCGGCGGCGTGCGCCTCGACGCGCCCGCGCCGCGTCATCGACGGTCGAAACTGACGGAACAGGTGGAACATGAAGAGCTCACGGCGCGCGGGTTCACCCTCGTCGAACTCCTGGTGGTCATCGGGATCATCGCACTTCTTATCAGCATCCTGCTGCCGGCCTTGAACCAGGCGCGCGGAGCGGGCGCGCACGCTCAAGTGCCTGTCGAACCTGCGCCAGATCGGCATGGCGGCGGCGATGTACACGAGCGAGTCCAAGGGGGTACCTGGTCCCCGCCGACGTGTTCGACCCCGCGGGGCGGCGAGCCGTACGGGCGGTCGTGGAGCGACACGTGGGTGACGATCCTCGTCGCCCAGAAGTTCCTGCCCTACCCGACGACCGGCGACCAGGTGAACCCGCCCAGCGTCGACAACGTCTTCCACTGCCCCGCCGGCGTCCTCGAGGAGTCGCGGATCGCCGCGATCTCCACCGGCCTGCCGACCAACCGCCGCGACGCGCAGGGGGCGATGGGCTACCTGCACCAGTCGGTCGCGCCCCGCGGGCTGCAGCCCGGGCTCAACGTATTCTCGTGGTACGGGATCAACGGCTCGTCCGACCCGAACAGCACGAGCATCGCCCACCGCCGGGTCCAACGCGTCGCCGCCGGCACGCGCGGGAAGCGGAAGGTGACGGCCGTGCGGAGCTCGAGCGAACTGGTGTTCATCTTCGACGGCATCCTCGGCCTGAACCACCAGAGCACCAACGCGAACCGGCTCAACGCGCGTCACAACGGCCAGAAGACGACGAACGTCGCGTTCCTCGACGGCCACGCCGAGTCGTTCCCGACGAAGTCGCTGCCCGGCGGCGACGGCAACGCCAACCCCGCGGGCACCACGTTCGGCCTGACGAACCTCCGCAACTTCGCCTACCCGAAGTGGCGCATCGACCAGCCGTGACGTGCGACGTGCGAGCGTCGACGGCCCGCGATCCGATCGACGCGCCGGAAGTGACGCCGTCGCTCGAGGCAATTCCGAAACGGAGACCATGACCAAAGGCCCCGGGCGGCGAAGGAAGCTTCGCCGGCCGGGGCCTTGTCACATCCCACGCACGCGGCCACGCCGGGGCGTGTGCGGCGTCGTTGGAGGATAGCCCGTTCATCGCTGCTGCGCGACGGCCGGGCGGGTCGCCGGGGCGGTCGCGGGGACGCTCCGAAGGTCCGGCCAGGCGACGAGGAGGCGGATCGCCTCGTCCTGTAGCGCCTCGTACGGCTTCACGCTGCCGTCGATCCCGTTGTAGATGAACGAGAACGCCAGCCACCGCCCGCCGCGGGTGCGGACGTAGCCGCTGCACGCGCGCACGCCGCCGATGAAGCCGGTCTTGGCGAAGACGTGGCCGGCGACGTCGGTGAGGCGCTTGCCGAGCGTGCCGTCGCGGCCGGCGACCGAGAGGCTGTCGCGGAAGACGCCGCCGTCGCGGTGGGCGAACATCCGCACGAGCAGGTCGCTCATCAGGCGGGCCGTCACCCGATTGTCGCGGCTGAGGCCCGAGCCGTCGGCGACGACGAGGCCGGCGTCGTCGATGCCGCTGCGCCGCAGGAACCCGCGGACGGCCTCGCCCCCCGCCTCCCACGAGCCCGGCTCGTCGCGCCCCGCGTCGGCGCGGTGCTGGCGGCCGAGCATCTTGCAGAACGCCTCGGCGAAGACGTTCTGGCTGTTCTTGTTGATCCGCCACAGCGCGTCGGGCATCGCCGTCTCGTGCGTCGCGACGATCGCGTCCGCCGGCGGCACGAGCGACCCGCCGAGCGGCTTGTCCGCGCGCCTGATCTCCCCCTCGATCCGAATCCCGCGCGAGGCGAGGTGCGTGCGGAGCGCGTCGGCGAAGAAGTGCGCGGGGTCGGTGACGGCCTTGCTCTCCAGCGCCGTCCGCTTCGTCACCGCGCCGCTCAGCGTGAACACCGGCGCTTCCGGCTCGCGCACGATGGCGGCCTCGGGGCCCGCGCCGGTCGTGACCTTGTTGAGGATCTTCACCCCCGCCGTCGGCGGCATCACCGCGAACGCCGCGGGCGCGCCCTTCGCGGCCGCGGGGGTGAGGGTGACGTCGATGCAGTTGTCGTTGAAGTTCAGACCCGCGACCGGCGCGGCGTACCAGTCACCGCGGAACGACTTGCTCCACGACGGGTGCGTGAGCTGATCGTCCAGCGCGCCGCCGTAGTAGTAGAGATCGCCGCGGACGCGTTCGACGCCCCGCCGCTTCAGCGCGTCGGCCCACGCGTCGAGAATCGTGAGGGGCGTGCCGCCCGCCTTCTTGGCGATCGTCGGGTCGCCGGTGGCGGGGTCGCCGGTGCCGATCAGCCAGAGGTCGTCGCCGTCGATCGCGAGGTACGTCTTGAACGCGTGGCCCGCGCCGAAGCGGTCGAGGTCGGCGGCGCTCGTCGGGAGCTTCATGTTGCTCGCCGGCAGCACCGGCCGGTCGGCGTCGCTCGCGTACAACTCGCGGCCCGAGGCGATGTCGACGACGCGGGCGCCGTAGTGGACGCTGCCGTCGTCGCGGCGGTGCAGCGTCTCCGACAGCCTCCGCGCCAGCGCCGCCTCCGCCCCCGCGGGCGGCGGCGGCGGCGCGGCCGCCCCGCGACCGGCGGCCGCGCACCCGGTCTGAAGGAGCGAGAGGACGACGAGTGACAACAACACTCGCGTTGCTGCGAATCGCCGGGCGGCGTAGCCCCCTCCGCCCCGTTTGGCTGTCGCCCCAAAGGGTCCGCTGCATGGGAGGTATAGTCTTCTGAAGCTCGACCGCGAAAGGTTCATCGGATCGCCTCCCCGGTCGTCTTCGCGGTGGCACGCGCCGTCGGCTGCGTGGTCGGGGCTGTCGTCGGACCGCCGTGCGGCTCACTCCGGATCGTGCCCGCCGCCGACTTGCGCGGCTTGCCCATCAGCTTGCGGGCGCTGTCGATGACGTGATCCCACTGAAACGCCGGCCCCGGGTCGCTCTTGTTCTTCTGCACGTGGTAGTGGCCGATCACGCCCTGGTACTCCTCCCACTGCGCGTCGGTCAGCACGTGGGGGATGAGTTGGCCCTGCTCGTCGCGCGGGTAGTCGCACTCGATCTTCGGCAGCACCGTGCAGAGGGCGGCGGTGAGCTTGATGAGGGAGGCGTACTGCTGCGGGGTGAAGTCGTACTGCCGCCGCGGCGAGCCTTGGATCTCGCCCACGACAAGTTCGTTCCGCGCCGGGCGGCCGACGAAGTCCTTCGTCCGCACGCCGGTGCCGAGCGACTTCGGCAGCGTGATGCGGGTGCGGCCGTCGTCGTCCTTCGCGTACCACGCCTTGAACGGGTCGACCTCCCCGCTGGCGTAGGCGCCGAGGTTGGCGATCTCGATGCCGACCGAGCGGTGATTGGACTTCGTCGCGTGCCACGACGCGTCCTTCACGTCGAGCGTCTGGTAGATCGTGCCGTCGATGTCGAGCATGAAGTGGACGCTGAGGCCGCGCATGTCGTGCAACACGCGGAAGCACCGCTCGCTCGTGCCGGCCACGTCGTAGTGCAGGACGAATTGGTCCACCTTGTCCTGCACGAGCGCCAGCGGCCACCCACCGCCGCGCACCTGCTCGGCCTCCTGCGTGGTCAGGACCTTCGTGCGCGTGCCGTAGCGGTTGGGCGCGTCGAGTTGCATCCGCTTCGGCTGCGTCGCCGCCGCCTGCGTGGTGGCCGCCCACGACGCCTGCTCGGGCGGCGCGAACCGCCGCTCCACGCGATAGGCGTCGTAGCCGCCGGGGTCGGTCCAGAGGACGACGGGGGCGCCGGTGCGGAACAACTGCCCCGCCACCACGATCTCGTCGCCGTAACGCTTGACCGGCGTGCCCGGCTTCACGCCGCGGCGCGAGGCGCAGCCGATCGACAGGCCGGCGCAACACAGGATCAGGACGGTGATGACGCTGCGTCGGAGCGGTATCGACATGGGGCGAATCTCGGTAAGCGAAACGCCCGCGCGCGGGCGCGGACCGGGCGCGACTTTACCCGCACCGCGTTATTAATGGAATGTCGTCAGCGGGCCGGGCGGGTGTCGGGCGCCGTCCGCGCGATGCGCGTCGTCGGGCCGTTCGGGAGCGGGTCGCGGTAGACGATCTCCGGCCGGTGCCCTTCGCGCAGGGCGGCCGCCCACTTCTGGATCGAGCCGTCCTCAATGTAGCGGTAGAGGTCGCGGCCGGGGCAGACGGTTTGGCCGTTCACGCGGTCGTTGTGCCCGGCGATGTCCGACGTCGGGATGTCGAGCGTGTGACCCAGCCACGCGACGAGGCGCACGAGGCTGTCGAGTTGCTCGGGGCTCATCCGCTGCTGCTCGAAGTTGCCCATGAGTTCAACGCCGACGTGCCCCTGCAGCGCGTACTGCGTGTTCGACTCCGGCTCGTACCGCAGCGACCGCCCCTCGTAAATCGTGCCGTCGGGCGCGATGAGGAAGTGGTACGGCAGGTCCGGCCACTTCTTCTCCCGCTGCCCCCACGCCTGCATGTTCCGGACGAACACCTCCGGCGTCGTCTTCCCCGTCCACAGCGTGCCGGCGTGATGGATCGTGATGAACTTCGGCGTGTGCGCCCGCGCGTCCGGGATCGGCTGCGCCTTCGAACCCCAGTCCGCCGCGGCCACGATGAGCGGCTTGTCCACCACTGCCGGCCGCGCCGGCCGTCCGCCCGACGTGGCGCAACCGGCCGCCGCAACACCGCACAAGAACCAGAGTAGATACGGGTTGTGGGACATGCTGCTCGACCTTAACGTTCAACCGGCGGCGGAGGTGGCGGCTGCGGCAACGATTGCTTGCACGTTCGTCAATAGAAATAGAATATATCGCCCGCGTGTTTAATCCGCGAGCCGCAGACTTCGGCTGCCCCGGAGCTTCGCGTTCCGCCCTGACCTCCCCCTTTCGCGGAACTGCAGCAGAGGGCCCGCCCGCCGGCTCTCGGGCGCCGCCGTGCCGTGTTGGATGGCCGGACCCGCGACGCCGGCTAATCCGATGCTGGGCTCCCGGCGGGCGCGTCAGCGTTGCCTCCTATCGAGCGGAGCACCTGCCGCAGTAACGGCCACCCATCGGTGCAAAATATCTCAGTTCCACGTGAAAATTCGCACACAATTCTCCTGAGCTTCACGTTGGCACGGTGATATAGTTCAGTAGATAGATCCTGCGTCAAGAAGCGGGGGCGGGCGACAGAGTTTTCACCGACTGTTGAGTCTTGGGTGTGAGGCGGAGGAAGCGGCGAACCGCCGCTGAGGGGCGGGGCAGCAACTTCGCGGTTGGTCCAGGGCACACTTCGATTGTTCGTTGTCGCGGTGAAGAATTCGGCCGAGGAGTTTAAGCATGAAATTCGCCAGTCGAGCCCGTTCCGCCGCGCCGCGCTGCCGCGCCTCCCGTGGCCGCGGCTTCACGCTCGTGGAACTGCTCGTCGTCATCGGGATCATCGCGCTGCTGATCTCGATTCTGCTCCCGGCGCTGAACAAGGCCCGCGAGCAGGCGCGAAAGGTCGCCTGCGCGAGCAACCTGAAGACGCTCGGAGCCGCAATCTTCATCTACGCGGGCGAGTACAAGGGCAAGACGCCCCAGCACGTGACCAACGGCTCGCCGCTCGCGTGGCTGTTCGACCTCCCGCTGGAGACGCGCGACGCGCTCAACCGGTACGGGACCGTCCGCGACACGCTCTACTGCCCGGGCAACGCCGACACGCAGAACGTCGACGGCCTCTACTGGTACCCGAGCGGCCGCGCGACCGGGTCGAATCAACACTGCGCCACCGGCTACCAGATGTTGTGGCGCAAGCCGCCGCGTCGCGGCACCGGTCCGCAGCCGACGCCCCCGATGAACGGGCTGGGCCCGGTGCTACTCTACGGGCGCAAGTACGTGGAGAAGATCACCGAGAAGCAGACGCTGACGATTGCCGGGCGGCAGGAGGTCCGCGTCGGCTCCGAACTGGAGGTCGCGACCGACATGGTCAACTCGATCATCGGCCCGCCCGAGAAGTTCGAGAGCGCCCAGGGCGGGTTCGGCGAGCGCCATCGCACGGCGCACATGCGCGGCGAAAAGCCTGCCGGTGGGAACATCCTGTTCCTTGACGGCCACGTGAGCTGGCGCAACTGGGAGGAAATGAAGTTCCAGTGCCAAGACGGATCGCGGAACCGGTACTACTTCTGAACGTATGATTGATGCACGACCAACGACCACTTCCCCTGTTCAATTTGCGGCCATGGCGGTGACGATCACCCCCGTAACGGCCGAGTTCGGTGTCGAACGTTAACGACAGCAGGCGCGCGGGTGCCCGGCCGGTGGGAGCCGGAACGCGTCCGTCAAATGCCGCGCCGGCTCATGTGTCCGTGTCCGATCGGTAGTCCGCCTGCGTAACCGCGGGTGCCGGTATCTAGGTGGAGAGCGAGATGATGCACAAGACGTCGAAGATGATCATCGGCGCCGCGGTGGCCGCGGCGTTGGGCGGATTCGGGCCGCACGCGTTCGCACAGTTTGATACCGAGTCCATTTCGAGCGGCAACTGGTCCGACACCAAGGACGACGCCGGGAACATCGTCTCGACGCGCTGGAGCTTGAACGAGCCGACGAACACCGCCGTCGGCTCGCCCAACGGCGCGGCGACGTTCGCGATCATCAACCAGGGTCACACGATCACGATCGATCAGCCGCGCGAAACCGCCCTGCGGGTCGACCTCGGCACCGGCACCGACCCGACCAACGTCGGCAACCTCGTGATGACCGCCGGCGACCTGACGATCAGCGAACCGGACGGCGACGCGGCTGGATCCTTCCCCTCGCTACGAGTCGGCGTCAGCTCGGTGGGTAACGCGACGATCACCAACGGGACGATCACCGCCGCCGACGAGGTCCTCGTCGGCTTCGGCCTCGACGCGTTCGGCGCCCCGGCGCCCGGCGTCGGCACGCTCACCATCGGCGGCGGCGGCGCGGGCACGTCGGCGACCGTCTCGGCCACCGGCCGCGGCGTGGTCGTCGGCGTCTTCAACGGCGGCAAGGGCACCATCAACCTCAGGGAGGGCGGGACCCTCAACTCGTTCCGAAACCTCGACATCGGCCGCTTCCGCAACAACACCACCGGCCAACGCGCCAACGGCACGGTCAACATGACCGGCGGCACGATCAACGTCACCGCCGCCGGCGCAGACCTCACCGTCGGCTTCGCCGCCGACGGCCGGTTTGACGTCTCCGGCAACTCGGTCGTGAACGTCGCCGACAACCTCGTGATCGGCATCGATCCCGGACGCCCGCCAGCGGCGACGTCCCCGCTCGCCCCGCCTCCTCGGGCGTGGTGACGCAAGCCGGCGACTCGGTCCTGAACTTCCGCGAACTCCTCGTCGGCGAGCGCGGGTTCGGGAGCTACACGATGGAGTCCGGGACGATCAACGCCCGCGGGGCGATCATCCTCGGCCTGTTCGAGACGGCCAGGGGCACGTTCACGCACCGGGGCGGCACGATCACCTCCAACGGCGCGGTGTTCGTCGGCTGGCGCGCGCCAGCACCTACACGCAGTCCGGCGGGTCGATTACCGCCAATGACTACCTCATCGGCACCGACACGGCCGGCGACTACACGATGACCGGCGGCACGCTGAAGTCGGTCAACGTCATGTCGGTCGGCTTCGCGCGGTTCGGCACCGTGGTCGGCCGCGGGCGTTCACCCAATCCGCTGGCGACGTCGACGCGGGCGAACTGCTCATCGGGCGGCCGGCGAGGGCACCTACACCCTCAGCGGCACCGGGACGATCGACGCGGACTCGCAGGTCAACGTCGGCACGTTCGACGCCGCGGTCGGCACGATGGTGCAGTCGGGCACGAGCCGCGTCACCGCCGGCGGGTTCCTCGTCGGCGAGAACGGCCGCGGCACCTACACGATCCGCGACACCGCGACCGTGAACGTCACCGGCGTCGGCGCGAACGGCCGCGGGTTCCCGTTCGGCCCCAACGGCGGCTTCGCCAACCTCGTCGTCGGCCGCAACGGCGCCGGCGGATCGGTGGGCGAGGGCCGGGTGAACCAGGAGGGCGGCACGATCAACGTCGCCACGAACGTGTTCGTCGGCGACCGCGACGACTCGAGCGGCACCTACCGCATCTCGGCCGGGCAGCTCAACGTCACGGGCAACCTCAACGTCGCCACCGCCCTGCAGAGCGACGCCATCGCCGACGCCGACCGCACCGAGCCGACCGCCAGCGACGACCGCGAGTTCCAGTCGACCGGCGTGCGCGGGCGGTTCGAGGTCGTCGGCTCGGCCGGCGACATCAACGTCACCAACCACCTGCTGGCCAACCCCGCCGACCGCAGCGCGTTCCGCAGCACGCCGGCCAGCGTGGCCGAGCTCGTGTTCGAGTTCGTCGGCAACGCGATCAGCGTGATCGACGTCGGCGGCGTGGCCGACCTCGACGGCGCGGTCATCGACATCGACAACGCCGTGCTGACGCCCGAGAGCCGCGTGAACCTCATCATCGCCCAGCGCGGGCTGGCCAACGCCGGCACGGTCGACGCGACCTCCGGCACGACCGAGAACGTCGGCACCGGCGAGATGTTCACGCTGGCGGCCGAGGATCAGGGGATCTACCGGCTCGACGTCGTGCCGTTCGGGACCGCCGGCGGCGAGATGCTCCAGGTGTCGGCCGTCCCCGAGCCGTCGGCGATCGCGCTGCTCGGCCTCGGCGGGCTGGGCCTTCTCCGCCGCCGTCGCGGCCGCGTCGCCTGAGGCGGCGCGCGCACCTGAAATGGTCCGGCTGAACTTTTTAGCTCCCCGCCGCGGTCGTCGCGCGATCGACGTCCGCGGCGGGGAGTCTCTTTAGAGCTTCGAAGAGCGCCGGCGGCGCGAGCGGTGTTATCCTGAGCGCGGCGAAGGATCTCCCGTGGTGCCTACGGGGCCCGCGGGAGATCCTTCGGAGTACCTCAGGTTTACAAGGCTGCGTTTCGAGTAGCTTTTGAAGCTCTTAGTGGCGAGCGCGCCGCGGCGCCGGCGACGCGGGTCGTGTCGGGCGTTGCATCCCCGCCGCGTTCGACAAGAATGGGACGTCGTGCATTGGACTTCCGTCGCGCGCGACCCGCGCGCGTGCGGCACCGGCGTGAAGTGCCGGGTCGCGTGGGCTGTTCGAGGCAATCCGAGGTGGAAATGAATCTGTCTGGCTCCCGCGGCACCGCCGCGCTGTTCGCCGTTGTTCTGGTCGCGCTCGTCGCCGCCACCCCCGCCGCGGCCGCCGGCCCGAAGGGCGTGGCGCCCGTAGGGGCCGACGGGCAGCGGGTGAACCTGGACTTCGAGGCCGGCTCGCTCGACGGCTGGACCGCGACCGGCGACGCGTTCGCGAAGCAGCCGATGAAGGGCGACACCGTCGCGCCCCGCCGCAAGGACCAAAAGAGCGGCCACCAGGGCGAGTACTGG
Source organism: Phycisphaerae bacterium (assembly GCA_030448225.1). The sequence goes on from JAUJNJ010000010.1 coordinate 51,739, forward strand.
GTCGGCGGGTTCGAGGCCGTCGGCGATGACGCGACCGGCACGCTCAGCAGCCGGCCGTTCAAGGTCGACAAGCGCTGGGGCAGCTTCCTCATCGGCGGCGGCGCGTGGTTCGAGACGCGGGTGGAACTCGTCCGCGCCGACACGAACCGCGTCGTCTTCCGCTACTCTGCCTACGACGGCGAGACGCTCCGGCCGGTCGTCGTCGACTTCGGCAAGCACGTCGGGCGGGAGTTCTTCGTCCGCCTCGTCGACGAGCGCAAGGGCCACTGGGGCCACCTGAACTTCGACACCTTCCTGCTGTACGACGGGCGCCCCCAACTGGCCAACGCCCTGCCGGGCAAGCCCGCCACCCCCCCGCCGGCGCCGGACGTCGTCGCGCACGCGGGCGTGAAGCCGGACGAGGCGGTGGCGGCGATGACGATGCCGGACGGCTTCCGCGCCACGCTGTTCGCGGCCGAGCCGGACGTCGTGCAGCCCATCGCGTTCACCACCGACGCCCGCGGGCGCGTCTGGGTCGCGCAGTGCGTGACCTACCCGGTGCGCCAGCCCGAGGGGCAGGGCAAGGACAGCATCATCATCCTCGAGGACACCGACGGTGACGGCCGGCACGACAAGCGCACGGTCTTCGCCGAGAAGCTCAACCTCGTCAGCGGGATCGAGGTCGGCTTCGGCGGCGTGTGGGTCGGGGCGGCGCCCTACCTGCTGTTCATCCCCGACGCCGACCGCGACGACCGTCCCGACGGTCCGCCGCAGGTGATGCTCGACGGGTGGGCGTACCAGGACACGCACGAGATGCTCAACACGTTCGCCTGGGGCCCCGACGGGTGGCTCTACGGCTGCCACGGCGTGTTCACGCACTCGAACGTCGGCCGCCCCGGCGCGAGCGACGCCGAGCGGCAGCGCATCAACGCCGGCATCTGGCGCTTCCACCCCACGAAGCACGTGTTCGAGGTCTTCGCCGAGGGCACGAGCAATCCGTGGGGCCTGGACTTCAACGACCAGGGACAGATGTTCATCGAGGCGTGCGTGATCCCGCACTTCTGGCACGTCATCCAGGGCGCGCACTACCAGCGGCAGGCGGGCACGCACTTCAACCCGTACGTGTTCGACGACATCAAGCAGCACGGCGACCACGTCCACTACGCCGGCAACCAGGGCCCCCACGCCGGCAACGGCCGCTCCGACACCGCGGGCGGCGGGCACGCGCACTCGGGCGCGATGGTCTACCTCGGCGGGTCGTGGCCCGAGCAGTACCGCAACCAGCTCTTCCTCGGGAACATCCACGGCCAGCGCATCAACATGGACATCCCCGAGCCCAAGGGCTCCGGGTACGTCGGCAAGCACGGGCCCGACTTCCTGAACTTCAACGACCGCTGGTCGCAGGTGGTGAACTTCCGCTACGACCAGGACGGCAGCGTCTACTTCATCGACTGGTACGACGAGGAGCAGTGCCACACGCCCAACGAGGCCGCGCACGACCGCACGAACGGGCGGATCTACAAGCTGGCGTACGGCGACACGAAGATGACGACGACGGCCGACCTCGCCAAGGCGACCGACGCGGAGTTGCTGAACCTCCAGCTCCACAAGAATGACTGGCACGTCCGCGCCGCCCGCCGATTGCTCCAGGAGCGCGCGGCGGCCGGGAAGCTCGACGAGACTGTCCGCCTCGGGCTGATCTCGATGATCGACAAGAGCCCCGACGAGACGCGGCAGCTCCGCGCCCTGTGGGCGCTGCACGTGACGGGGGGCGTGCCGGCGGAGGTGGCGACGTCGATCCTGCGGAGCGCGGCGGCGGCGGCGAAGTCGCCGTACCTCGTGGCGTGGACGATCCAATTGCTCGCCGAGGACGGCAAGCCGTCGGCCGAGGCGCTGACGGAGTTCGCCCGGCTGGCGAAGGAGTCGACGTCGCCGGTCGTGCGGCTGTACCTCGCGTCGGCCCTGAAGCGCATCCCGGCCGAGCGGCGGTGGGACGTGCTGGCGGGCCTGCTCGGCCGCAGCGAGGACGCGACGGACCATAACCTGCCGCTGATGTACTGGTACGCCCACGAGCCCCTTGCCGCCGCCGACCCGGGGCGCGCGCTCGCGGCCGCGCGGGCGGCGAAGATCCCGAACATCCTGGCGTTCACCGTCCGCCGCATCGCCGCGATGGAGGGCGACGCGCCGATCGCCGCGCTCACCGGCGCGCTCGCCGGCGTCTCGGACGAGTCGCAGCAGGTGGAGATCCTGCGCGGCATCAACGAGGCGCTGCGCGGCCGCCGCAGCATGAAGATGCCGCCGACGTGGGCCGAGACGGAACGGGTGCTCGCCCGGAGCGCCAACCCGGCGGTGGCGGCGCCGGCGAGGGCCCTGGGCGTCGTCACGTTCGGCAGCCCCGCGCGCTGTCGATGTTGAAGGAGACGCTGACCGATCCGACCGCCGAGGTCCGCGAGCGCCGCGCGCGCGCTCGAGGCGCTCCTGAACGCGAAGGTGCCGACGCTGGCGCCGCTGCTGCAAGACCTGCTGAAGGACGTGGCCCTCCGCGCGCCGCCCTCCGCGGTCTGGCCGCCTTCGAGGAACCGACGACCGCCAAGGCGATCCTGGCGAACTACGCGTCGTTCACGCCGGAGGAGAAGAAGGACGCGCTGACGACGCTCAGCGCGCGCGTCGAGTCGGCGGGCGTGCTGCTCGCGGCGATCGAGGGCGGCGCCGCCGGCATCGCGCCGAAGGACGTGTCGGCCGACATCGTCCGCCAGCTCCGCAACCTCCAGAGCCGCCGAGATCGACAAGCGCGTCGAGAAGGCCTGGGGCGTGATGCGGGCGACGCCGGAGGACAAGCTGAACCGGATGGCGCAGGTCCGGAAGATGGTCGAAGGGCCCGGCGTCCCCGCGGGCAACGCGTCGCACGGCCGCAAGGCTGTACGCGAAGACCTGCATGCAGTGCCACACGCTGTTCGACACCGGCGGCAAGGTCGGCCCTGACATCACCGGCGCCAACCGCGGCGACCTCGCCTACCTGCTGGAGAACATCATCGACCCGAACGCGGTTATTCCCATTGATTACCAGTTATCCATCGTGCAGACGAAGGACCTGCGGGTGGTCGACGGGATCATCAAGAAGCAGGACCAGAACGCGCTGACGATCGTCACCACCGCCGAGACGCTCACGCTGCCCCAGTCGGAGATCAGGCGGGTGAAGCCGAGCACGATGTCGATGATGCCCGAGGGCCTGCTCGACGGCATGACGGAGCAGGACGTGCGCGACCTGTTCGCCTACCTCCGCAGCCCCAGCCAGGTGCCGCTGGCCGCGACGGCCGACGCGGCCAAGGCGTTCTTCAACGGCAAGGATCTGACCGGCTGGGAGGGCAACCGCGAGGTGTGGTCGGTGCAGAACGGGGAACTCGTCGGCAAGACCGAGAAGGGCCTGAAGCTGCAACGACTTCCTCCGGAACCAGCTCGCCGTCGGCGACTTCCGCCTCGTCGTGAAGGTGAAGCTCGTGCCCAACGGTGAGAACAGCGGCATCCAGTTCCGCAGCGAGGCCGATCGAGGGCGGCGAGATGCGCGGCTGCCAGGCCGACATGGGGGCCGGCTGGTGGGGCAAGCTTTACGAGGAAAGCGCCCGCGGTCTCCTCTGGGACAAGGGCGGCGACCGGTTCGTGAAGGCCGAGGACTGGAACACCTACGAGATCCTCGCCGTCGGCAGCAAGATCCGCACGGCCCTCAACGGCAACCTCTGCGTCGACCTCGACGACCCGAAGGTCGCCCGCAACGGCGTCATCGCCGTGCAGGTTCACTCGGGCGGCCCGACCGAAGTGCGGTTCAAAGACTTCCAGCTCGAGCTCAACCCGAAGTTCGAGATGAAGACGGTCAAGGCGCAGCAGTAGCGGCGTGGTCGAAGGGAACATCGAGGGGCGGGGGCACCGCAGCGCCGCCGTCCGCCGTTGACTGCGAGCCGGCGTGGGTCGGGCGCGGGGGCGGAGGCGTTTCCTCATCAGCCAAAAACATGTCGCGGCTATGAAGGGTCATTCTGCCGACGTGGATCTGACGTGTCCGGCGCGTTCGGACCGGCGACACCCGCTCGGCCGTCGTCGTCAACTCGCCGCCGCCGCTCGGATCGGGTCTGGGGATTCGAGCGGGCGTGGCCGACATCCGCCGTCGTTGCCGCCACGGTTGCTAGGCGTCGGTGACGCAGGAGAGCGCCCAATGAATCGCCGCCACTTCCTCACTACCGCCGGTGCCGCGCGCAACTGTTCCCTTCATTCCCGATGCCGCCGGGCAGGCCGATCCGCCGGCACCCGCCCCGGGCGCGTGGCGGATCGCCGCCGAAGGCGGCTCGTCTTCGAACACGCCGACAAGTGGACGAAGGCCGTCGGTGCCGCGGAGCAACTGCGGGCGGCGGGCTTCGAGGTGGGCGACCTGCCGCTCGACCGCTCGCCCTACCGCCTCGACGCCGACCTGATCTTCCTCGGCTCCTTCGCGAGCGAGAGCCCGGCGTACAAAGCCTACATGCGCGAGCACGCGCAGGAACTGTACCGCTTCGTCGACCGCGGCAAGGTGCTCGTGCAGATGGCGCAGGCGGATCAGACCGAGGCGGTCCCGCCGTTCCTGCCGTCGACGCATGGCGCGAAGCGCGACGAGCCGGACTACCCGCAGGCGTTCATCGTGTCGCCCGATCACCCGCTGGCCAAGGGGCTGCCGCACGACGGCGGCGTCGTCCGCTTCGACCGCAAGGACCGCCGCACGATCTGGGAGGCGTTCGTCGAACAGGGCGGCTTCGAGGTGATCGTGGCGGCCGAACCCGAGGCGGTTCACCCGGGGTTGATGGAGGGCGCCTACGGCCAAGGCCGGATCGTCCTGGCGGCGATGGACTTCGACAAGCTCAAGTTCGTCGGCGGCGGCGAGTACGCGACGGCGGCGCAGCGGGCGTTTGCCGCCGCGTTCTTCAAGAATCTCCGCGACCACGCGCTCAACGTGCGCGACCGCACGACGCGCGCCCTCGACGTCACGCCGAGCCCGCAGACCGCACAGGAGCACGTGCCCGGCTCGTGGACGCTGGCGGTCCTGCCGGACACGCAGGTCTACGCGCTGCGGTTCCCCGGCCTGTTCTCGATGCAGACGAGCTGGGTCGCGCGCAACCGCGAGCGGCTCGACATCCGCTACGCACTGCACCTCGGCGACGTCACGAACAACAACACGCGCCGGGAGTGGGAGAACGCCCGCGACGCGCTCGAGTTGATTCACGGCCGCGTCCCGTTGGCGATCGTCACCGGCAACCACGACCACGGCCCCAGCGGCGACGCCTCGACGCGCGACACGCACTTCAACGAGTACTGGCCGCTGGCGCGCAGCCGGTCGCAGCCGACGTTCGGCGGCTCGATGCGCGAGGAGGACCACAACAACACGTTCCACCTGTTCGAGGCCGGCGGCGGGAAGTGGATCGTGGTCGCGCTCGAGTGGTCGCCCCGCGACGAGACGGTCGCGTGGGCGAACGAGGTGATGTCGAAGCACGCCGGCCCCGCCGCCGGGGGCCGCCGCGGCATCCTGATCACGCACGCGTACCTCAACAACAACGACCGTCGGTACGACCACACGGACGCCGCGCACCCGCAGGACTTCAACCCCCACGAGTACCGCACGCCGGGCTCGAAGAACGACGGCGAGCAGCTCTGGCAGAAGCTCGTCCGCCGCCACGACTTCGCGCTCGTGCTCAACGGCCACGTCCTCGGCGACGGCACCGGCTACCTCGCGAGCAAGACCGACGCCGGCCGGACCTGCCACCAGATGCTGTCGAACTACCAGATGCGCGCGCTCGGCGGCGAAGGGTACCTCCGCCTCGTGGAGTTCCGGCCGGACGGCAAGACCGCGCAGGTCAAGACGTACTCCCCCCTGTACGAGAAGTACATGCTCAGCGCCGACCAGCAGTACTCCTTCGAACTCGACTGACCGGCCCCGACCAATCGTGCGAGACCCCGACGACCCGGCACGCGGGGTCGCGAGTGGCCGCGTGTTTGCGTCCCCTCACGCGCCGGAGTCGGCCACAAGCGCGCGGCAGAGCGAGCGACCACACGCGTGCCCGCGGCAACTCGAACTCGGACCAACTCGTTGCGGTCGGGTTCGGACGACTTCGCATCAGCACATCGCGGGAGCCGTTCCGCTCCTCCTGAGCGCGGCTCAGGATCTCCCGCGGTCCGGGCGGCCGCGAGCGCTCCTCTGCTGCGCGGAGAATGATACGCGCCCGATCCATTCCACGCGGAGATGCGATTCGCTCTGGCGGGATCACGATCGGGCTCGGTGCGCGCGGCGAACGGCCTCCCGCTGACTCGCGGGAGGCCGTTCCTTTTCGCTCGTTGGTGTTGTCGCCGGCCGCGCCGGATCCTGTTCCGCCACGGCACGACCCGGTTTCGCCGTCGCCTAGCGGGCGCGGCGGCGACGGCGGGCGAGCAGGGCGAGACCGGGGAGCAGCAGGCCGATGACGCCGGGCTCGGGAACGGGCGTGGTCGACAGCCGCAGCGTCGACCCTTCGATGCTGAACGTCCCGCTGACGTCCTCGGACGAGGCGTCGGTCATCAGCACGAAGTCCTGCGCCTCCACGCCGGTGGCGGTCGCGCCGGTCCAGTCGATCAGCGTGTAGCTCTGGCCAGGCGCCAGGCCGCCGGCGTCGGACACGCGGACGCTCACGCCGCCGGTGCCGGCGCCGGTGAACGTGCCGCCCGTGACGAGCAGCGAGTCGGAGTCGGCGGTCCCGAGGTCCAGCAGGAGGACCGAACCGTCGAGCAGTTCGAGGCCGCCGGCGAGCGTGATGTCGCCGGTCGTGCCGGCCCCGGTGCTGCCCGGGGCCACGCTCGCGCCGCGCCGCACCTGCGTCGCCCCGCCGACGCGGCCGGCGCCGCCGAGCGTGGCGCCGTCGGTGACGAACACGCGTCCGGCGGACGTGGCCGACGCCGCGACGCTAGTGTTGTTCGCGAGGAGCGTCCCCGCGCCGACGTAGGTGTCGCCGCTGTAGGCGTTGCCGCTGCCGGCGAAGTTCGCCACGCCGCCGCCGACCTTGACGAGCCCGCCGGTGGCCGTGCCGCTGCCGGCGATCTCGCCGGTCAGGTCGAGCCGGCCGCCCTCTGCGATCGACAGCTCGAACGGGCGGTCCGTGAGGATCGGCCCGGAGAACGTCGACGTGCCGGAGGTGTAGGTCGTGCCGATCGTGACGACGCCCGTGCCGGCGCCGGTTCCGAAGATGATCACGTCCCGCCCGAACTTGATGCCGGACGCGCCGAGCAGGAGTCCGGCGGCATTCACGTTGTTGTCGGCCGCGGTCGACAGCGTAACGATCTGGACCGACTTGCCCATCGGTCCCGGCTGGTCCGGCAGCACGTCGGCGGTGACGGTGACCGTCCCGGTGTCGATGTTGGTCTCGCCGGTGTAGTCGCTCTGGGTGCCGGAGAGCGTCAGGTTCCCGAGCCCGCGCTTGCCGAGGCGGCCGCCCGCCAGCTCCGCCGGCGCCCCCTGCGAAAAGGGCGTGATCTTGCCGGAGAACTCAACCGACTCGAACCGCCCGCCGCCGACGTTGATGCCGGAGGAGACGACCCGGACCTCGCCGGCGCCGGCGATGCCCTCGAAGTCCTCGGCGCTGGTGTCGAACGACAGGTCGAGGACCGCGCCGGCGTTGATCGTGACGAACGTGTCGGAGTCGAGCGTGTTGCCCACGCCGGTGCGGAACATGCCCTCGGCGACGACGACGTCCGCGTCGGCGACGCGGCCGCCCGCGCCGGCGAAGTTCAACATGCCGGTCCCGGTCTTCGTGAGCGTGCCGCGGCCGTTGAGCCGCACGCCGCTGGTGGCGGTGAACGTCACGTCGTTGGCGCCGGTGTCGATGACGTTGTTCGTCCCGTTCACGGTGAGGACGCGACCCGAGGAGAACCCGCCGGCGGTGACGCGGAGCGTGCTGTTGCTGAGGACGATGCCGCCGGCGGCGGCCCCGAGGTTGGCGTCGGACGACACCTCGACCGTGCCGCCGAAGATGCGGGTGCCGCCGGCGTAGGTGCTGGTCCCGCCGAGCACGAGCCGCCCGTCGCCGGACTTCGTGAGCCCGTTCACCGGCGCGTTGCCGATCGCCGAGTTGATCGTGAGCGTGTTCGCCGCACCGTTGACGACGGCGAGGATCTCGGCGTTGGCCGCTTGGGCTCCGACGATCGTGCCGCCGGTGATCGTGCCGCCGGCGGAACTGAGGATCCCGCCCGCCGCCAGCGACAGGGTCTGTCCCGCGCCGATCGTGAGCGTTTGGTCGGAGGCGAAGTTCAACGAGTTCAGCGTGCGGCTCGCGGCCACCGGGCCGGTCAGCGGCCCGGTGATCTTCACGTTGTCCGTGTCCGAGAACGCCGCCGGGTCGTTGGACGTCTGGTAGGCGTTGAACGCGACGATCGCGCCCGTGTTGCCCGGCTGGGTGGCCCAGTCGTTGCCGCGCGTGGCGAACGGGATGATGCCGTTGATCTGCTCGACCGGCTCGGGGTCCGAGACCGTCCCGGCCGGGATGGCGAGGGTCGCCCCCCGAGTGGGCACCCCGGTGAGGCTGCCGGCCGAGAGGCTGGCGCCGGCGTCGAGGTCGAGGACGGACGCGCCGGTGATCGAGAACACGGGGATGCCGTTCGAGGGAACCACCGTGGTGCCGATGGAAATGCTCGCTAGCGTCTGCGCCGCCGCCGCGTCGCCGGCCGAACGGATCGACAACGTGCCTTCGAGGTCCAGGCGGGCGGCGGGGTTCAGGCGGTCGGCCACGTTCTGGGCGGTGTTGTCGAGAAGCAGGCGGGCGCCGTTGTTGACGTCGATCACCGCGGTGCTGCTGAGCCGCCCCCCGCCGCTCAAGCGGAACGTGCCGGCGTTGACGGTCGTGGTGCCGGTGTAGGTGTTGTCGCCCTCGAACGTGTAGGTCGTGGCGCCCGAGCCGACGTCCTTGGTGATCCCGGCGCCGAGCACCCCGGCGCTGTCGGGCAGGCCGAGGATGCGGCCGGAGACGGTGAGGTCGGAGGTGAAGTTCAGGCCGATGCCGGAGTTGCCGCGGAGGACGAACGTGCCGGCGCCGCTCAGCCCGCCCATCGTGTCGCCGTTGTCGTTGAAGTCGAACGTCGCGCCGGCTGCCACGGTCACGAGCGTCGATTCGCGCAGGATATCGCCGGCGCCCGTTCCGCGGGCGACGGTGCCGTCCGGGTTGACGGTCATCGTCTCAGTCGTGTTACCGTCGGCCACGCGGACCTCGCCCGCGAGTACCGTGAGGTCGCCGGTCAGGCCGGTGAGGTTGCCGACGAGAATCGGGTTCGTGGAGTTGTTCGTGAACGTGATGTCCCCGTCACCACGGATCACGTTGTTGGCGGCGGCGGTGGTCGGCGACTCCAGGTTGGCCAGCACGAGTTGGCCCGCGCCGGCGGCCACGTTGACCGACAGGTTTGCGCCCTCGGCGATGCTGATCGGGTTGACGAGCGAGAACCCGCCGGCGCCGGTCTGATCGATCGACGCCGTCGTGGTTGTCGCGCGGAGGGACAACTGGTTCGGGAACGCCGCCGTCCCCGTGCCGGTCGCGACGAGCCTCGACCCGGGGCTCGTCGTCGCGAACGTGAGCCGCTCGAAGTAGAACGCCGGGATCCGCGTGCGGTCGTAGTCGTTGGTGACGGTGTACGCGGGGTCGCCGCCCCCGAAGGTGATCGTGTCGCGAACGCCCCCGCCGGTCGGGGCGCGGCCCTCTGCATACTGGTTCGGGTCCGACAGGTTCCCGGACGTGTTCGTGTACGTGAACTGCTCGGCCCGCGCGGTGGCGGGGCCGACGGCGGCGAGCAAGCCGATCGAACCGAGTGCGGCGGCCGCGGCCGTCGAGAGCTTCAGGTGTGCATTTCTCACTGCGTTCTCCTCTCCGGGCGCGCCCGATTCGGGCGTGCCATGGTTTCCAAATCCGGATACGTGTTGATTGCCCGCCTCGTGCCGCCCGACCGGGCCGGTGCGACGGACGGGTCTGGCGGCGCGTCTCATCCGAAGGCGGTCGCGAGACGGGGGCGGAGGCGGACGGGCGCCGCGCTTCGGCGTTCATTGGTTGTAGACGTACTTCGTCATTCGCTGGCCGCCCACGAGCGTCGTGGAGATCACCAGCCCCGGGCACTGCTGCATCGTGAAGTTGTTGTTCTGCGCGAGCCCCTGGTAGCTGCGGACCCACGCGAGGATGTGGCCGGGGCCGCGGGGCACCCACTCGACGTGGCCGTCGGCGAACGCCATGTTCGACCCCGCGCTGCCGTGGTTGTTCCCGGCGTCGGGCCAGTTGTTCATCTTGTTCGGGTCGCTGGAGGAATCCTTGTCCATGTCGACGATCAGGATCGTGGTCGACGGCCCCCTCAACTTCCCGAGCCGCTTGATGACCGCCGACGTCACGTTGTTGGCGCCGGTGCGGTAGCGCGGGTCGCCGGGGCTGATGCCGAGTTGGCGGTTGAACGTGCCGACGCTGCGGCCGTCCATGACGTACCCGTCGATCCACATGCCGGCGGAGTACCAGGCGAGCGGTTCATAACTGTGGCCCGAGTCGTCGGCCGCGTTCGACGCCGAGATTTCGATGTCCTCCAGCACCGGGTAGCCCCACTTCACCCGCCACGTCGCCTCGGGGATGAACGTGCCGGGCCGGATGGCGTTCTGGGTGCTAGGGCAGACGGCGGCGTTGACGTCGGTGACGTACTTGGGGAACAGGCTGCCGAGCGAGTCGTCGGCGCCGCTGTCGTTCGGGAAGAAGTTCGGCCGCTTCTGGTTCTCGCCGGCGCGGATCGTCGCCGCCAGCACGATCTGCCGCAGGTTGGACGAGCACTTCATCCGGTCGGCGGCCTGCCGCGCCTTGTTGAGCGCGGGCAGCAGGATCGCGATGAGCGCGGCGATGATGCCGATCACCACGAGCAGTTCGACGAGCGTGAAACCCCGCCGCCGCTGAACAGGCGCGGGCGCGGCACCGGGTGTAGCCGCTCGGGTGATGTTCTTTGAGCTTTTCATATCAATTAATAACACGATAGTAGTAAACACAGCCAAATCTGCCGCGGGCCGTCCACGCATGTTGGCCATGTGCGTCGTCAGGCCTCAACGTCGGACGATCCCTTAACTCGCGCGCCGGCCCGCTTCGCCGGAACCGAGACGTCGTCGGCCGGTACCGGCCCTTCCCGAGGGGCGGGATTAGAGTCGCCGGTGGTTAGAATGCTGTTAGCACCCCGTAAACCTTTGGAAGATCTCGCGCCTGAAGTCCGGTCTGTGCAGCGAGTTGCTAACGCCGCGCTCACGGTCCGCGGCGGTCGAGACGTGCTGAACCGAGGAAGCAGGACGCGATGACGTCTTCACTCGCCGCGCGACGTCCGACGGAAAAGAAGAACCCCGGCGGCACGCGAACATCGTCGCGGGGCGCCGGGGTTCCAATTCGTTCAAAATTTTGCCTGCGGCCGGCCACACGCCCGTCGCGCGAGGGCGTCGAAGGCGGCGACTAGCGACCGGCGAACATCTTGTGGCCGCGGTCGCCGCCGGAGAGGAGGTAGGCCATGAGGTCGAGGACCTCATCCTCCTCGAGGAGGTTGAGCAGTCCCTCGGGCATCGGCGACAGTTTCGACGGGCGGATCGACTTCACCTGCTTCGTGTCGACGCTCGTGAGGTCGTTCGGGTCGTACATGTTGGTCATCACCCGCAACGAATCGCCGGCTAGGTTAACGATCCGGCCGACAACCGGGTCGCCCTTCGTCCGCACGATCGCGACCTGCGCGTATTGGTCGCTGATCTCCTTGTGCGGCAGGATGATCGACTCGAGCAGGTCGCGCGGGCCGAAGCGCCCCGCGACGCCGGTGAGGTCGGGGCCAACCGCGCCACCCTCGTTGGCGAACCGATGGCAGGCGAAGCAGCCGACCGCGCCGAACAACTGGCGACCACGGTCGAAGTCGCGCCCGGCCAGCCCGTCACGGGCCACCGCCGGTGCAAGGTCGTCGACGTTCCATTCCTTCACCTTCGTACGGCCCTTCAACACCGACGCGAACGCCGCCTGCGGCGACGCGACGTTGGGCTTCGCCTCGATCACCGGCTTCAGCGCCGCCAGGGCGTCCGGCGGCAGCGCGGCGACGGCTTCCTTCTTGATGTTGGCGACGAAGTTCCCGAAGCTCGCCCCGCCGCGGTAGCCCGCGGCCTTCTGGAACCACTCCATGTACTGTCGCCGCTGGTCCATCGTCCAGCCGGTCTTGAGCATCCGGAGCGACTTCGCGTAATCGAGCTGCTCCTCCTGGGTCGGCGCCTTGGCGAGCAGCGCAACGGTCTTCGCCGCCGCCGTCGGCGCCTGGAGGTAGATCAGCAGTTCGCTCAGCATCGAGTTGAGCGTTTGCGACGTGGCCGGGTAGTGCGGGTCGAGCTTCGCGATGATCGTGCTCGCGCCGGCGGCGTCGGGCGGGCCGAGGCGCGTGAAGGTCAGGCCGTAGGCCCGCAGCAGTTCGAGCCGCTGCGCCTCGTCGAGCGCCTTCCAATCGATGCGCTGCAGCGCGGCTAGGATCTCGGCCCGTCGCGACGGGTCCGGCTGCGGGTCGGACGGCTTGCGGTGGACCGGGTCCTGCGCGCTCGCCCGGGCGAGGGCGATCATGGCCGTGATCGACGCCTGCGGGTCCTTCTCCGACAGCGCCCGTTCGCGCCATTGATCGACGGGCTGGTGCTCGATCGCGATCCGCGCGGCCGAGCGAAGGACGCGGTCGGGGCTAGCGAGGTGCGGCCACGCCGCGTCGACGGCGGCGGGGTCCTGGCGGCCGTGGAACGCTTCGAGCGTCCGGCGAATGGCCATCGCGTCGGTCCCCTTGGCCGCGTCGCCGGCCGGCGCGGTCGACTCCTGCCCCTGTACGTCACGCGGTACAGGCCCGACTGCGTCTTGCGGCCGCCGACGGCGAAGTAGAGCTTCGCCCGTCGTGCGGGTTGACCACGAGGTCCGTCAGCGGCAGCGCGCGGCGGCGACGAACTCCTCCTTCTCCGCCGTGTACCCGGCGCGTCCGGCTTCAGGTGGATGGCGTAAAGCTTGCCGTAGCTCCAGTCGCAGATGAACAACGCGTCCTGGTACTTCGACGGGAACTTGGCCGTAGCCGAACGTGACGCCGGTCGGCGAACCCGGGCCGATGTTGACGACCGGCGGGAGCGTGTCGGCGTAGTGGACGGGCCACTTGCCGGTGCCGTTGCGCCAGCCGAAGTCCACGCCGCTCGGCACGAAGTTCACGCGCGTCGGCCGGTACCAGGGGTGTTGACGTCCCACTCCATGTCGGCGTCGTAGGTGAACAGCTCGCCCCGGCGGTCGAAGGCGGCGTCGTACTGGTTGCGGAAGCCGGTCGCGAACAATTCCCAGTTCTTCCCGTCCGGGTCGACCCGGTAGATGCAGCCCGCCGGGGCCGAGCACGTCGGCCATGAACCTCGCTGCGTCGGGCATGCGGGGAGCAGGTGGTCCTCGCTCCAGTGGCGCGGCACGCGCGACCGGCGAGCTCCGTCATGACCGTCTGATTGCCGACGACGCAGTAGAGCGACTTGCCGTCGGGCGCGAGCAGGATCGCGTGCGGCCCGTGCTCGCCGCCCTTGTCGAGCTTGCGGAGCAGTTCCACCTGGTCGAACTGGTCGTCACCGTCGGTGTCGCGGACGCGGTAAAGCCCGCGGCCCTGGAACGCCTCGTCGGCGACCATTACATAAAGGCTGTCGAACGCGAGCAGGCCCTGCGCGTGGCCGATCTTCACGTCGAGCATCTCCACCTTCGTCTCCGCGGCCGATGCCCCGGGGGCGCGGCGTGACGCGGGCGAGGCCGCCGTACTGGTCGGAGACGATCAGCCGGCCCTTCCGGGTCGACGCACATGCTGACCCACGAGCCCTGCGACTCCTTCGGCACGTTGTACAGCAGCTCGACCTTGAAGTGCTTCGCGACCCGCACCTGGTCGGCCGGCGTGGCCGCGGGGGTCGCGGCGCTCGGGTTGCCCGCGGTAGCGGCGGCGTCGGCCGCCTTCGCGCTCACCGGGTCCGCCGCCCGCACGCATAACGCCGCGGTCGCGATGCTGGAAAATGACAACGCCCCGCGAATCGATTCCGCCTCGTGCTCGCCTGCTTCCTCTCGGGCTCGGCATCCGCCCCGCCACGGACGTGCCCCAGGACGACGTATCGGCCCCGTGGTTAACCCCCACGCGAAGAACGTTCGAATCGAGCATCCGCCGACCGCTACGTCGCATGTGCGATCTGGCTGGCCCGGGCGGTCCTCGCCGGCACGCCTTCGCCGCCACTCATGATACACCAGACGAAGCCGATTGATGACCGAGGGTGGCCCCGGCCGAAACGGAGCGGGAGACCTCCGGCGTCGGCACGGCCCGTGTCCGGCGCGGCCGACACTGGATGATCGCATCTGCACGAACGCGTTTCCCCGTCTGCCGAGTCGCCCGCGCTCGAACTTTGGGCGGCTTTGTAACAACTCGCATCAGCAACATGCGGTAAACTGCCCGCCGTTGGGCCGGCGAGTGTGGATTCGATGCGAACTGCCGTTGAGAGGGAAAGCCCTTGCGATGCTCCAAGTGTTCATCCTCGCTTCGGGACGACGCGGTTTGCCCGCGGTGCGGCCAACCGATCGCGCGAGCAGCCGCGGAGCGGTGGCGGGCGGCCCGGCCGGTGAAGGCGAGGTCCCCTGGGCCGGGATCGTGTTCCTACTCGGCCTGCTGCTCGGCCCGGCGGCCGTACTGGCGGGCGTCTACACGGACATCCGGGCCTGCTCACCGCTGGCGTGGTCGTGTCGGCCGTCGTGGTGCTGACGGGACTGCTGGGCTTCGTTCTGTGACACGGTCGTCGCGGTGACGCGCCCGGCACGTTCGCGATCGCCCGCCCGCGGCGCGGCGGTCTTCCGATAGACCCTGGGTTCGGCGGTTCCAGTTCTACCACCCGGCGGGCGGCCGAAACTTCGCGATGAAGATCTGCGTGGTGTTGTCCGCCGTCCGCTTGCTCGACCACATCAGGTAGCGACCGTCCGGAGAGAAGACGGGAAGGCCGTCAAACCCGGCCTTGTGCGTGACGCACCTTGTGGGACCCCTCGTCGCGCATCAGGTACAGCTCGTAAGTTGTGGTGGCCGTGCGCTCGTCGCGTAGACGACGTGGCGGCCGTCGGGGTGGAAGTACGGGCCCCAGTTCACGTTCGCGTCGTCCGTCAGCTGGCGTTCGTTCCGCAGCCCGGCGATGTTGCCGGCGGCGTCGAAGGCGAGGTCGGCGACGAACACCTGTAGCAGATCGTTCCCTTTCCGGTCGCTGCGGTAGACGAGGCAGCTGCCATCGGGCGAGAAGAACGGCCCGCCGTCGTATCCTTTCGCGGTGGTGAGGCGGACGACGCCGGTGCCGTCGGGCCGCATCACGTAGAGGTCGAGTCGCCGTCGCGGCGGGAGCCGAACACCAGCCACTTGCCGTCGGGGAATAGGCGGCTTCGGCGTCGTAGGCATTGTTGTCGGTGATCGGCGTCTTGGCGAGGTCACCCTGCCGCCGTCGGCCGCGGCACCGTCACTGCGTCGCGCACGTCGGCGCGGTAGATCTCCATGCCGTCCGGGAAGTCCCGGTAGTTCCCCCTGCCGCTGGTAGCCGGCCGCGGGCGCGTCGGCTTTCCTTGCGGCTTGGTGGAGGCGAAAGACGAGCGAGTACTTCGTCGGGCGAGAAGTAGCCGCACGTGTTGCGTGTTCGGCGGGCTGACCCGCACCGGCTTCCCCATCCCCACGACGTCGCCGTCCTTCAAATTCAGCGGCGCGCAGATACATCTGGTAATGCTGCTCGCCGGCCGGCGTCGCCTGGAAGACGATCCACTTCATGTCCGCCGAGAAGTACGCCTCGCCCGCCCGGCTGAAGTTGCTCGACAGTTGGATGACGTCGTCGAGCGCGGCCTCCCGCGCCGCCCGCGTCGCCCGCGGCTGCCGTGGTCGTCGTCGGTCGTGTGGCGGTCGACCCGTTCGACGTCGTTTGCCCAAGTCCCCCCGGGGTCTTTCGCACCACGGCCGGCCATGTCACAGCCGACGGGGTGAGGCATAAGATCGCGAGGGCCGCGCGCGCGAGGCGTTCAGGGTGGATTTCTCACTGAAAATCGCAGGTTTGACGGAGGGCCGGGCCGCGGGCGGGCGGGAACCGGGGGCGAAAAACTGGCTTCCCTTTTCCGGGCATTCGATCATACTAGCCGCGCCGTAGGGAGAAGTAAGCCGCGCGCGACGGGTCCGGGCGCAGAAGTCGCCGTCGCGCGGGTCGACCCATCCTTGCCTTTGACGTGGGTGCCCCGCGAGATCGGGGTCGGGCCAATCCGTCACATTTTGTGCCCGACCAGTCCACCGGTCGACCAACCGCACGGACGCGATGCCGCGCTGGACGCGAAAGTCAGACAACGGTTGGAGGCCGCGGCTCGCGCGTCGACGATCATGGTACGGCCGGCCCCCGCCTGCGCGAGGACGCCGGGCGGCTGTGGCGCCCGCGTGCTGGCGTTCGTCGCGCGCGCGGGTTCGTCGCCGACGGGCTCGACCGCGACGCGGCGGAGCTGGCGTGCCTCGCGATGCAGCTCCCGCTGCGCCGCCACCACCCGCTGCCGACGCGGCGCGGCTCCGCACGAATCTCCGCGCCCGCGCCGGAGGAGCCGCCGAGATGTTGATCAACGTCGCCGGCGAGGCCGCCGACGAGGTGCTGCTCGACCGTTCGATCCGCGTGCTCCACGAGACGCACCAGCGGCATCGCCGATGCTCGAGGAGTCGCGCTGCTCGCCGACGCGGTCAACCTCGAGGACTTCGGCGTCACCGGCCTGATGCACCAGATGATCCAGCTGACCCGCAACGGCGACGGCATCGTGCAGCTCGCCGACGGGTGCCGCAAGCGCGGCGAAAGTACGGCTGTGGGACGCGCTGACTCAAGGACGGGTTCCACTTCGAGCCGGTCCGCCAACTCGCCCGCCGCCGGCTGGAGAACGCCCGCCAGCTGTGCGACCTGCTCCACGAAGAGCTCGACGAGACCCTCCCTGATGACGCGCTTCGCCCGACGACCCGACGACATCGCCGCGTCGCCTCCTCCGCCGCGTGGGTCGCCTTGATGGACCGTCCGCCATTCCGCGACGGAGCGGTCCTCATCGACGGGAACCGCATCGCCGACGTCGGTGCCGCCGCCGCGCTCTCCGACCGCCATCCCGACGCCGAGACCGACGACCTCGGCGACGTCGTGCTCGATGCCGGGGCTCGTCAACGCGCACACCCACCTCGAGCTGAGCCTGCTGAAGCAGGGCGCCGACGAGCCTCGCGGACTGGCTGATCCGGCTGCTGTCGCAGGCGCGGCAACCCGGCCGACGCCTCGCGGGACGTGCTGGCCGCCGTCGGCGCGGGCGTGGCGTGCCTGCGGTTCGGCGTGACCGCGGTCGGGGACGTCAGCGCGCAGTTCCCGTTCACCCCGCCCGCTGCTGCGCAAGTCGCCGCTGCGCGTCGTCAGCTACGGCGAGTCCGCGCGATGGCCACCCCGCCGCCCACTGACGTTGCCGCGCATCGCCGCGGCGGCCGACAGGCGAGGAGGCGGGAAGCTCACCGTCGGCCTCACGCCCCACGCGCGTATTCGGTCGAGATCGACGGCTACCGCGAGTGCGTGCGGGTGGCGACGGAACACGGCATGCCGCTGGCGACGCACCTGGCGGAGTCGACCGACGAGGCGCGTTTCTCGAACATCACGCCGGACGGTTCCGCGAACTGTGGGAGCGCATCGGCGGGTGGGACGAACACGTCCCCCGCTTCGCCGGCGGACCGGTTCGCTTCGCCAAGGCTGTCGGCCTTTTGGACGTCCCCACCTTGCTCGCCCACGTGAACTACGTGGACGACGCCGAACTCGATCTCCTCGCCACCGGCCCGCGAGCGTCGTCTACTGCCCGCGGACGCACGCCTACTTCGGCCACGCGCTCACCGCTGGCGCGAGATGCTGGCGCGGGATCAACGTCGCGATCGGCACCGACAGTTGCGCGAGTTCCCCGACCTCAACCCCCTCGACGACGCCCGCCTGCTCCGGCGCTCGCCCCCGACCTCGACCCGCTGGCTATCTGGCGGATGGCGACGCTTCGCGCGGCGAGAGCTTTGGGCGTAGAAGCGAGCGCCCGGCACGCTCACCGCCGGCAAGGCCGCCGACATCGTGGCTTTCCCCGCGACGACGGACGCGCTCGCCGAGCTCTGGATAGCCCGTCCTGCCAGCCGCCCTCTGGATCGACGGCCGGCGGCGAATTGATCATCCATCAGCGGCCAGAACAGATTGATTGGCAGACACCGGAGTTGCGGCGTTTACCGGGTTCCACGTTGTACATCGCGCGCCGGTGGAGTCTGCAACTCGTTCTCTATTTCAGCAATTTGCGGTATGGAAGCTTTGCAGCCACCCTGAGCCTTCGTGAGGCCCGGGTGAGGGGCGAGGGGCGACGGATGGTCGGTCGAACAGCTCTCGCCTGCACTTCCTTCGGTCGAAACCAGTTCACGCAGAGCGGCGTGGCCACCTGAGGTGGCCACGCCGATCGTCGCGTCTAGTGGTCAATACGCGTTCGTACCGGGAAGTGGTTGCGAATTGCTGCCTGCTCGCATCGTTCCCGAAGTTCGGGCACGCGATGTGTATTGCGGATTCAAGAAACCCCAAGCAAGATCGAAAAGAGGTGGTCTTACGCCACGGATCCCCTCGGGGTCGGCTGGGGCAGGTTGTAGAGGTGGCCGTACTCGCGGAACCACTCGACGAAGCGGCGCAGGCCCTCGGGCAGCGTGATCCGCGGCTCGTAGCCGATCTCGGAGCGGGCGCGGGTGAGGTCGGCGTAGGTACGCTCGACGTCGCCGAGCTGCGCGGGCTGGCGGTCGATGATGGCGGGCTTCCCGATCGCGCGTTCCAGTTCGGCGATCAGGTTCCGCAGCGACACGGGCTCCGAGCCGCCGAGGTTGTAGATGCGGTAGCGGTCGATGTGCCGCAGCGCGGCGCAGATCCCGGCGACCGTATCGTCGACGAACGTGTAGTCGCGGCTCGTCGACCCGTCGCCGAACATCGGGATGGGAGAGCCCTGACTGATCAGGCGCGTGAACTTGTGGATCGCCAGGTCGGGCCGCTGGCGCGGGCCGTAGACCGTGAAGAACCGCAGGCACGCCACCGGCAGGCGGTACAGGTGGTGGTACGTGTAGCAGAGCAACTCGCCGGCGCGCTTCGTGGCGGCGTAGGGGCTGATCGGCTCGCCGACGGGGTCTTCCTCGTTGAACGGCACCCGCGAGAGGTTCCCGTAGACGCTCGAGCTCGACGCGAACAGGAACTTCCCGACGCCGTGCCGCACGGCGGCCTGCAGGAGGTGGGTGGTGCCCTCGACGTTGACGCGGGCGTAGTAGGCGGGCTGCTCGATGCTCGGGCGCACGCCGGCCATCGCGGCCAGGTGCAGGATCGCCTTGGGGCGCGTCAGCTCGACGAGGCGGTCGATCGCCACGCCGTCGGTGATGTCGATCTCCTCGACCTCCAGCTTGCCGGCGGCGCCCTGGATGCTGCGGAGGTTCATCTCCTTCCACGAGCGGTCGTAGAAGTCGCAGAAGTTGTCGGCGCCGATCACGTTGTAGCCCTGCTCGATCAGGGCCTCGGCCGCGTGCGAGCCGATGAAGCCGGCCGCGCCGGTGACCAGGACGTTCTCTTTGGGCATGCGTTGCTCCGCCTCTCGGGACCGGCCACGGTTCGGGCTCACCGCACGCGCCCAGTCGGACGGAAGATGTTATCGGACCCCGGGACGCAGGACGATGAATTTGTTTCGGCGGCGCGGGCGCCGGGACGCGTCGAGATCCTCGTGCCCGCCGTGGGATTTCGACCGTCGCGTCGAGTGCGTTGCGGGTGCCGGGCCCTTGCCGTGGCCGCCGCGGCGTCCGCCTCGTCGGGTCGGCAATACGCTGCCCGAACCCTCAAGTCCCCGCGCCGATCAGGGGCGGCGCGGCGATGTCGGTAGCGGAGCGCCCCGGCGTGGGGGGAGCCGCCTGCGGGACGATGAGGGAGAACCGGCTGCCGGTGCCGACGCCGCTTTCGATCGTGATGTCGCCGCCGAGTTGCTCGGCCAACCGCTTCGCGATCGACAGGCCGAGGCCGAACCCCTTGCGGCGGTTGCGCTCGTGGTTGTGGGCCTGGAAGAACTCTTCGAACAGCCGCTCGCGGTCCGCCGGGGCGATGCCGACCCCGGTGTCGATCACGTGGATCAGGACCGCGCCGCCGCGCCGCTCGGCGTGGATCTCCACGCCGCCGGACTCGGTGAACTTGATCGCGTTGCCCACGAGGTTCGCCAGGATCCGCTCGAGCTTCATCCGGTCGCTCCGGAGCATCAGCCCGGCCGGCGCGTGGCCCTTCACGAACAGCCCCTTCTCGGTCGCGGCGGCGTTGTGGGCCGCCACGGTGCCGTGGACGATCGCCTGCACGTCGACGTCTTCGACCTTCGTCGGATCGGCACCGGCCTCGAGTCGGGCGTATTCGAGGAAGCCGTCGAGCAGTTGTGCGGCGGCGCGGGCTTGGATCTTCATGTCGCTCACCGCCCCTTTGAGGGTGTCGGCGTCGGAGGTCGTGGCGGCAATCTCGGCGAGGTTCGCCTGTAGCAGCAACCCGTTGAGCGGCGTGCGCAGGTCGTGGCTGATCGCGTTGAGGAAGAAGCTCTTGCGCTTCGATTCTTCCTGTGACTTCTCCAGGTCCGCCGCGAGCCGGCTCGTCCGCCCGAGCTCGTTGTACACGACCTTCAGCCCGCGGGCGCCCCAGGCGTATCGCCACGTGAAGTAGACGAGCGCGATCATGAACATGTCGTACAGCCGCCAGGCGGGCCAGACCATCTTGATCGGGATGAAGAGGTAGCCGCAGATCCCGCAGAAGAGGAAGATGTTTCTGAGGTCGCCGAGCGCGCGCTTCGCGGGGATCGGGGGCAGGCCGCGCTGGTTGCGGGCCCAGTGCAGGGCGATGAGGCAGTAGCCGCCGGCAACGGCGATGTCGAGCACGACGGTGAGGCCGATCCAGAACGTGTCGCCGCCCATGCACTGGAAAAGCGTGTGGTACCGGCCGTTGCCGGCGAACCAGTCGGCCGTCTGTCGGACCCATTCCATAGCCGGACTCCCCGCTGATGGCACGGCGCACGTGGGACGGACGCGCCCGCATCCCAGATAAACACCGGTACGAGAAAAGCACCTATGCGACCGGCGGATCGGTGCCGGCCCGTCGCCGACCCGGGCGGCAGGAGCGGCAGGCGGGACAGCCGCCATCGATCGCTACGGAGGCGCCGTTCAAATGTTTGGAAGAAAATCAGGCGTCGAGCCCGGCGGCCCGCCGGACCGACTCGCGGTGTGCCGGGCGGACGTCGATCGTCACCATTCCGGCGGCGCGGGCGGCGCGGAGGCCGAGCTCGCCGTCCTCGAAGGCGCAACACCGCTCGGCCGGCACGCCGATCCGGCGGGCGGACTCGAGGAAGATGTCGGGCGCGGGCTTGCCGTTCGCCACGTCGTCCGCCGTCACGATCGCCCGAAAATGCTGGAGGAGGCCGAGCGCGCCGAGCGTCTTCGTGCAGATCGACCGCGTCGCCCCGGTCGCCACCGCCATCGGGAGCCGCCCGGCGTATTGGTGGACGAGGTCGACGACCGGCTCGATCGGCACGACCTTCGGGATGAGCTCCGCGAACAGCCGCTCCTTGAGGTCGGCCGCCTCCTGCACGGGCATGTCGTAGCCGTGCCGGTCGTTGAGCAGTTCGATGATGCCCACCGTCGGGATGCCGGCCAGTTCGTAAAACATCGCCTCGGGCAGCTCCGCCCCGTGTTCCCGCAGGGCCGCCGTCCACGCCTGGAAGTGCAGGGGCATCGTGTCGGCGATGGTCCCGTCGCAGTCGAACACGAGGCCCTGGACGTGGTCGGGGATCAGGATGGGGGTAGGTGGGGTCATCGCAGGATACCGGTCCTCATCCGTGAAGCATTCGCCGCAGTGCGGCGCGTCGTGCGCAAATAAACGGGAATTGGCGCGTCGGGCCGCCCGGTACGCGCTACGTGATACCCACCACGTATTTCCCCGTGGACTTCGCGGGCGGCCGAGTTATCGTCATCATGCGCCCGTTCGCAAGGCGACGGCCGCAGGATGAAGCCGACGGCCGACCAATTTCACGCGCTCGCCCTCGACGAGATCGACACCCTCTACCGCACCGCGAAACGGCTCACGCGCGACGCGACGCGGGCCGAGGACCTCGTGCAGGAGACGTACGCCCGCGCGCTGGCCGCGCGGGCGAGCTTCGACCTGCAGGCGTTCGGCATCCGCCCGTGGCTGCTGCGGATCATGCACAACCTGCACTACACCCGCGCCGGACGGGAACGGCGCCAGCCGACCTCGATCGACGGCGAGACGCTGACCGCCCTCGCGACCGACGACGGCGCATCGGCGTCGCGCCCGCTCGGGCTCGACCTGGAACGTCTCGACGGTCCCGTCGCGCGGGCCCTCCACGAGCTACCCGAGGATTACCAAGCCGTACTGCTCCTATGGGCGGTGGAGGAACTGTCCTACAAGGAGATCGCGATGGCGGTCGACGTCCCGATCGGCACCGTCATGAGCCGCCTCCACCGGGCGCGGCAGAAGTTGTCGGAACGCCTCGGCGCCTACGCCCGCAAGGAAGGGATCCTTCGGGAATAATCGCCACGGTCCGGTTGTTATAGCGTGCGGGCGGGGACGTCGGGGCCGGCTGGAGCCGCATCCCCGGCCGACGAAACGAACTGTCTCAACCCGCCGCTCCACCCGTGAACAACACATGAATCCGACCGGACCGGACAACTTCAACGACCCCGCCCTCCGGGCAGCGGTGCGGCGCGCCTGGGCGGGCGAGCGGGCGCCTCAGTCGCTTCGGGACCGGGTCGAGGCATCCTTGGCGGCGTCGGCAGCGACGGGAGAGGCGGGCTCCCAAGACGCAGCGCCGTTGCGAATCGCCGAAGCGGATGCGCCGATGCGGCCGAGCGCGGAGGCTCGGCCGGCCGCCTCGCTTCGGCGGCGGGCGCCGTGGTTCAGCCTGGCCGCGGCGGCGGTGCTGATGCTCGCGCTCGGCGGCGGCATCGTCTACGTCGTCCAAAGCGGAACGCTCGGGGGCGCGCGGCCCCGCCGATGCCGCCCGCGGCTGGCGAGCGCGCTCGAAGCGACACGACGCGTGCGTCGCGCTCCCGAGTCACCAACTGCTCGACAACGCCCCGCCCACCGGCGACCCCGCCGCGCTCGCCGCCGATTTGCAACGCCGTCTCGGCCGGCCCGTCCTCACCGCCCCGCCCGGGCCGGGCTGGGCGTTCCGCGGCCGCCGGCGTGTGCAACGTCGGGGCGATCCCGACCGCCCACCTCCTGTACGCCAACGGCGCGCGGATGGTCTCCCTGTTGTCCCTCCCCGCCGATCGTTTTCCCGAGTTGATCGGCGACGTCGAGTTCGAGTCGGACGGCCGGCCGATCGTCGGGTTCACCCGCGGCCAAAGTCTCTACTGCCTCGTCGGCTCATCCACCGCCGAGCCGGTGACGGTCGCCGACCTCCGCGCCCTCCGCGACCGGCTGCGCGACACGGTGGCGCTCCGCCGGCACGTCCGTCTTCCCGCTCCGACGTTCGCACGGCTCGACTGAGGCGTCGTCGCCGAGCGTCCGGCCCCGTCAACGCGACCTTCGGCGAACCCACGCGACCCGGCGGTTGCCCGCGTAACGCAGGCGGGCCGGCTATCGGACCGGCCGACGTCCCCCTCGCAACGGCCTTCCCCGACCGGCGTCTACCCCACCCGGGCCGCTTCGCATAACATCGCCGGTATGCCCAGCGAGCCGCCCGCCGAAGGTGCCGAACCGACCGAGTCTCCATCGCCGTCGTCCGGTGCCGTGCCGTCGCGCGACGTGGCGCCGGGCGCTCCGTCCGCCCCGTCGTCCGCCTCGTCCGCGGCCGCGCCGGAGGGGGGCGTGAAGGAGACGGTCGAGTCGATCCTGATCGCGTTCATCCTCGCGTTCATCTTCCGCGCGTTCGTCGTCGAGGCGTTCGTCATCCCCACCGGCTCGATGGCCCCGACCCTGCTCGGCGCCCACATGCGGTTCGACTGCACCGACTGCGGCTACGACTTCGACGTCAACTACTCCAGCCCCTCGTCCGGCGGCGGCGAGGTGAACATCCCCGCCTACGCCGACGGCAACACCTACGCCGTCCACTGCCCCAACTGCGGGCTGAAGGTCCCACGGTCGCTCCGCCCCGACGGCGTGATGAAGGACGTGCCGCCCGGCGACCCGGAGAACGACGCCACCGCCCCGCCAGTTCACTACGGCGACCGCATCCTCGTGCTGAAGTACGTCTACGAACTCTTCGAGCCGAAGCGGTGGGACGTGGTGGTCTTCAAGAGCCCGGACGTGCAGCCGGGGGAGGCGCCGTTCACCGTGAACTTCATCAAGCGGCTGATCGGCACGCCGAACGAGTCGGTGATGATCCTCGACGGCGACATCTACTCGCGCCCGCGCGGGGCCGAGCAGTACGCGGTGCAGACCAAGCCGCGCGTCGCGCAGGACGCGCTGTGGCGCGTCGTGTACGACAACGACTACCTCCCCCGCCGGCCCGGCTGGACGCAGCCCTGGCGGCCTGTGGCCGGTTCGGGGTGGGACGTCCGCGCCGGCGAGCAGACCGACGCCCGCCGCCAGTTCGCGTTCGCCAACCCGACCGGCGCCGGGTGGATCGCGTTCGAACCTGACCCGTCGTCGCAAAGCGAAAACCAGCCGCTGACCGACTGGCTCGCCTACGCCGTCACCCGCCGGCAGTGGCCGAGCGGCTCGCCCGACAGCTTCGACAGCGACGGGCTCGTCGCGCAGAACAACGTGAGCGACCTGAAGCTCGACCTCTTCTACGAGCGGCGCGAGGGGGACGGCCCGCTCCGGCTGGAGTTGACGAAGCTCGACGACACGTTCACCGCGGAGATCTACCCCGACCGCGTCCGCCTGCTCCGCGCCGCCGGCGACGCGGCGCCGATCGAGGTGATGCCGCCGGTCGCGCTGGCCGAGGGGCGCCGCGGGCCGCTGCGGGTGGAGTTCACGAACGTCGACTACCGCGTCGCGCTACGGATCAACGGGCGCGACTACCTGGCGACGACGCCGCAGCAGTACGCGCCGGACCTCGACCGCCTCCGCCGCGCCTACGACCGCCGCGAGCAGTTGCCGCCGGCGCGGGTGCGGATCGGCGCCGAGGGGCAGGCGTGCCGCCTGTCGCACGTCGGGCTGTGGCGCGACGTCTACTACACGAACCGCGACGCCCAGTCGATGCCGCAGTTCGCGCTGCCGGACAACCCGGTCGAGTTGGGGGCCGACGAGTACTTCGTGCTCGGCGACAACGCGCTGATGAGCGGCGACGCCCGCTACTGGGGCCGGTCGGTCAACCTGCCCGGCGAGAACCTCACCGCAGGCCCCGCCCGCGTGCCCGGCCGGTTCCTGCTGGGCCAGGCCTTCTTCGTCTACTGGCCCGCCGGCTACCGCCCCTTCCGCGGCGCCCCCGGCCTCGTGCCGAACTTCGGCGACATGCGGTCCATCCACTGACCGGCCGCCGGGGAAATCGAAGGTCACCACGGCAGCAACATTGGGGTTAAGCCGGCGCCGCCCCGCACTCCGGGCAGCGGCCGGGCGTGGCGCGAAGGTCGTACCCGCAGGCGGGGCATTGGCCGGCGCGGCGGCGGCTTCGCCGGCGGCACGTCACCCACGTGAGGCGTGCGGACAGCGAGAGCGTCAGCAGCACCAGGGACCACAGCGGCACGTTAACGCACCAATCGAACGACCCGCCCCCGGACATGAAGCCAAAGCCGAGCGCGTGGTACCGGCGGGCGGGACGGTCCAATTCCGCCTGCTCGTGCCACGAATGCAGGAGCCCGCCGTCGAACGCCACCCTCACCGCCGGGACCCGCCCCGGATCGACGTCGCGAATCCGATGAGCCAGCAACTGCCCTCGCGACACGTAGACCCCGTACCCGCCGCCGGTGTCCGAGCGCACCACGCCCGCCGACGCCCAGTAGCTCCGCACCCAGAGCACGCTCAGTGCGGCGAACAGCAGCAGCAGCGAGAGCGCAAAGGTGAAGGTGAACAGGCGGCGACGCACGAGATGGAGTGTACCGCAGGTCGGGGAGACTGCTGATGCACTGCCGCGGCCCTCGTCGGAGAGGGGGTCTCGCACGATCGGGGCGAGGCTTGGGGCGACGCCGCGTCCTAGCAGTTCGCCCGCGCGTTACGGATCTCGCGAACGTGCGCCCGCACCTCTCGAACCGGAAAATTTGACTGCAGCCCCCGCCGCCGACGCCGCAGGTGCTCTTCGGCCTGACCGAGCGCCTCGGCCGCGGATTTGCCGGCCTCGAGTAGCACGAGGGAGAGCAGGTAGTGGGCGTCCAACTGAAGGCTCCGCGCGTCGGCGGTGGCGCACCGGCGGCGCAGTTCCGCGAGGGTGGCGGCGACCAATTCCCGCAGGATCGGCTCGGCCTCGCCGTCACGGCCGAGCATGTGCAGCGTGTTCGCGCGGTTGTACTGCGCGACCGGACACGCCGGGGCGACGGCCAGCGCCCGTTCGAACCACGGGAGCGCGGCGGCGTACCGCCGGGCCTCGTGCAGGTCGAGCCCTCGCTCCACCAGTCGTTCGTGATCGAGCCGACGCGCCATCTCGCTACCCCTTCCCGCTTGATTGCCGGCCCGTCCGGCGCGACGGCCGCCGCAGGCGCAACGTTCGCCTCCTCCAGCTCCGCCGCCACCGCCGCCGCCGTCGTCAAGGCACGACCTCAGCTCCGCACTCCGGGCAGCGGCCGGGCGTGGCGCGGAGGTCGTACCCGCAGGCGGGGCATTGGCCGGAGCTTCGTCGCCGGCGGGTGCGTCGCCATGCCCGGACCCGCGCGGCCGGAGCCGCGGCGGTCAGGGCGGCGAGGAACCAATGAGGCGCGCCCGCAGTGAAAACCACCACGCCCTGCGGGTAATACGTGCGGTACCAGCCGAACCCGAACGCTTCCGGGCCGCTCCGTCCGGCGGTGCGGGCGGAAACGCCCTCCGCGGTGCGGTAGCCCATCCCGAGGCCGCGGACGGAGAACAGGACGGAGCGGCGCTCGTTGGACTGCAGCGCGTCCCCGTCCGTCAAGTAGATCCGCGCCCACAGCACGCACACGGCCACGCACAGCAGCAGCGACAGGGCCGAGCAGAGGGTGAACAGGCGACGACGCACGATGAGAGTCTACCGCGCCTGCTCCGCTCCGCACTCCGGGCAGCGGCCGGGCGTGGCGCGGAGGTCGTACCCACAGGCGGTACAGCAACCGGCCCGGCGGCGGCCGGCGGTGAGGCGCGCGCGACGGAGCCGGTGGGCGAGGAGGCCAGCCGGCGGGACGCCGATGACCAGCAGGGCGGACGCGACCGCCCATGCGGGCACGCGCCAACGCCTCGCGTAGACGACGGCCGTGTCGTCCGTGTACGCCAGCAGGCCGAGCTGATGGACGAACCCGGCGCCCGACCACTCGGTGCGGCGCACCGGCATCATCATCGTGTCGGTCGACGCGGACCGCGGGAGGACCGTCAGCCGTTCCGGCGCCGGAGACGGCGTGCCGTACCAACTCCCGTTCGTGAACCCGGAATGCCACACGTCGACCAGTTCATCTGGCCGGAACCAATTTGCCGGCTCGTGCCACAACCGGAAGCCGCGTGCCCGCCCGGGCCGGTGGCCCGGCGCCAGGTACGTTCGCTCGGGCGGGCCGATGCTGACGTGGACGGCGCCGCGGGACAACAAGAAGCCGAACGAGGTCGCGGAGGGGTCGTGCCGTGCGAAACCCACTCCGTAACTCAAGCTCCACACCCACAGCGCCCCCGCCGCCACGCAGAGCAGCAACGACACGGCCGAGCAAAGGGTGAAGAGGCGTGGGCGCACGATGGGAGTTTACCCCGCCTGCTCCGCTCCGCACTCCGGACAACGGCCGGGCGTGGCGCGGAGCGTCGTAGCCGCAGGACTGGCAGAGGCCGCCCTGCTTGCGGCGGGCGGCTCGGACATATGCCCCGAGGTGCGCTGCCGGGCGGACAATAGTCGCTCGCGCAGCGACCACTGCGGCAGGCGGACGCAATGGTCTGCCCAACCCAGTGCGTGTGCGCGCTACTTCCCCGCCGGTTTCCCCTCCGCGACGAACCGCAGCAGGTCGGCCATGTCCTGCGGCTTCAGCCCTTCCTCGAGGCCGTCGGGCATTATCGACAGGCCCATCGACCGCATCGCCTTGATCGTGTCGCGCGCGGCAATACCACCTCCGTCCCGTACGCCATCCGCAGCGTGACGGCGTCGGCCGTTTCGGCCGCGACGATGCCGACGTGGGTGTCGCCCTTGCGGGTCTGGACGAGGTAGGCGGTGTAGTTTGGCGCGACCTCACGGCTCGGGTCGATGATGTTCGCCAGCAGTTTCTGGGATCCAAAGTTTCGGACCGTCTCCAGGTCCGGGCCGAGCGCGTGGCCGGCGCGCCGAGGCGGTGGCACGAGGCGCAGCGGGCGTCGAAAAGCGTCCGGCCGCGGGCGGCGTCGCCGGGGAGGTGGGCCGCGGCCGCGAACGGCGCGCACGACGTCCTCGCTTGCCGGCGCGCGACGCGAACGCCTTGGCCGCGGCGGCCCGCACGGCGGCGTCGTCGCTCTGGCGGAGGGCCGCCACCTGCGACGCGGTGAGATCGCCGGCGCGGACGGCGCCGGCGTCGATCGCCGCCAGCAGTTCGGCGGCGCGGGCCTGGCGCTTGATCAGCACGTCCGCGGCCGCCTCCCGCACGCGCGGCGAGTTCGCAGCGGCGGAGGAGTTCCGCGGCGAGGTCCCCTCGTCGAGCCGATCGAGTGCCGCGACGGCCGCGAGTTGAACGTCCTGCGGGTCGCGCGGGCCGAGCCGCGCCGACAGCAGCGCCGCGGCCGACGCGTCCCACGTCGTGTGGGCGAGCGTCCCGGCCGCGGCAGAACGGGCGGCGGGGACGGACTTGTCGTCGGCGACGATCGTTCGCCCGCCGCAGGATCTCCGCCCACTCCCGCGACTCCCGGAACTTCGCGGATGCGCGCGCGCCGTCCGCGAGCCGCCCGAGCGAGCGACATCGTCTCGGAAACGTCCGGCCGTTCGACCGCCGCAGCACGCGCGCGATCTCTTCGCCGCGCCGCGCCGCGATCATCCCGGCCAATTTCGGCCCGAGCCGGCGCGCCCGGCGACGGCCGCGGGCGACGCGTCGGCGTAGAGGCTTGCGAACAGCGCGACCGCCTCGCCGCCGATCGCCTTCAGCACGGCCGCCTCCACCCACGGGTCGCCCCCGCCGGCGGCGTAGATCGCCGCGAGGTGCCGGGGCCGATCCGGATGGGTGATGATGCCCAACGTGAGGGCGAGTTGGTAACGGACGTTCGCCGACGGGTCGCTCGCGAGTTCGCTCAGGCCGCCGAGCAGATTGGCGTCAGCCAATCCACCGGCCCGCAGGAAATTCTCGCCCAACCGCACGGCGTGTTTCCGCACGTCTTCGTCCAGATCGCGCATCGCCGCCGCGACGTGTTTCGGCTCCAGCGCCGAGGCCGCTCAGCCGCGTACATCGCGTGGAGTCGCCCGAGCGCGGCGGTTCTCGCATCCGCCTGCTTCGCCGCCGGCATTCGCAACATCGCGTCGAGCAACGGCACCGCGGCTGCGTCTTGCCGCTCGAACAGCAGGCGGGCGGCGGTGTCGCGGTGCCAGCCGTTGGGGTGGGCGAGCGTGCGGACGAGTTCCGCGGCCGGGGCCGCGCCGAGCCGCACCGGCGGGCGGCGGGTGAACTTCTCCGGCACGACGCGGTAGATGCGGCCGCGGTCGTTGCCGCTGTTGAGGTCGAGGTGCTTCTTCAGCGACGGCGGGAGCGACCAGGGGTGCTCGATCGTCTGGCGGTACATGTCCAGCACGTAGAGGCACCCGTCCGGTGCATTGAGGAACTGCACCGGCCGGAACCACGTGTCGGTGCTGGCGAGGAACTCGCGTTTCTGCTCTCGGGCGCGCGGCGCGCGTACGACCACGCCGTCGAGCGCGCGGTTTCTTGCGGTGTACGAGGTGGCCGCCCGCGTCGCCGATGACCGCGTCGCCGGCTAATGGTGGACCGTACGCGTCGCCGCGGTAGATCGTGACGCCGGTCGCGCCGGTGAAATATCCGGCCGATCGGCCGCCCCCCTCGATCATGCCCCGCACCGCGCCGCTGACGCGCCACTTCGTGCGGATGACGCGCCACGGCTCCTCCGGGCTGGCGCGGTACACCTCGGCGGCGGGGCCGTCGACGGCGATGTCGATCAGCGGCCGGGGCATCGCGTAGTCGCCGGCGTCGGCGACGGCGTAGCGGCGGTCGTAGGCGAAGGTTTGGATGTGGTGGCTGTTCGAGCAGACGTAGGTGCGGCCGGCGTCGTCGAACGACAGGCCGTGCTGCCCGCCGCCGTTCTCGGCGCGGATCTCGAGCGTGCGCGGGTCGAACGAGAACCCGCTGCCGCGCAGGTCGAGCGCGTCTGCCGGGCCAGCGCCGGCGCGGCGGACGCGCCCGCCGGAGAGGGAGGCCGAGCCGTGGACGCGGTTGTCGAGGCCCCAGTTGAAGCTGTTGAGCAGCGCCTGCACGTTGAGCTTCGCGTTGCCGTCGGCGAAGCCGGTGTAGACGACGCGGCGCTCGTCGGCGACGCCGTCGCCGGTCATGTCCTTCAGGTACAGCACGTCCGGCGTCGAGCCGACGAAGACGCCGCCCTGCCAGCAGAAGATCGCGGTGGGCCAGGCGAGGTCGTCGGCGAAGGTGGTGGCGCGGTCGAAGGCGCCGTCGCCGTCGGTGTCGTCGAGCAGGCGCACCCGGCCGAGGCGGTCGTCGCGGCGCTCGGAGTAGTCGCGCATCTCGATGACGTACAGCCGGCCGTTCTCGTCGAAGCAGCCGGCGATCGGGTCGACCACGAGCGGCTCGGCCGCCGCGAGCTCGACGCGGAAGCCGGGTCGGACCTTCATTGTCGCGACCGCGTCCTTCGGCTCGACCGCTGGGTATCGCGGCATCTCCGCTTCGCTCACCTCGGGCTCCGCCGCGACAGTCGAACCGGCGGCGCAGGCGAAGATGGCGATTGCGAGCGCCGCGACCGCGGCCCGCGGGAATCGAAACGGCACGTGCTGAGCGAAAACGAATCTCTCACCGGATGAACGCATGAATCTCCTGTTGCCCCCGTTTCAACGTCCGGCGGACCGGGTTGCGGACGGCGCACGATACGCGAAGAATATGCGCACGATGAATCATCGCACGATCTCCCGCCGGTCGTTCGTCGCGTCGTCGGCCGCGGTGCTCGCGTACGGGTGTGGCGACACGCGGACGGGCCAGGCGCCAGACGCCGCCCACGCGCCTTCGCGCCCCGCCACGACCGCGGCGACGCGCCCGGCGACGGCCGCGGCGGAGCCGATCATCGACATCCACCAGCACACGAACTACGCCGGCCGGACCGACGAACAGCTCATCGCCCACCAGCAGAACATGGGCGTCACGACGACGATCCTGCTCCCCGCCGGCCGGCCCGTCTCGACGCCCACCACGCACGCGGGCAAGTCCAACGGCCTGGCCGCCCAAGCCGGACGGAACGAGTCGTGCTACGCGATCGCGCGCGAGCGGCCGGGCCAATACTACTTCTTCGCCAACGAGGTGTCAGACCTGCCCGACGCGCGGGCGGAGATCGAGAAGTACCTCAAGCTCGGGGCGATCGGGATCGGCGAGCAGAAGTTCGGCATCGACGTCGAGTCGGGTGCCGCCGACGCGATCGCGGGGCTGGCGAAGGAGTACGGCGTCCCGGTGCTGAACCACTTCCAGGTCGGCATGTACAACCACGGGTACGATCGCTTCCACCGCGTGCTCGAGAAGTACCCGGCCGTCAACTTCATCGGCCACGCGCAGACGGTGTGGGCGAACGTCGACCGAAAGAACGTGGACGACCCCAAGTCTTTGTACCCCAAGACGCCGGTGACGCCCGGCGGCATCACCGACCGCTATTTGCGCGACTACCCGAACTTCTTCGCCGACATCTCCGCCGGCTCCGGCCTCAACGCGCTCAACCGCGACCTGGACCACGCCCGCACGTTCCTGAAGGCCCACCAGGACAAGATCCTCTACGGCAGCGACTGCAACGACCGTGTCGGCAAGGCGCCGCTCTGCCAGGGCGCGATGACGATCGTGGCCATCAAGCGGCTCGCCGCGGACAAGGCGGTCGAACGAAAGATCCTCCACGGGAACGCCGCCCGGCTGTTCCGGATCGCCTAAAGGCGTTTGCGATTGGCCCATCTGATATGGCTGCGACGACGGACCTGCAAATCGAAACTGCGCGGGGCGCGGTGACGATCCGCGCGACGGCCGTGGAAGACGCGGGGCCACTCCGCGCGCTGCGGCTGGAGGCCCTGACGGGGAGCCCGACGTCGTTCGGCTCGTCGGTCGAAGAGATCGACTCGCACGACTGGACTGCGCTCGCCACCGGCGGCCCAAACGACGCGTGCTTCGTGGCGGAGCACGCGGGGGCGCTCGTCGGCTTGGCCGCGATCCACCGCCCCGCGCGGCGCAAGCACGCGCATCACGCCGACGTCTGGCGCGTGTACGTGCAGCCGGCGTGGCGGAGGCTCGGCCTCGCGCAGCACTTGGTGAACGCCTGCGTCGACTGGGCGGCGCGGACGGGCGTGGCGATCGTGAAGCTGACGGTCGTCCCCGAGAGCGGCGCGATGGCCTGCTACCTTCGCTGCGGCTTCCACATCACCGGCGTCGACCCGGCCGCGCTGCAATGGGAGGGGCGCTACTACGACGAACTGCTCATGTGCCGGTGGATCAGCCGCGACGCGCCGCCCCGGCAACAGGCTTGATCGCGTGTCGCCCAACAGGCGTATTCACGTGATCTAAACGGACGGGCCCTGGACCCTCCGGCGCGGGTTTACCTTTCCGAATGCTTCCCCTACCCTTCCGCGGCATGGACGGCATGAAGGTCGGGCTCATCGGGGGGTCGGGGTTGGGAGAGGCGATGCTCGCGCGGGCCGGCGGCACGCGGCACGACGTCGACACGCCGTTCGGCCGCCCCAGCGACTCCGTCGTGGAGACGACGCTCGGCGGCGTCCCCGTCTTCTTCCTGTCGCGTCACGGGCCGGGCCACCTGCTCAACCCGTCGCAGGTGCCCTACCGCGCGAACCTGTTCGCGCTGAAGCAACTTGGCGTCACCCACGTGATCGCCTCCGGCGCGGTCGGCAGCCTGCGGGAAGAGTTCAAGCCGCGCGACCTCGTCCTCCCCGACCAGATCATCGACAAGACCCACCGCCGGCCCGGCACGTTCTTCGACGCCGCGGCCGTTCACGTCGAGTTCTCGGAACCCTTCTGCCCCGTCCTGCGTCAGTTGATGTTGGAAGCCGGTGCGGAGGTGAGCGGGAGCGACGTCGGGAGTGGAGAGCGGGGAGTGGGAGGTAAGACGGATGCGCCCGCCCCACCCCCCACTCCCCACTCTCCACCCCCCACTCCGGCGTACGCCGTCCACGACCGCGCCTGCTACGTCTGCATGGAGGGGCCGGCGTTCTCGTCGCGGGCGGAGAGTTTGATGCACCGCCTGTGGGGCGGCGACCTCATCGGCATGACGGCGATGCCCGAGGCGAAGCTCGCCCGCGAGGCGGAGATCTCTTACGCGCTGGTCGCCCTCGTGACCGACTATGATAGCTGGCGGCGCCCCCCGGCCGGCGACCTCGGCCCGGGCAAGGCGGCCGCCTTGCCCGCCGCGGCGGCGCGGCCCCCGGAGTTGGCTCCGGCCGATCCGTACGTCCTGCTCCAGGAGATCATTGCCAACCTGCGGGCGGCGTGGGACAATGCGATCGACTTGATCGAGCGCGTCGTCACCCGCATGGCCGGTCGGCAGGACGAGTTGATGGCCGCCCCGGCCCGCGACGCGCTCCGACTGGCGATCTGGTCGGACAAGACCCGCATCCCGACCGACGAGCGGGAACGCCTCGGCCCGCTCTGGGGGCGTCACCTGCAATCGTGACAATCGCGACGGCCGGCGGCGCGACCCGGGCCGACACAACCACCGACACCGCGTCCCCACGCGAGATGCTGAGGCGTGCCGAAGCATCCCCGCGTGGGGGACGGCCGATCCTTCGGAGTACCGCGGCATGACGTTCCACCAGCCCCACCGTTCCGCCACCAGCCGGACTCCGGACGCGACCACCCCGACTTCCGGATCGCACCAGGCCGCGACGGCACGCGTCGCGCACGAGACGGCCATCACCGATTCCGTCGGCCGCCGCGCAGCGACGGCTCGCGACGTCAGCTGCTGAGCGGAGCATCTGCAATCACTCGGGCAACCTGGCCCGCGTTCGCCCGCCTCGTTCGTTACCGCGGATCGATCGGCCCGCGTGCAGCGCGCGGCCGCGCTGCTGCTGCTGATCCCGGCGGTCCAGTTCGCCCAGCCGCAGCCGCAGGTGGCGGAGGTGCGCGTCGACGTGCAGGGCCCGGGCATCAATCCGAACGCGATGGCCGGCAAGGACGCGCAGGAGGGCGTGTTCGTCCGCGATTCGGCGCGTTGGCGGTCGAGAAGTTTGCGTTGGCGCAGAAGATGGAACGGCTGAAGGAGTGGGACAAGTCGGCCGACCTCTACCAGGAGATCCTCGAGAAGTACGTCGACCGCGTCGTCCCCTCGCAGGTCGACAAGGACAACAAGATCTACCAGTACACGAGCGTGGTGAAGGGCGTGCAGGAACAGCTCGCCAAGTGGCCGCAGGAGGGCCGCGACGTCTACCGCGCGCGGTACGAGGCGACCGCGCAGGCGATGCTCGACGCGGCGCGACGACCTGTTCACGCTCAACGCGGTCCTGTCGAAGTACTTCATCACCGAGGCGGCGAAGGGGCGGGCGACCGGCTGATCGACCTGAACCTCGAGCGCGGCGAGTTCCTCGCCGCCGCCCGCCTCGGCGACCGCCTGCTCGACCGCCACCCAGGCCTGCTCGCCGAGCGGCCGGGCGTGCTGTACCGCACGGCCCTCGCCTACCGCCTCGCCGGCGACGCCGATCTGCGCAGGGCGCAAGGGGCGACGCTGTGCGCGACCACCCGCGCGAGCTCGGCACGCAGCGCGGCAAGGAGGTCGTGCTCGCCGAATCGCTCGACGCCGAGCTGAAGTCCGCCGCCGCCGCCACGGCCGCCGCCGCCGCGCTGCCGGGGCGCGGGCGGCGACTCGCACCGGATGTTCGGCGGCGACGAGACCCGCGGCCGCGTGTCGCCGCGCAGGGGCGGCCGGGCGCCAAGCTCTACTCCGTCGCGCTCGCCCGCCGGACTGGGGCAACGTGCAGGCGCAGCAAGCCGCGGATCCTCGACAACCAGCACGAGCAGGCGTCCCGCGCCGGGCAGACGCTCGGCATCATGCCCGTCACCGACCGCGGCGAGCTGTTCTTCCAGGACGGCCATGCGTGTACGCGGTCAGCCTCGAGAGCGGCGTGCCGCTGCCGGGCTGGGCCCAGACCTACCCGCAGAACGGCCGCTACGTCGCGCCCAACACGTGGGGCTCGGCGCTGCGGCGCAGCAGCTCACGGTCACGCTGACCGACACGTCGCTCCTGGCCGTGCTCGGCCAGCCCGACAAGCAGGCGCGCGATGATCGGGATGCAGCCGCAGGGCGAGTCGCGGCTCGTCTGCCTCGACCGGGCGACCGGCGCCGAGCCGCTGGTCGGTCGTGCCGAGCGGACTGCAGTTGCCGAAGGAGTCCGAGGGCGTCAAGGCGGCTGCAGATCACCGGCTCGCCGCTCGTCGTCGGCGACAACGTGCTGGTCACGGCCCGCACGAACAAGACGGGCCAGCAGTTCGAGGACTGCTGGGTGCTCTGCTTCGACGCCGGCGGCGGCAAGTTCCGCTGGTCGTGCTACGTCGCCAGCGCCCAGCGCGCCGGGCGATGTGGGGCATGCAGCAGACGTCGATGGCGGAGAACGCCGCCCACCTCGCCTACGCCGACGGCCGCGTCTACCGCATGACGAACCTCAGCATAAAAACCGTCGCGCTCGACGCCTACAGCGGCACGATCGCGTGGCTCAACATCTACCCGCGCGTCGCGCAGTTGTTCGACCCCAACGCGCCGTTCAACCTGTTCGTCAACGCCCAGTCGCAGCAGCAGCAGGCCCGGCCCGCCCGTGGACGCACAACCCTGGTGATGGTCCGCGACGGGCGACTGTTCGTGCTGCCGACCGAGGGCAAGCACCTGCTCGTCTACGAGGCCGGCTCCGGCGTGGAGCTCAAGCGGTCCGCCTCAGCCACCTCGGCGACGCCGACACGCTGCTGGGCGTGATGGGCGACCGGCTGATCGTCGCCAGCGGGCAGCACGTCCACTGCCTGAACTGGCCGAAGTACGACGCGGAGAACTTCACCGACGACGCGCTGTTCTGGCGCGGCGGCCCGGTCGGCGACTCGGTCTTCGGCCGCGGGTTCCTCACGGCCGACTCGGCCTTCGTCCCCGCGCGCGACCGCCTGTTCCGCTACGACATGCGCAACGGCAAGGCGGTCGACACCTACCCGACGTACGACCGCAAGTGGGACGAGGCGAGCGAGGGCCCGGGCAACGTGATCGTCACGAGCGACCACGTCGTGATCGCCGGCGCCGACCGCGTCGACGTCTACACCGACCTCGCCGCCGCCGGCTGCAAGCTCGACCGCGAGGTCGCCGCCGCCCCGACCGACCCCAGCCCCGCCCGCGCTACGCCGAGGTGATGTTCGTCTCGGGCGACCCCGACGCCGCGCTTCGCCAAGCTCGACGAGGCGGTCGGCCTGCTCGGCGGCCAAGTCGCTGGCGGCGGGGCGGCCGCGCGAGCGGCTGTTCAACGACGCGCTGACGTTCGCGCAAGAGCCGCCGACGACGCCCGCGACGGCTCGGCCGCCCGCACCGCCGCCTTCTTCGACCCGCGCCGCCGCCGCGGCCGGCAACCTGCTCCAGCAGGTCCACTACCGCCTGGCGCGGCGAAGTTCGCCCGCGGCACGCGACGCGGCCACGGCCGTCGCGCTCTACCAGCAGGTCCTGTCCGACCCGAAGCTCCGCCCCGTGCCGCTGCTCGAGGAGGGCACCGGCGGGCCGACGCAGGCCGGCGCCGTCGCCGAGGCGGCGATCGCCGACGTCGTCCGCGACGCCGGCGCGCAGGTCTACGAGCCGTTCGAGGCCCAGGCCGCGCCGCGCTCGAGCGGGCGTCGGCGGCGAACGACCCGGCGCCCTGCTGGACGTCGCGCGGTCTACCCCAACGCGGCCGTCGCGACGCGGGCGATGCTCGCGGCGTCCGACGCGTTCGAGGCGGCGAAGGACCCGCGCGCGCGCGATCCGCGTGCTGCGGCAGCTGTACTTCAAGTACCCGACGAGCCCGGACAAGGCGTGATCATCGAGTCGATGGCGCGCAACTACCCTCGCGATCCCCAACCGCCGACGACGTCGCCGCCGCCTGCTCGCGCAGGGCGTTGCCTTGCCGGGCGAGCCCAAGCTCCAGAAGCCGCTCGCCCTGCCCGGCGGCGGCCGCCGCCGGCCGGCGCGACGTTCGCCGCGGCGCTGGAGGAGATCCGAAAGATCCGCGGCGAGGAGGCGGTCCGGACGCTGCCCGACTTCCGCCTGCCGGTGCCGGCCCGCGACGAGCCGCGGGAGGCGCGCAGCGGGCCCGCATGAAGGGCGTCCGCACGCGCGGCCGCAGACGCTCGCGACCGGCGTCGGCTGCTCGTCCTGCTGCTGCGCGAGTTCTGCCCGCGCCGACCGCGTCGTCGCCTGGTCCGAGGCCGACGGCCTGTTGATCTTCGAGGCCGGGCGCGCGGATCGGGTCGCGCGAGCAAGGCGATGGCCGGCGCGCCCGCGGCCTCGCCTGGGTGGGTGACGACGCGGTCGTCTGGAGCGCCTCGCGCGTCGCGCTCGTCCCCGGCAAGGGGGCGACGCGGCCTGGACGCTCGACCTGAAGACGCTGCCGACGCTCGAGGTCATCAAGGCGGGCGGCGAGGTGGCGAACGCCGCGGGCGGCGGCGGGCAGCAGGCCGGGGGCGTGGGGATGTTGGGCGGGCAGCTGATCGTCCGCGGCAACGCGCGATTCATCGTCCGCAACGGCAACGTCCAGCAACTCGGGCAGCCCCCGGCCGTCGCGCAAGGCGGCCCGCAGCGGCGGGCGGGCCGGACGCGCCCGAGGCGGTCGTGGAGGTGCGGCCGGTCGGCGAACGCGTGCTCGTCTGGACCACGACCGGCCGCCTGCTGTCGGCCGAGCTGAAGGACGGCCGCGTCGCCTGGCAGACCCGCCTGGCCGCGGGCGCGCTCGACCGCGTCGCGGCGACCGAGGACTTCACCGCCGTCAAGGCGACCGACGACGCCGGCGTCCGCCTTGTCGCGCTCGACACGTTCACCGGCCAGATCCGCGGGACCAAGACGTTCAACGTGCAGACCGGGCTCACCCCGGTGAACATCCCGCTGGCCGCCGACGGCACGCTCGTCTACACGCTGCCCGACCGCCTCGTGCTGAAGGACCTGTACAAGCCGTGGGGCGACCGCGAGCGCCGAGGTGGCCGCCCCGCCCGCAGCCGCCGTACACCGGCGCGATCGCACCGGACCATCTGCTGATCGCCGAGGGGCGCATCCTCGCTGGCCGACAGCGGGTCGCAGAGCCCGATGCCGAACGAGAAGTACCGTGCGCGTCCACTTGCTGAGACCGGGCAACCGCTGCCGCTGCGGCACCGCGCGCCCGACGGCGACCAGGACGTCGACCGCGTGCTGACGGCCGGGCACAAGAACTGGGACGTGCGCGTGGTCGGTCGGCCCGCGGCTGTACGTCGTCGGCCGCAGACGGTGATCGCGTACAACCTCGACCGGCCGGCCGAGACGGAAGGGGATGATCGACACGAGCGACCCGCAGTCGCCGCCGAACATCCGCGACGCGTTCCTCGGCCAGAACTACCCCGTGCTGCCCGACGAGCCCGGCACCCAGCCGCCCGCCGACGTCGTCGCCATGCAGGAGGAGAACCGCATCATCCGAACCGAACGGGGCCATGCCCGCCCCGGCCCCGGCCCCGGCGGGGCAGCGGCCGCCGGCCGGACCGCGCGGCTTCACGTTCGCCCGCTACCCCCACCTCGCCGGACAACCCGGCCGAGAGCGGTCGCCTCGACTACGTGAAGGACCCGACCGACCCGCCGGATTCGCCGGCGGGTGGCAGGCGGCCAACGGCGGCTTCTACTTCGTCACCGGCGACGGAAGCACAGGTCCTCCACGGCTCCGACCCCGCATGCCGCGAGCCGCGCGGCATCTTAGTGCCTATCCGAATATCCCGACGTCTTCCCGTTTCGCCGCAGGCCCGAAGGGCCCGCCGCCGTCTGTTCGATGGACTCTTAGCGGCTTCCGCCGCCGATGCGCGCATCGGCAGGTCCGGCCGCGGCGATGGCCACGGCCTCATGGTAAGCGCGTCGACGGGCGGCGGCGGAGCATCATCTTCTGGGCGCGGAGCCGCAACGCGTCCGCCTCCGCCAGCAGCCACAACCACGCCGCATCAGCATGTGGAACGGGGCGAGGTTCAGGTTGAAGTACGCCTTCAGCCGCCGGCCGTCGCGCCGCCCGGCCTCGCCTGCGCGTCGCCGCCCGGCGATGCGAACGAAACGCCACTTCAGGAACCGCATCAACGCGTAGCTCGGAATCGCCAGCACGCCGCGCGCGAGCACCGGGCGCGCCGGGACGAACGCCTTGTTGAACCGGTACGCCGGCGTCACGAGGAAGATGTAGTAGAGGGCCGTGTCGTACAGGAACGCCGCCGACACGAGGTCGTGCTCGCCCAAGAAGTAGTACTTGTCGCGGTAGACGCTTTCGAAGAAGCGGTGGTACGACCGGACGAACGTCGCGTTGCGCCGGGCGAGCCGCGTTCGCGGTTCTCGCGGCGTTGTCGGTATGGGCGAGGACGAGGCGGACGGGTCGAGTCCACCGAGAACGCCGCGTGGTCGAGCCCGGGCGAGTAGTACGGGTCGATGAACGCCGCCGCGTCGCCGACCATCGCCCACCCGGGGCCGGCGTACTGGCGGGTGACGTAGCCGCGACGCGCGACAGCCCGCGGAGGTCGTCGCGTCGGAGCGTTCGCCGTCGAGCAGTTCGGCGCGCCGCCGGGTGTTGCCGCAGGAACGCGGCGTATGCTGCTCCGCGGTTCGGGGCGAGGTGCAGCCGCGTGGAGGCGCTTGTCGAAGACGGGTGCCGACGCTCGTCTCGCCGTTGCCGAGCGGGATCACCCAGACCCAGAACCCGTGCCTGACGTAATGGTTCGTCCCCAGTTGCCGCGAGCCGACGTTGCTCGCCGCCGCCGCCGGCCCGCGCGGGCGGCCACGTCGTCGATGTGGGCGCATCGCCGCGCCACCGCGCCCAGACTGCCGCGATTGCGGGTATCGTTCCAGTCGATCAGCGCGAGCCGCTTGCCGAGCAGGTGGGCACGCCCGGCCCGACGCGTCGATCAGCCACGTACACTTAATGACGGCGACTTCTCGGCGGCGGCGGCGGTACCGCACCCGCCGTCTTGCTCACGACCGTCACCCGATTGTCATAATCGCCTAGCTCGACGTCGCGGACGGACGCGGGTCGGGCCAGTTCCGCGCCCGCGCCGACCGCCAGCGACAGGACGTGCTCGTCGAGCACGTCGCGGCGGAGCTGGAACGATGGCACCGCGCTGCGGAGGAAGCCGCCGGTCTCGCTGGCGTCGGCGTGCCCGGTGACGCGGGCGTTGGCCGACCAGTATCGCAGCCCCTCCTTCGGCAGGTGCTCGACCTCGAGGTGCTGCCAGAGCGCGAGCCGGCGGGTGAGGAACATCGCCGACATCTCGGTCGTCGCCTCGCCCACCTTCGCGTCGAACCCCGCCAGCTTCTCGACGATCAGCACTCGCAGCGCC
The DNA here is from genome assembly GCA_030448225.1 of Phycisphaerae bacterium. The sequence continues at coordinate 92,568 of JAUJNJ010000010.1, forward strand.
GGCCGCTCTCGCAGCAGGAGCAGCGCCGCCGACGCGCCGGAGAACGCGCCGCCGATGACCACGACGTCATAAAAATCGGGAGAGGGCCGCACGCCGGCATGATAGCCGCCGCCACCGCCACCTTCACGGCCCGCCCCGCCCGAACTCCCCGTTTTTGGAAGCGCGGTCGTGCCGGGCGGCCGTGACCAGGTTCGCCCTCGGCACGATCGATGAGAACGGGTGCGGCCGGCGCCGGCTGAGGACGGCGGGCGTCGAGTCCGGCGCTGATCCGGCGGCAACGATCCCGCTGCGTCCACGCTGTGGCGGACGCAAGGCGATGAGTGACACACGGCGGGACGGCAAGAGAAGGTGGAGGATCGCACTTCTCGCGTGGCCGTAAGGCGAGCCGTTCCCTACCATCCCGCCCATGCACGAGACGCGGCCGAGTTCAAGGCATTCTGTTGTCCGCCGCCGCCCGCCTGCCGTCGTCACCGTCATGCTGGCATTAACATGCGCGGCTGCGGTC
>JAUJNJ010000152.1 GCA_030448225.1 Phycisphaerae bacterium
TCCATCTTCGCGTCGCGCTCCACCTTGCTCACCGGCCACAGCTCCTGCTTGACCTTGTCCATCAGGTCGCGGCCGAGGTTGATGTGGGCGAGCTCGCGGCCCTTGAAGCGGAGCGTGAACTGGACCTTGTTGCCTTCCTTCAGGAAGTCGCGGGCCCGGTTGACCTTGATCTCCAGGTCGTGGTCGCCGATGCGGATCGTGTCGATGTTCAGCATCTTCAGCCGCCCGCTCTTGGAGCTGGCGCGCGACTTGTCTTCCTTCTTCTGCTGCTGGTAGCGCCACTTCCCGTAGTCCATGATCTTGCAGACCGGCGGGCGCGCGGTGGGGGCGACCTCGACGAGGTCCATGGCGGCCTCGGTGGCGCGCTTCATCGCCTCGGAGGTGGAGATGATGCCCACCTTCACGTCGTGCTGATCGATCAGGAAGATCGGCGAGATGCGGATCTGGTGGTTGTGGCGGAAGTTCGTAGAAATGGCGACGGCCTCCTGTGCAGGACAACGAATCACGGCCCGCCGGGCACCCGCCCGGCAAAGGCCATCAGCCCGTCCGCCGGGTCACAGCCGGCCGGCCGGGCGCGGGTTTACGGGATGTCGCAACGGATGACGAACTCGGGACGCGAGTCGGATCGACTCGGGTCGGGCGGGAGAGGGCACGCGGTTCCGCGGCACAAAATACCTTCACGTCCGTGGCGAGCCACATCCTTCCGGGCGTGCGCGACGACCTGCTCGCGCGGCCCGACAACATCCGTTCGACACGCCGGCGTCGCTCACGTTAGCGGATCGGACCGCTGCGGGCCGGCGGGTGAAACCCCGGGTCGCCTCGGGGTTCCGAAACGATCGGAGGCCCCGCGGCGCACAAGTCTTACGACCTGCGCTGTTCTTCAGTTCCTTGTTTAGCACTTATCGGACTGTTTGCAAGCACATATTTGATTTTCGGCGCGGCCGACCAAACTTGCTAAAACGTGCGGAAAAGGCGGGGATGAGCCCGCCCGCTCGCGCGGGGGATTGATCCGGCCGCCGACCTCACTTCGCGCCCGAGTTCGCTGCCATGATCAACGATCCCTCCGCACGCCCATCCGCGCCCACGCCTTCTACGATCGAGCAACTCGAGCGTCGCGTCCTGCTGTCGGGCGATGGCCTCCCGATGACGTTCGGCGGCCGCGTCCGGGCCTTCTACACCGACGCCGACGGCGACGCGGTCCTCGTGACGCTGAAGGGACCGGGAACGGGCACGATCACGTTTCCCGGCGCGGGCAACACGGACGCCACACGCATCGAACTCGACGGGACGACGAGCGCGTCCGTCTTGTCGGTCACCGGCGACACGAACGTCGGCGAACTCGAGGTCCCGGGGATTATCAAGTCGATCACGGGCAAGGGATTAGACCTGACGACGTCGCTTCGCGTGTCCGGCGGCTTGTCCGCGCTTCGGCTCGACGACGTCTTCAATACGCAGCTTCAGATCGGCCAGTCCGGGCCGCTCTCGGTGGTGATCGATCAGGCGGTCGACTCCAGCCTCGTGATGCGCGGGCCGCTGAAGTCGATCCGCATCGGGACGTGGTCCGATTTCGACCCGGCGCCCGACCTGATCACCGCCTGGACGGTCGGCTCGCTGACTTCGAAGGGTGACTTCGGGGCCGACATCGTGGCCGACTCGGTCGGGAAGGTGAGCGTGAAGGGGGCGATCGTGGGGTCGGAGATCCGGGCGGCCGGCTCGATCGCGTCGGTCGTCGCCGCGTCGATCAACCAAAGCGTGATCTTCGCCGGGATCTTGCCGGGCCTGCCCACGCTCCCGGCCGCCGCGACCGAGCTCGCCGACCGCGAGGCGTCGATCGGTCGCCTGACCTTGCGGTCGACGGCGCCACGCGCGTTCGTGGACTCGATGGTCGCCGCGGCGACCATCCGCCGGGCGAACGTGGGCGCGATCGTGACGGCCAACGGCCTGCGGACCCACGGCGTGGCCGCCGACCGGATGGGTTCGTTCGCCGGCAGCACGAGCGCCCGCGGCGCGTTCGCGACGCCCGCACGGGAAGACCCGGGTGACGTCGTGCTCGAAGAGGACTTCGTCCTGCGCGTCCTGTGACCGATGTCACCGACGCCCGTTTCGACAGTGACTGCCGAAACGCACCCACGGAGACGCCGAGCCGCGGAGACGGGCGCGGAGCGATCGCGATCAGAACCAGGCGCGCGAGCGATGCAGGCGCGCCGACCGCGGTTGGGAGGCCGGGAGGCGGAGGGTGAGCGTCGAATCGGCAAGTCGTTTTGCGCTGCCGATGCCACCGTGCCACCCCGCCGCCTGATCTTGGGCCGTTCTGCTCGCACGCCACCGGACCGGGCCGCTTTACATTTATCGGACTTCTGCGCAGAATGCCGCGCATCCGGGCAGCGCCTTTGTTTGAATATTGCACGCCACACCGCGTCGGGCGCGGGCGGTGCCCCGGGGGAATCCTGCTCAGGGCGTCGGCGTCACGACGGGTTGTGGGACCGACCGGCCGGACGCCGCCCTTGCCGCACACGGAGGTGCCGCCATGCTCGCACGTCGTCGTCGTCCTGTTCTGATCGCCGCCGTCACGTCTACGCTCGTCGGGTGCTCCGCCGCCCTGTGGGTCGCGCCGCCGTCGGCGGCCCGGGCGCAGGAGCAGCAGTTGCCGGAGGTGGCCAACGCCCGCCACTCGTTCGAGGGGCAGATCAACTCCAACGCGGTCTTCGTCCGCAGCGGCCCGAGCGAGAACTTCTACCCCACGCAAAAGCTAGACCGGGGCACGCCGGTCACGGTCGTGGGGATCAAGTTCAACTGGCTGAAGATCGCGCCGCCGAAGGGGAGCTTCTCGTACGTGCCCAAGGCCTACGTGCAGCGGCACGGCGACGGCACCGAGGGGAGCGTGATGAACGACCAGCCGGCGAACGTGCGCGCCGGCAGCGAGGTGAACCCGATGAAGAGCACGGTGCAGACGAGGCTGCAGCCGGGCCAGCGGGTGCGGATCCTCGGCGAGCAGGACGAGTACTTCAAGATCGAGCCGCCGGAGGGCGCGTACCTCTACGTCGACGCGAAGTTCGTCGACCCCGTCCGCCGCATCGGCCCCGCGGCGCCCGGCGAGATCGCCGCCGCCGAGCCGAAGCAGGACCCCGCGCCGGCCGACGCGCCCGCGCCGGACGACGCCGTCGCCCGCACCACGACCCCGGCCGAGGGCGACCTGCCGGTCGAGGCCCTGTCGACGGCCCCGTCCACGCAGGACGCCGGCCCCGCCACGCAGGACACGATCGCCGCCGCCACGGCCCCCACCACCGGCCCGGCCGAGAACGAGGCGCCGGCCGTCGCGGCGCAGTTCGACGAGCTCGAGGGCCAGTTCAAAGAGGCCAGCGGCCGCGCGCTGACCGAGCAACCGCTCGACGAGTTGTCGCAAGGGTACGGCAAACTCGGGGCCGAGCAGAACCTGCCCCGCCCGATCCGCCGCGTCGTCGACGCGCGCCTGGCGGCCCTGAAGGTGCGGACCGAGGCGCGCGAGTCGTACCTCGTGCTGAAGAAGAGCCAGGACGAACTTCAGCAGAAGCAGATGGCGCTCGCCGCCGAGCGCGAGGAACTCCAGGAGCGGATCAAGCAGAACGAGGTGAAGGTGTTCGCCGCCGTCGGCGTGCTCCGCACGTCGAGCCTCCAGCTCGGCGGCGAGCTGCTCTACCGCCTGACCGACCCGGACACCGGCCGCACGGTCGTCTACGTCCGCGGCGGCGACGGGACGATCCCGGCGCTGATGAACCAGTTCGTCGGCGTGCAGGGCACGCTCGCCAGCGACCCGCAACTCAACCTGAAGGTGATCACCAACCCGACCGGCGCCGAGGCCGTCGACCAGACGAAGGTCAACGGCGCCGTCGCCGCCCAGGTCGTGCCCCCGAGCCTCCTGCCGAAGCTCCCGATCACCTCCACGATCAGCCAGCAGGACGAAGCCGTCGAGCCGCAGTAACCACGAAGTCTTGTCTTTCGAACGCAGCGGGCGGAACCGATCACCGGTTCCGCCCGTTTTTTTTGGGATGGGGCGGCGGGAGATGTTTACCGCGAAGGGCGCGAAGAACGCGAAGAGGAAATAAGAGTTGCTGAGCGCTGTTGAGGGGCGCGTCTGGTCCCCTCGCCCCCGTACTCGGGGGAGAGGGTTAGGGTGAGGGGCCGAGCGGAGAGGTGGTGGGATCTCGCCTCCGACGCCACCACTGCTTCGCGACCCTCTCCCCCGCCCTCTCTCCAAGTACGGGGGCGAGGGAGGCGCATTATCAACTCGAGAGGACGACAGGGAATTGCCACGCCCACACGGCGGGCAAGCCCACCGGCTAAATGGGAGGCAGGTTCGGACGGCGTCGTCGCACGCAGTCTACCGTCATTCACAGAGGGACCGCGCTAATCAACCCTCTTCTTCGCGCCCTTCGCGTCCTTCGTGGTTCGTAACCGCCCTGGCCTTTCAGAACTTCCCTGCCCGATTGTCCGCGCGCCGGCGGCCCCGTACGATCCGCGCACGATGGCCACGGACACGCTGCGCGACTTTATCGAACTGCTCGACCGCGAGGGGGAACTCGCCCGGGTGACCGCGCCGGTGGACCCGGTGCTGGAGATCGCCGAGGTCTGCGACCGCGTCAGCAAGTCGCCGGCGCCGCACCCGCACGGAGAGCTCGACCGCAACCCGGGCGCGAAGCTCGGCGGCAAGGCGCTGCTGTTCGAGAACGTGCGGGGGTCGGACATCCCCGTCGCGATCAACACGTTCGGCAGCTACTGGCGGGTGAACAAGGCGCTCGGCACCGAGAACCTCGCCGCGCTGGCCGACCGCGTGCAGCAACTGGTGAAGCCGGAGATCCCGACGAAGCTCATCGAGAAGATGAAGCGGCTGCCGGACCTGATCAAGATGGCCAGCTTCCCGCCGAAGACCGTGCGGAGCGGGATCTGCCAGCAGGTCGTGCACGAGGGGGACGCCGCCGACCTCTCGCGCCTGCCGATCATCCAGTGCTGGCCGCTCGACGGGAACCTCGAGAGCGGGCAGGTGTTCGACCACATCGCGGCGGACGTGAAGGCCGGGAAGGTCTCCGAGCGCGGGACGGGCAAGTACATCACGCTCGGCGGGATCTACACGCGCAACCCGGTCGACGGCTCACGCAACATCGGCATGTACCGCGTGCAGGTCTTCGGCAAGCGCAAGTGCGCGATGCACTGGCACATGCACCACGACGGCGCGCGGCACTTCCGCCTCTGGCAGCGCAAGGGGGAGCGAATGCCGCTGGCGATCGCGCTGGGCGGCCCGAGCGTGATGCCCTACGCCGCCACCGCGCCGCTGCCGCCGGGCATCGAGGAACTGCTCTTCGCCGGCTTCCTCAACGGCGGCGGCGTCGAGCTCGTGAAGTGCCGGACGATCGACATGGAGGTGCCCGCCAACGCCGAGATCGTGATCGAGGGGTACGTCGACCCGAGCGAGAAACTCGTCGAGGGCCCGTTCGGCGATCACACGGGTTACTACTCGCTCGCCGACCGGTACCCGGCGTTTCACGTCACGGCCATCACGCACCGCAAGGACCCGATCTACCCGACGACGATCGTCGGCAAGCCGCCGATGGAGGACTACTTCCTCGGCAAGGCGACCGAGCG
>JAUJNJ010000011.1:0-59129 GCA_030448225.1 Phycisphaerae bacterium
GTCGCGCGCCGGCCCGCGGCCGCCGACGGCGATCGTGTAGACCGGCGGCAGCCGCCCCGCGCCGCCCGCCCGCGTGCGCGCCAGCACGCGCTCCACCGCATCGGCATCGGTCGCGTTGCCGTCGCTCATCAGTAGCACGCCGGCCAGCGGCCGGCCCTGGTAGCGGCGGGCGATGCGGTCGAGCGAGGCGCCGAGGTCGGACGCGTCGCCCCTCAGCGTCATCGCGGCCATGTCCGGCACCGCGCGCAGCTGGGAGTCGAACGCGTACTGCCGGAGGTCGAAGTCCTGCGCGAGGCGCGCCAGCCACGGCGCGGACTTCGCCGCCAGCGCCTTCACCTGCTCGCCGCGCGTGAGCGAGCCGCCGCCGCCGCCGTCACCGCCGTCGGTCAGCGTCATGCTTTGGCTGTCGTCGGCGAGCACGACGAACACGTTGGCGCCGGGGCGGGCGCGCTGGCCGCTGAAGAGCGGCTCGAGCAGGCACGCGGCGAGCAGGAGGATCGCCAGCGCCTTGAGCGCCACGGCGATCGCGCCGACGCCGCGGGACGCGCCCGTGCGCCAGTAGCCCCACGCGAGCAGCGCCAGCAGTACCACCGCTAGCACCGCCGCGGGCACCAGCCAGTTAGAGGCGCCCCAGACGAGCGTGGCCGACGGCGTCATCGGCCGCCCCCGAGCCGCTCGTAATACTCGCGCACCTGGTCGGCGTACGCCGGCGGGACCGGGTCGCGGTCGATCGGCACCATCGCTTCGGACGACCCGCGCCGCAGCACCTCGTCGGCCACGCGGTCGCGCAGCTCGACGAGCGGCCGGCCGATGAACTCGCGGACGAGCGCCCAGTCCGGCTCCTTGGCGTGGCGGTTGAACTCCCCGCGCACCTCCCGCGCGCGCTCGCGGATGCGGGCGGCCTCGGCGCGGAGGCGCGGGTCGTTCACCATCTCCTCGACGTCGCGCAGGCGGTCGGACCACCCGCGGAACCCCGCGCCGGTGAGCGGCCCCTCCGCGCCGGCGGGCCCGCTGCCGACGCCGGCGCTGAGCCGGCGCAGGTCCTCGCCCTGCGGTTGGCCCGTCGGGTTGCCGCCGCGTCCTTCCGCGCCGGCCTCTCGCAGCCCGCCGCGCCGCGATGACGCCTGACCCGGCCGCGCGCCCTGCCCGCCCGGTTGTTGCCCTTCGCCCGATTGCCGACCCTCGGCGTTCGCCTCCGCCGTCTCGCCCTCGCCCTGCCCTGGCGACGACGACTCACTCGGCTTCCCGTTCTCGCCCGGCCGCGCGCCGTTTCCCGGCTGCTCGCCCTCGCCGCGCTGCCCTTCACCCGGCTGCTGCCCGCCGGGCGTGCGACCGCCCCGCTGGCCCTCGCCCGGCCGCTCGGCACGGGCCGACTGCGAACCGGGCTGGCGCTGGCCGGGTTGCTCCGCGCCCGGCTGGCCCTCGCCCGGCTGCGACGCGGAGGCCTGACGTTCGCCCTGCGATCCTTCGCCCGGCTGCGCCCCGCCCGGCTGCGTTGCGGGACGTTCGCCGGCCCGCGCCTGTTCCGACGCTCCCGGCCGCAGGCCCGGCCGACGCCCGCCGGCGGTTTCCGCCCCCTGCGGCCGCGTGGTCGGCTCGCCGTCTTCGCCGCGGGCCACGCCGCCCGTGGAGGGTTCGCCGGGCGTGCCGGGTTCGCCCGAGGTCTCGCCGCCACGGTTCGCGCCGTCGCGCGTCGTGCCGCGCGTCGTCGGCCGGTCGCCGCGCGCGAGCCGTTCGCCGTTCCCGGCGGGCCGTGTGCCCGGTTGGGTCGCGGGTTGCTTGGAGTCGATCTCGCGTTCGAGTTCCTGTGCGAGCGCGTCGAGTTCGGCCTGGGCGCGGCGCAGCGCCTCGCCCTCGTCGCCGAGCACGCTCTGGGCCGCCTGCTCGACGCCCGCGCGCAGCTTGGTAATTCCCGCCGACGCCTCGCCCTCGAGTTGTCTCGCCTCGTCGAGGAAGCCCTGGTCGAGCAGGCGGCTGCTGACGTCGAGCGCCTCGTCGGTCTTCTGCTGTCGCGTCGCGCGTACGGCGTCGTACAGCTTCTTCGACAACAACGGCTCGGCCGTCTCCGACTCCTCGATTGTCTTGCGCATCTCCTCCAGCAGCCGTTCGAGCTCCTGCTTCTGCGCCTGAAGTTCCTCGGCGACCTGTGCCCGCCCGCCGGTGCCCGCCCCGCGCAGGCCGGGCTGCGGCTCGGACGCGTCGGCCTGCGCCAACTGCTCGGACAGAGCCTTCTGCTTGCGCTCGAGTTCCCGCGCGTCCAGCGGCAGCCGTGCGGCCGCCTCGCCGAACTGCCCGGCCGCTGCGCAGCGGAACTCAGCGTGGAGATGGAGGAGGGGGTGGCCCGCGCGCGGGCCGGCGGCCGACGCCTGCGGCACCTGCCCCTGCTCCAGCCGCCTCGGACGCCTTGCGGACGTTCTCCCGCGTCTGTTCGAGCTGCTGCCGCGACTCGGCCATCCGCTGCTGGTTCTCCGGCTGCTCCATGCGGTCGCGGAGCTCGTCGGTGTCGCGCAGCTGTTGCTGCTGCTGGTCGCGCAGGCGGGCGAGCTGGCGGCGGATCTCCTCCTTGCGGGCCTCGTCCTGCGCCTGTTCGAGCTGCCGACTGAAGCTCCTGCATCTGCCGGTTGAGGTCCTCCTGGCGCTGCGCCCAGCTCGCGCAGGCGATTGAGGACCTGTCGCGTCTCGCGCTGCTCGCCCGTCTCCTGCGGCGGGGCGGCAGATCGCTGCGTCTCGTAGCGGTTCTGCTCCTGCTCGAGCTCGAGTTGGCTCAGTCGCTCCTGCTGCCGGCTGCTCGCGGCTCGACGCGGACTGCTGTCCCCCTGCTGGCGCGCTGCCCGCGGGTCACCTCCACCTCGCGCGCCCGCAGCTTCAGCAACGCCTGATAAGCCGCCTGCTCCGACGCCAGCGCCGGCCGCAGCCCCGCGGGCACCGCTCCGGCCGCGGCGTCCGCCAGTTGCTGCGTGGCGGCGTCCATGTGCTTCAGGACGTTGATCAGGTGGCCCTGCGACTTCGGGTCCTGCAGCCGCTCGCCGAGTGCTGCCGCCTGCTCGCGGGCCGACGTCTGCGACTCGCCCACGAGCTTCACGTCCGGCGCGAACGCTGCCGACGCGGCCGCCGTCGTCTCGCGGCGGATCACCTTCCACGTCGCGGCGATGATCTGCTTCTGCAACTCGGCGAGTTGCTCGGCCTGCTGCCCGTTCTGCCCGCCCTGCTGCTGTTGCTGCTGCTCGCCGCCGGCGGGAGCTGGCCCTGGCGGAAGATCTGCTCGAAGTCGCGCACCTCGGCGAAGAACATGTCGCCGTCCGTGCGGCGGACCTTGCCGTCGGGGCCGAGGTCTTCGGCCCAGAAGTGATACGACAACAGCTCGTCCGGCTTGGCCGCCAGCTTCTCCATCGACACGAGCTGCGCGACTCGCGCGTCTCGTTCGCCGCCACGCCCTCGCCGAGCGTCGCGTCCTGCGGCTCGCGCCCGGCGAGGCCGTAGCTGACGCCCACGCGGCGGACGCCGAAGTCGTCCCACACCTTCGCCCGGACCGAGAGCTCCTCCAGCGGCGACACGTCCACGTCCTTGCCGGGCCATTCCAGCTTCAGGTCCGGCGGGCGGTTGGCGTCACGTTGATCGCCAGCTCTGGCTGCTGCTTGTTCTGGCGGCCGTCGGCGTCGACGAGCTTCAGGCGGAACTTCTGCGACCGCGCGAGGTCGAGCGCGACCGTGTAGCGGCTCGGGTCGTTCGCGTCGGCGGACAACGTCAGCGCCGGTGCGGTCGCGGGGGCGGCCGCGTCGTCGGCCTTCGGTTGATCGCTGGGGAGCAGCGTCGCCTCGGCCACTGGTTTGTTGAGCCGGAACGTGAACGTCGCGCGTGCCCTCCACGGCGGTGACGCTGCGCGTGTCCTCGACGAGCTTCTCCCCGAGCTTCGTGTACTCCGGGAACTTCAGCCACGCGCGTCGGCCTGCTTCAGGTCCGGGTAGTCGAAGACGCTCGCCTTGTACCAGCGGGTCTGGGCGTCGCCGTAGCGGACGGCGTAGGTGAAGTCGCGGTCGGCGGCCGGCACGCGGCCGGCGAACACCGGGTCGTTGAGGCTCTTGGACATCCGCACCGGCCGCACCTGCCCGTCGGCCGAGCGGGCGAGCAGTTCGGCGGCGCCGGGCACCTGCCGGCCGAACCGCGCCAGGACGAGCAGGCTGCTGCCGCGCTCGACGCTCGTGTCCGCCGGCTCGACCTTGACCTCAAAAGCCCCGCCGATCCCGGCCCGCCGCGCCCGGCGAGCGAGGCGTCGTCGCTCCGCCGCCCGCGCAGATCGCCAAGCGAGCGTCACCACGACGGCGGCGAGGAACGCCAGCATCCCGAAGTTCGCCACCTGCGCGCGCATGCGCCCGACCGGCACGACGTCTACCCACGGGCGGCGGCGGCCGTGGGCGAGGGCCTCGGCGACGACCGTGTCCTGGAGGAACCCCATGGCGGGCGTCGCGCTGCGGTGGGGGCCGGCGCGTGCGGGTTGCTGTTGGTGGGGGGCATGATGTCGGGGGTCGAGGTCGGGGTAGCGCTGCTCGATACGGCGCGCCACCCACAGCGGGTCGCGCGCGGCCCGCAGCGCCGCGAGCATCATCGGCACGAGCACGGCGGGCAGCGCGACGAGGACGACCAGGATCGTCCCCGGCACCGTCAGGCCGCCGTCGCGCGTCCACGCGAGGAGGCCCAGGCCGGCCAGCGCGAGCGAGAGCCAGCAGGCGGCCAGGCCCCACCGCAGCAGGAGTCGGCGGTAGCGACGGCTGACGTTCTGGAGTTCGAGGCGGAGCATGCGTTCGTTCACGTCGTCACCTGCTGGTTCTGTGCCCGGCGGGCCAGCAGGCCCGCCACCGCGGTCTCGGCGCCGAGCAATCCTAGCACGCCGACGATGAGCCACTGCCAGACTTTCTGCCGGCCCTCGAGTTCCACCCGCTGGAGTTGCCGCTGGCGGGTCACGATCTCCTCGGGCGTCGGCTGGTCCCCCAGCTTCGCCCCCCACCGCTCCAGTTCCTCGGCCGCCAGCGGCGCGGTGCGGCTCTCGTCCGCCGCCACGTTCACCGCCAGCGGCGTCTCCTCGTCGCCCGCGCGCAGGCGGTAGACGCCCGGCGCGTCCGCCCCGGCGAACGCGGCGTCGGCGGCGGGCACCGCGATCGCGCCGTCGCCGGGCGCGATCACGATGCGGGATGCCGAAGCGGCGGCGCCGCCGCCGGCGCTCGGCCACGGGATCGACTCGCCCACCGCGTACTGCGAGCCGACGGCCAACCCGACGCGCGGGCGGAGCAGGCCGTCGATCAGCGGGACGAACTTCGACGACAGCGCGAGTTGGCTGTCGGCCGGGTGCCACCCGCTCGTAGCCACGATCACGCGGCCGCGCCCGACGGCGTGCTCGATCAGGAACGGGTCGCCGTCGTCGAACGCCGCCAGCACGCGGGCGGCGGGCGACGTGGCGGGGGCGGCGGCGTCGGCGGCCGTGGCGGCGGGCTGCAAACGCCGGTGCTTCCAGAAGTGGATCTTCGTGAAATCGCCGTAGCGCGGGTCGGCGAACGGCGCGAACAGCGGGTGGTCCAACTCCACGCGATTGACGAGCGCGAAGTCATTCGCCGGCGCCTCGACGACCTCCGGCGCGGGCGCCTCCGTCAACGCGCCGAGCGATGCGGCGGCCCCGGCCGCGTCCTTGAGCACGCACAGCACGTCGCCGCCCCCCTCCGCGAAGCGGCGCACGACCGCGACGCGGTCTTCCGCGATCGCCGCCGCCGCGGACACCACGACGAGCCGCGCGCCGAGCAGGTCCGACTCGGCCAGGGCGTCGGCGGCCCTGCGGGATACCATTGCCACGGCGCGTTGTGGCGTGTCGGCCGCGGCGTTGCGGAGGTAGTAGAGCAGGCCCTTGGGATCGTCCGCAGCGTCCTCGCCGAGGAACACGACGCGCACGTTTTCCTTCCGCGGCCGGACGACGTAGAGCGTGTTGTCGAACGCCGCGTCGTCCCCCGCCAGCACGAGCCGGTCCGCCCCCTGCTCGGCCGCCGGCCACGGCACCTGCGCGAGGTGGTTTCGGCCCGGGGGAACGTAGACCTTGATCGGTTCGATGCCGCTGACCGGCCCCTGCGCGTTGGCCCACGTCAGCTCGAACTGTTCCCGTTTGGAGTCGGACTGATTCGAGATACGCACCCGCAGCCGCGCGTCCGCGGCACTGGGGTCGGCCGCGGCGTCGTCGGCGGCGGTGCTCACGAGTTGCAGCCCGGCGTTGGTCGACCCCGGCACTGCGACCGACTTCACCTGCAACAGCACGTTCTCGGGCCACTCGTGCCCCTGAAGCGCCTCGACGTGGCCGCCCTCCTGGAGGTCGGAGATCAGCACGAGTTGCCGCCCGCTCGCCCCGGCGGCCCTGCGCGAGCCCTCGACCTCCGACAGTTGGTCCGCCACCGTCGCCAGCGCCTCGCCCAGGTTCGTCGACGCCCACGTCGGCGCCGCCTCGGCCAGTCGGCCGCGCAGCACGGCGGCGCGGCGGCTCGGTTCCAGTTCACCCCACTCCGCGAACGTCATCCCCGGACGGACGTGCCGGTCGAAGAAGAAGAGCCCCACCTCGTCGGCGGGCGTCACGTCGCGCAGCACCTCTTCCGCCCGCGCCGCGGCCTGCGACCACAGGTCGGCCCGGCGCATGCTCGCGCTCGTGTCGACGAGCAGCGCGACGCGCCGGCCCTGCCCGGCGTTCGCGGCGGCGTCCGCGTCCTGCTGGAAGAACGGGCGGGCGAACGCAAGGGCGAGCAGGATCAACGCCGCGGCCCGGAGCAGCAGCAGCAGGATGTTCGTCAACCGGCTGCGGCGCGTGAGCCGCGGCGGCGACGTCGAGAGGAACATCAGGGAGCTGAAGGCGTGGCGGCTCTGCGGCGCGCGGCGGATGAGGTGGAACAGGATCGGCAGCGAGATCGCCACCAGCCCCGCGATGTACAGCGGCGCCAGGAGGCTCATTTGCCACCTCCCCCGCCGCCGCCCGCTCGACTCCCGGAACGGAACAGCCGGCGGCCGACGCGCAGCCGCGCCTGGAGGAAGTCGAACAGCGTGAGCTCGAGCGGCCGGTTCGTCGTCAGCGGGTAGAGATCGATCCCGAGGTCGCGGCACGTCCGCTCGAGCTCCTCGGCGTGCGCGGCAAACCTCCGCTGGTACTGCGCCCGCGCGGCGGCGGGGTCGACGAACAGGTCGCGGCCGGATTCGAGGTCGACGAAGATCGCGGGCTTATCGAAGGCGAACTCCGTCTCGGCGGGGTCGATCACGCGGAGCAGCACGACCTCGTGCCCCTGCGAGCGCAGGTAGCCGAGCTGTGTCTTGAGCGTGTCGATCGGCGCCAGCAGGTCCGAGATCAGCACGATCATCCCGCGCTTGCGGACGGCGGCGGCGACCTGCTCGAGCGGGCGCGAGAGGTCGGTCGACGTGCCGGCCACCGCGCGTTCCAGGCAGACCATCAGCCGGTGGAGGTGACCGGGGCGGTAGCGGGCGGGCAGGTAGTCGGCGATCGCCTCGTCGAACGTGACGAGGCCGGCCGCGTCGCGCTGCGTCGAGAGGAAGTAGGCGAGCGTGGCGGCGGCGGTGCGGGCGTACTCGACCTTCGTGTAGCCGAGCGAGCCGTAGCCCATCGAGCGGCTGAGGTCCACGAGCAGGTGGCAGCGGAGGTTCGTCTCGTCCTCGAACCGCTTGATGTAGTACCGGTCGCTCCGCGCGTAGAGTCGCCAGTCGAGGTGCCGCGGGTCGTCGCCGGGCGTGTACTGGCGGTACTCGCTGAACTCGACGGAGAACCCGTGGTGCGGGCTGCGGTGCAGGCCGCTGAGGAACCCCTGCACGACGATCTTGGCGCGCAGTTGCAGGCTCTTGATCCGCATGAGCGTCGGCGGGTCGATCAGCGACGCCGACGACGGCTTCGGCGCGGCGGCGGCGGCGGCGGCCGACCCGGCCGACGCGCCGGCGGCGACCGGGCGACCGTCAGCGCCGCCGGGCGGGCCGGCCGGCTTGCCGGCGATCCTTTTGCGGAGCGACTCGAACATCAGCGCGGCGACTCCTTCGTCGGCGGCTTCACGGTCTCCAGCAGGCGGCCGATGACCGTTTCTACGTTCACGCCCTCGGCCTCGGCGCGATAGTTGATCAGGATGCGGTGGCGGAACGTCGCGTGCGCCAGCGCCTTGACGTCGTCGGCCGACACGTGCGCCCGGCCCGCCAGCAGCGCCCGCGCCTTGCCGCCGAGCACGAGGAACTGCGCCGCCCGCAGCCCGGCGCCCCAACTGACGAACTGGTTGACGAAGTCCGGCGCGCCCGCCTGACCGGGACGGCTCGCCGACGCGAGGCGGACGGCGTAGCGGACGACGTCCTCGGCGACGGGCACGCGGCGGACGACGTCGTGGAACCGCAGCACGTCCTCGCCGGTGAACAGCGGCTCGATCCGCGCCGGCCGCCCGGCGGTCGTGCGCTTCACGACCTCGACCTCGTCCTGCTCGGGCAGGTAGTCGATCACGACGTTGAACATGAACCGGTCGAGCTGCGCCTCGGGCAGCGGGTAGGTCCCCTCCATCTCGATCGGGTTCTGCGTGGCCAGCACGAAGAACGGCTGCTCGAGCGGGTACGCGACGCCGCCGGCGGTCACCTGGAACTCCTGCATCGCCTCGAGCAGCGCGGCCTGCGTCTTGGGGGGCGTGCGGTTGATCTCGTCGGCGAGCAGCACGTTGGCGAAGATCGGCCCCTTCACGAACTGCATCCGCCGGCGGCCGTCGCCGGAGTCCTCGAGGATCTCGGTGCCGGTGATGTCGGCGGGCATCAGGTCGGGCGTGAACTGGATGCGGTTGAACCGCAGGTGGAACACCTGCGCCAGCGACCGCACGAGCAGCGTCTTGGCCAGCCCCGGCGCGCCGGTGATGAGGCCGTGCCCGCCGGCGAAGAGGCTGAAGAGCAGTTGCTCGGTGACCTCCTTCTGCCCGACGACGGCCTTGGCCAGCTCCTCGCCGATCCGCGCCCGCGCCGCCCGGAGCTTCTCCACGGTCTGCCGCTCGAGCTCGTACGCTGTCGTTTCGGTCGTCACTCACGCTCCGTTGTAGTTGAGTCGCGGAGGGAAATTGAACCACGAAGACACGAAGTCACGAAGGGGGCCGCAATCGATCCAATCTGGTTCTCCCGCCTCGCAAGCGCCACATCATCTAAAACTAATCCCTCGCGCGAGAAGCCCGTCACGCCACACGGTCACCGCTTCGTGCCTTCGTGCCGTCGTGGTTCAAACATCTCTTCAATGCGTCATCGCGTAGAACACGATGTTGATGCCCATCGGGTAGGCCTTCTTCTCGGAGAACTCGCGGAAGTACCACTCGTCCTCCCCCTCGCGCTCCCAGCCGTCGCCGAGGTCGGTGTTGTGGCAGATGATCACCATCATCCGGCCCTTGTCGTCGAAGATCGCGCGGTAGTGCGGCACCTCCGCGTCGGGCCGCTCCCACGTGATGCCGGTGCCGCGGTAGGCCTGCGCCACGCCGATCGACGGGAGCTGTGGCTTCTCCTTCAGGTCGTAGACGCAGTGGAAGATCGGGTGGGACAGGTCGAGCTCTTGCGGCTCGCGGTCGGGGAAGACGCGCTTGATCTCCTCGTAGAAGTTGTCCCACTCGTCCTCGCCCCAGAAGTCGTCGACCATGAGGAACCCGCCGTTGGTCAGGTAGCGGCGGAGCGCGGTCACCTCCTCCTCCTCGAACGTGAGCGCGCCGGGTTCGAGCAGGTAGATGAACGGGTAGTCGAACAGCCGGTCGTCGGTCAGGTCGAGGACGATCGGGTCGGGCGCGACCTTGAGCGACGTGAGCTGCTGGAGGCGGAAGGAGAAGTTCAGGTCGCCGTCCGGGTAGTCGGTGGCCCACCCGCCGCCGCCGCGCCACCGCCGGCCGCTCCCGCCGTAGGAGCCGTAGCGGATGCGGACGAACGTGAACAGGTCGCTCTTGAACTCCGGGTCGACGTCCCAGGTCGGCAGCCCGTTGCGGTCGGGCGGCTCGCTGGGGTCGAAGCCGCGGCGGCGCCGGCGGCCGTACTCTTGGGCGAAGACTAGACTGCCCAGGAAGGCCAACACGAGGAGCCCGCCGACGATGCGGACGGTCTTCTTCTTCACGTTCACGGGGCCTCCGTTGTCGCCGGCGCGCCTGCCGGGGGCGTGGGGGCGGGCGTTCGTTGCGACGCCGGCCGAGGTTCCTGCGGCCGCTGCGGCTGCCGGCCGGTGGCGGGCCGCGTCGTCGCAACGTCGGTTTCGCCGGACTTGCGGACGATGTCGAGGAGCAGTTCGTGGGCCGCGCGGAACCGCGGGGCCTCTTCGAGCGACCGCACGATCTCCCGCCGCGCGTCGGCGAGCTTGCCGTCGGCGGCGAGTTGCTTGGCGAGTTCGTAGCGGTGCTGCGGCGCGTCGAGCGGGTCGAGCAGGAGCAGCGTGCGGTGCGCCTCGATTGCCGCGGCCCGGTCGCCCAGCGCCTCGGCGGCCCGCGCCAGCTCGCGGTGTGGCGCCGGCGCGAGCGGGTTGACGGCCAGCACCTGCTCGGCGCTGCGCGCACGGCCTTCCACTCCTTCGCCGCGGCCGCCAGTTCGACGAGGCGCATCCGCGGCTCGACGGCCTCGGCGTTGAGCGCGACGTGCTTCGCCAGCATCTCGCGCTCGCCCTTCGTCTCCCCCAACTCGCGGTGCGCCGCCGCCAGCAGCAGCCACGGCCCGCCCGCGTCGCCGAAGCCGGGGTACAACTCGGCCGCCGCCTTCAGCGGTCGCTTCGCCTCCTCGAATTTGCGGCTCCGCGAGCAGCGCCCGGCCCTCGCCGAGCAGGCCCCAGAAGTTGGCGGGGTTCGCCTTGTTGAACGCCGCCATCGCCGCGCTACCGGCGTCGAGGTCGAGCTCCGGCTGTTTCAGGTCCGCTTCAGCAGCGGCTTCGGCCTTGCCGCGCAGCCAAGCGGCGAAGCTCTCGTCGAGCTTCTCGATCGGCTCGGTGTGGCGGGCGAGGGCCGCGTTGATCGGCACGTCCGCCCCCAGGTCCGCCAGGATCCGTTCCAGCGCGGCGGTGCCGAAGCGGTCGAGGACGTACTGCACGACCATCGACGACTCGTAGTACGCGAACTGCAGGTGCATCGGCGTCGGCGGGTCGAGGAACGCACCGCTCAACTTGCTGACCGGCGTCGCCCCGCCCTTCAGGATCAGCTCGCGGTAGGCCGGGTTCATCGCTGGCCCCACGCGGGGTTCTCGATGCGCTCCTCGTGAACGCTGATCCCCTCGCTGAGCCAGCGGGGCATCTTGTTGTTCGTCTTGTGGAGCGTGACCGAGTGGCAGAACTCGTGCCAGAGCACCGCCTCCCAGTTCGACGCCCGCGCGCGCGCGAGGCGGGGCTGTTGACGGTGATGACCGGCCCGAAGCAGACGCCGAGGAACCCGTCGCCGCCGGGCAGGCCGAACGTGCGGATCGCGAAGTCCTTCTGCTGGGGGAAGATCTCGACGATCACCTTCCCCGGCATCGCCGCGTCGTACTTCCGGCCAAGTCGCTCCTTCGCGCGGGTCAACAGTCGCAGCACGCGCTGGCCGTAGACGTCGGCCTCCCGAACGTCCATGCGGACGATGAAGTCGCCGGTCTCGAGCGTGCGGAACTTGGAGAGGCTCTCGTTGAGGGTGACGAGGTTGTAGGCGAAGACGTTGTACTGGTCGTCCTCGAACACCTCGGCCGCTAGCCGCCCAGCCCTCCTCCTCGCGCCCGAGGCGGAGCAGGTCCTGGCAAAGCTGCGCCTTCGCGGGGCGATAGGCCGCGTCGAGCTTCAGGGCCTGCCGCTGGTAGGCCGCCCCCTCGGCGAAGCGGTACTTCTGCGACAGCTTCAGGCCGATGAGGTGATCGACCTCCGGGTTCGTCCTCCACCCCCTGCAGCGCCGCGCTGTCCGGTGGGCCTGCTCCGATTTCTTGTCGCCCGCGAGGTGGGCCATCACCGCGCGGTAGGCCCACGCGCGCGGGTGGCGCGGGTTGACCTGAAGGACCTCCTTCAGCGTCGACTCCGCCGCGGGATAATCCTCGCGGTCGATCGCGGCGTCGGCGCGGAAGAGGAGTCCATCGGGGTGGCGCGCGGGTTGATTTCGAGCGCCTTGGCGAGCGCGGCGGCGGCGCGGCTCGGGGTCGTTCTCGTAGGCGCGGGCGAGGCCGACGTGGACGTCGGGGTTGCCGCCGTCGCGGCTTGGCCGCCTCGGCGAACGACTCGGCCGCCAAGCGCGAAGTCGAACTTCTCCAGCGCGAGGTCGCCGCTGGCGAGGTGCGGCTCGACCGACGCCGGGTCCGCCTTCTTCGCCGGGTCGAAGAACAGTTCCAGCACCTGCCGGGCGTCGGCGCCGCCGCGCCCTTGCCCGGCCGATCGCGACGCGGCTGTCGACGTCGCCGTAGCGCTTGGGCGCGTCGGCGGCCATCTCGCGGAGGTTGGCCAGCGCCTCCTCCGCCTCCTGCGGGCGGTCGATCGCGCGGTACACGTCGTGCCCGAGCAGCCACAGCGGCGCGCTGGGCGGGAACCGATCCAGCGCCTCGGCGAACGAGCCGATCGCCCGCCCGGCCTGACCGGTCACCAGTTCCGCCCGGATCTTGAGCAGGTGCCACCTCCTCGTCGGCTTGCTCGCCCGTCGTCGCCTCGACGCAGGCTTCGATGCATTCGGCGTACTTGCCCGAGTGGAACAGCTGCCGCGCTCGGCCAACTCTGCGGCCGAAGCCGGAGAGACGGCGACGACGGCACCGAATAGGAGGGTGAGGAAACAGGCGAGGCCGTAACGCCGCGCGGCCGTCGCGCCTGCTCGGGCCGGCGGACGCCCCCTCCAGCGCCGGACGGGCCGTCGGCGTGATGCGGAATTCCGGCATGAGCGATCCTACGGGCGTCATGCGCGCATTTCCCGGTGCGCTTGGTGGCGGCCTCACGTCAGGGCCCGCGGGACGGCACGGTGGGGATTTGCGCCCCCCTCCCGCGTTCCGGCCGGACCGCGATGGTGTATCCGAACGCCGGCGCCCGTGCCACGTCCGCGGTTCGTCCCGACCGCCGCCCGGCACGGGATCGATCGCCGGGCCCGACGAACGGGTCGCCGGTGTGCCTGGCCTGTCAGTCGTGCCGCGTCGCGCGGTCTCGCCACTGTGTAGCGGTGAGGGTGGTCTTTTGTTTGAACAGTCGTGAAAAGTATTGCTCGCTCTCGAACCCGCATCGGAACGCGACCTCCTTCACCGACAACTGCGTGTCGGCCAGGAGCGTCCGGGCGCGGGCGATGCGGAGTTGCAGTCGGTACTGGTGCGGGCTCAGGCCGGTGTGCTGCGTGAACATGCGGCGGAACCACGTGTAGCTGACGTTCAGGCTGTCGGCGAGCTTCTCCAGGTCGAGGTCGTCGCCGCTCACCGGGTCGTTCATGAGTCGCATCGCCTCGCGGATCGCGATCGCCACGTTCTGGTCGGTGTCCTGCCCCGGCTGCTGCGCGGAGAACAGCAGCGACATCACGTAAGTCGTTAGCCCCGCCATCACCTGCTGGAGCGCCGGGTGGTTGGCATGGATGGCGGCGATGAGGGAGTTGAACGCGTTGAGGAGCAGGTCCTCCTCCCGCCGGGCCCGGAGCACGGGCTTCAGCGGCGAGAAGAACCCGCCCTTCACCCACGCGCGAGGCGTAGCGCCGTCGAACCCGATCCAGTGCTCGTGCCATCCGATCGCGGGGTCCGGCCGGTACCGGTGCCGCACGCCGGGGTAGAGCAGGATCACCGTCCCGGGCGTGATCTGCCACGACCGCCGTCCCACTTCCAGCAGTCCCTGCCCGGCAGAGATGTAGACGACCTGATACTCCTGAAGGACCCGCCCCTTGCGCCAGTCGAAGTCGTGCGTGCCCGGGTGCCCGCGCGGCGGGTACCCGGCGTTGGGCGGGATGCGCGACTCGCCGGCCGTCGTCAGGTACAAGCCCCAACGCTTGTCGCGAGGCCCCGCGGGAAAGTAGCGGTAGAACGAGTGCAATTCGTGCTTCACGACCTCCTCCTGCCGCGCGAGTGACGGCCGTAATTCGATGCGCGTCAAAACATCCGGACATCACGGCCGCCCGGTCGCGCGCGCGCTCGGGGGCGTTGATTCCTGGAAAGCGTTCCCGCGACCATGACGCCCATCGCCAGCCTGTGTCAAATTGTACAACACGAAGGTCAGTCCGTGCATTCCCGCTCTCCCGGGCGAAGCGTACAGTCGTCGGTAGCATCGCAGTTCTCTCCGTGGCGGAGCGAGGTCATGTCGTCGGTGGCGTCAAACAACTTCCCCCTCCGCGTCGGCCTGTTCGGCATCGGGCTCGACGCGTACTGGCCGCAGTTCCCGGGGCTGCGCCAGCGGCTCGAGGGGTACATGCGCGTGGTGGCGGAGAAGTTGCGCCGGCCCGGCGTCGAGGTGGTCGACCTAGGCCTGATCGACACCCCGGAGAAGGCCGCCGACGCCGGCCACGCGTTCCGCCGCGCGGACGTGGACCTGATCTTTCTGCACGTCACGACCTACGCCCTCTCCTCGACCGTGCTGCCGGTCGTCCGGCGGGCGAAGGTGCCGGTGATCATCCTGAACCTCTCGCCCGCGCCGGCGATCGACTACGCGGCGTTCAACGCGATGGGCGACCGCACGCGGATGACCGGCGAGTGGCTCGCCCACTGCGGCGCCTGCCCGGTGCCGGAGATCGCCAACGTCTTCAACCGCTGCCGCATCCCGTTCCACCAGGTCACCGGCCTGCTCGGCGACGACCCCGCCTGCTGGGACGAGGTGGCCGACTGGGTCGACGCCGCCCGCGTCGCGTCGGTCATGGAGCACAACCGCCTCGGCGTGATGGGCCACTACTACGGCGGGATGCTCGACATCTACTCCGACCTCACGCAGCAGGTCGCCCACTTCGGCGGGCACGTGGAGGTCGTGGAGGTCGACGAGTTGGCGGCGCTGCGGCAGGAGGTGTCGGCGGCGGAGATCGTGGGCCGCGTCGCCCTGTTCCGCGAGGCGTTCGACGTGCAGCGCGACTGCCCGCCCGACGAACTGGCGCGGGCCGCCCGCACGTCGGTGGCGCTCGACCGCCTCGTCGCGGCGCACCGCCTGGGGTCGATGGCCTACTATTACATGGGCGTCGGCAACCCCGCGAACGAGGACGCGATCAGCTCGATCATCCTCGGGAACAGCCTGCTCACCGCCCGCAACCTGCCGGTCGCCGGCGAACTCGAGATCAAGAACGCGCAGGCGATGAAGATCCTCGACGCGTTCGGCGTCGGCGGGTCGTTCACCGAGTATTACGCGATGGACTTTGCCGACGACGTCGTCCTCATGGGCCACGACGGCCCCGGCCACATCGCGATCGCGCAGGGCAAGACGAAGGTCCGCCCGCTGCGCGTCTACCACGGCAAGGTCGGCCGCGGGCTGTCGGTCGAGATGTCGGTCCGCCACGGGCCGGTCACGCTGCTGTCGGTCGTGCAGACGGTCGACGGGCGGCTCAAGTTGCTCGTCGCCGAGGGCCGGAGTGAGCCGGGGCCGATCCTGGAGATCGGCAACACGAACAGTCGCTACCGCTTCCCGAGCGGCGCCCGCCGGTTCGTCAACGACTGGAACGCGCAGGGCCCGGCGCACCACTGTGCGGTGGGCGTCGGCCACGTCGGGTCGAAGCTGGACAAGCTCGGACAACTGCTCGGGATGGACGTCGTGCACGTCGGCAGGTGAGCGAGGAGCGCGGCACGCGGGTGCCCGCGCGGTGTGAGACGAGAGGCCCGCGCGGCGCGCGGGCGAGATCACGTATGGGTGCCAACCCGACCTTCGGCCTGATCCTCCACGCGGTCGGCGGCCTCGCCGCGGCCAGCTTCTACATTCCCTACAAGGGCGTGCGGCGGTGGCCGTGGGAGGTCTACTGGCTCGTCGGCGGGTTCTTCAGTTGGATCGTCGCGCCCTGGGCGTTCGCGCTGCTGATCCTCCCGCGCACGCCGCAGATCCTTGCCGCCGCCGACGGCTCGTCGCTGTTCTGGACGTTCTTCTTCGGCGTCGCCTGGGGCGTGGGCGGGCTGACGTTCGGCCTGACGATGCGCTACCTCGGCATCGCCCTGGGGTACGCGATCGCGCTGGGCCTGTGCGCGGCGTTCGGCACGCTCGTGCCGCCGCTGTTCGCCGGCGACTTCGGCCAGCTCCTGGCGACGCGCTCCGGGATCGTCGTGCTGCTCGGCGTGGGCGTCTGCCTCGTCGGCATCGCCGTCAGCGGCGGCGCGGGCATCCGCAAGGAACGCGAGCTGTCGGACGAGCAGAAGCGGGCGAGCGTGACGGAGTTCAACTTCCCCAAGGGGATCCTCGTCGCACTGCTGTGCGGAGTGATGAGCGCGTCGATGGCATATGGCTTCGCCGCCGGCAAGCCGATCGCCGACGCGGCGCTCGCGGCGGGCGCGCCCCCGCTGTGGCAGAACCTGCCGGTGCTGGTCGTCATCCTGCTCGGCGGGTTCGCGACCAACGCGGCGTGGTGCCTGATGCTCGGCCTGCGCAAGCGCTCGCTCGGCCACCTGCTCGGCCGGCCGATCGAGCAGCAGCAACCGATCGAGCGGCAAACGGTTGCCTCCGACGGACGCGCCGATCAGTTCGCCGACGACCGCTCGACGCGTCACTCCGACGACGGCGGCACGGCCACCGCCGCGCCCGCTCGCGTCGCGCCTGCTCGGGCGGTGCCGGCCGCGGCCGTTGCGACGCCGGTGCTGACGAACTACCTGCTCTGCGCGGCGGCGGGGCTGACGTGGTACCTGCAGTTCTTCTTCTACAGCATGGGCACCACGAAGATGGGGCGCTACGAGTTCTCGAGTTGGTCGCTGCACATGGCGACGATCATCATCTTCAGCACCGTCTGGGGCCTCCTCCTCCGCGAGTGGCGCGGCACGAGTGCCAGAACGCACGCCCTGATCGTCGGCGGGCTGGCGATCCTGATCCTCTCGATGATCGTCGTCGGCTACGGCAACTACCTCGGCGGGCCCCAGCAGGGCGAAGCGGCCCGATCGCCGGAGAGAGCCACTCCCCGCCTCGGCGACGACACGCCCCGACAGGCCGCAACGCTGGCTTCAGCAGCGAAGGGCGGCGGGCGTAATTTGTGGTACGTCGGGGGTCCGGCTTTTGCAGTTCTTAATAATGCAGTTGCGAAGGCGTGGACGCTCGGCGCTGCCGTGCGGCGTTCGTCCGACCGGCAGTACGAGCCCGACACGCATGCTTTTCTATTGGGACGCGGCGTACTGGCCAACTTAGACCGGATCCCGAAGCCTCAGCGATGATCTCGTCCGGTCGCGTGAGCGCATTGTTGATCCATCGTCGGCGACGCACGTCGCGGCGAGTCCTACAGCCATGAGGAATACAAAGATGAACAGTCACTTTCCGCATTTTACCGTGGAGGCTCAGATGTCGACCGTATGTCGTGTTCGTGGGGAACGTAACAGGGGATTCACGCTCGTCGAGCTGCTCGTGGTCATCGGGATCATCGCGCTGCTGATCTCGATCCTCCTGCCGGCCCTGAACAAGCGCGGCAGCAGGCGAAGCAGGTTCAGTGCCTGTCGAATTTGCGGCAGGTGGGCGTCGCGACCGTCGCGTACACCAGCCGCGAACAAGCAGTCGATCATCCCGACGATCATCTGGGGCCCGGGCACCAAGGACGACAGCTGGGCGATCCTGCTCGTCGCCAACGGCTACCTGCCGGACCCGAACGTGCAGGAGCGGGCCGAGGGTGCCGCGACCGGCAACGTGCTGATGTGTCCGGAGTCAAGGACATCCTGATCGCGACGAACATCCCGGGGCTGCCGCAGCAACCGTCGGCCGTCGATGGGTTCGAGCGCCGCAAGTCGACCCACATCAAGCCGGGGCTGATCGTCGACTACGGGTACGGCATCAACGGCGCGACGTTCCTCGAGACGCAGATCGCGGCGTCGAACCCGGCCTACACCGTGGCCTCGACGTCGATCTCGACCGCCGGCGCGAGGGACGTGCCGCTGAAGAAGATCACCGCGCTGCGCCGGGCGTCCGACTTCGTGTTGATCTACGACGGCGTGGCGTGGAACCCGATGGTCCAGCGGCGGCGGATCTCGGGCGGCCGCCACGGCTCCCAGTTCACCGGCGACCGGACGGCGGACCCGGCGTGGTGGAACACGTACGGCACCACGCACGTGCGGTCTGGTGAGGGGCACGCCGCCTCCGTACCGAGGGCAGAACTGCCCGCGACAGAGGCGCAGGTGACGGGCACCAAGGCACAGATGCGGAACGGCCCGACGAACAATCACCTCTTCAGCACGCGGCAGCTGTAAATCGAATTTGACGCAGGAGCACGGGGCGGATGTGACGACACGCGGCATCCGCCCCGCGGCTCATTTCGCCTCGCGCGACTTTGTCATCACGACAAGCCCTTGGAACGCCCACGAATTGACCAAAATGGTTCCGCCTAATGCGGGACGCGGAAGGAGATCGCAATGACGATCCACAGAGTCCTGACGGCTGTCCTGCTGGCCCTCCCGCTGTGGGTGGGCGCCGCCGGCTGCGACGACGACCTGCCCCCGCCGCCGCCAGCAACCTCGCCGAGCGACGACATTACGAAGCCGCCTACGGGGATGTAGGAGCTGCCCGCCCGGCGCGCGTGCTCGATCACATCCAACCCGAACGCCAAGAGAGGGCGGGCACCGCGGTGTCCGCCCTCTCTCATTGTTCCGGTCGCCTTCGGCGTCGCTCGGTTGGGCCATCGACTGCGGGTGTGGCTCAATTGCCCGACGGAACAGACGTGTCAATTCATGTCGACGCCACTTGGAAGCGACCCACCGACCCGCCGGGACACCGTCCGACCGTCACCGGCACGAACACCCTGGGCGCGAAACCTTCGGTCGGCGGACTTCTGATTCATCGGCGGTGCTACTTCGGCTCCTGCGCCTCCACGATCCGCACGGGCCCCAGGAGCCCGGACTCCATCAGCTTCGTCTCCTTCGTCAGCTTGCGGATGTTCGTGCGGGTCAGCCGCTGCTCGGGCGGGAGCGACGCGTCGCCGATCACCCGGTTCGGCCAGAAGTTGACGACCTCGACCTCCAGCTCGTTGCCGGCCGGCTTCAGCAGGCCCGCCACGTCGACCCGGAACGGCAGCGACCAGACGACGCCGAGCGACTTGCCGTTCAGCCGCACCTCCGCCAGCTCGTGCACGTTCCCGAGGTCGATCGACAAGCTCCGGCCCTCGGTCTCGCCGAAGTTGGGGGGCAGGTCGAACGTCTGGCGGTACGTGGCGGTGCCGGAGTAGAAGCGGATGCCCGGCTCCGGGCGGGCCGTCCAGCTCACGAGCTTCTCGAACGCCGCCGACGCCGGTCCGCCCCACTTCGGGTCGAACGCGACGGTCCACGGGCCGGCCAGTTCGTGCCGCGGCGTGAGGACCGGGCTGTTGGCCGACGCGGTCGGCGCGTGGTCGGCGGCCGACGCGCGGAAGACGACGAAGGTCGACCCGCACGGCGGCAGGTCCAGCGGCACGATCGTCCGCCCCGCCGCCCGCTCGTAGGCGGCGGCGAACCGGCGGGCGCCGCTCACCGCGTCCCACAGTTCCGGGGCCTTGCCGTCGACGCGGAACGAGGCGCGGATCGCCTCGGGGCGCTTCGAGCGGTTGGCGACGAAGTAGATCTCCGCGTCGCCGTCGCGCCGGTGGACGTAGTCGATAGCCGCGTCGGCCGCCCCGCTCTCGAACGTGAAGTCCGGCGCCGCGCCCACCGCCGCCAGCGCCTCGCGGGCCGTCTTGCCGGCCATCACGCGATCGGCGTTGGCGGGCGTCCACGTCGCGTCGGCGATGCGCTTCACCTCCGCGTCCGCCGCCGGCTGCCTAGAGAGCCCGCTGGCCGCCGCGGGCTTGGCGCCGACGATCGTCGCGCCGGCTTCGACCAGTTCCCGCACCTTGCGCATCACCGGCAGCGAGATCGCCGGCTGGTCGGCCAGCACGAGCATGCGGTAGCTCATGCCGTCGGGCAGCACGAGGCGGCCGTCCTTCACCGACAGGCGGGTGAGGATCGCCTCCTCGGTGATCACGTCGTAGTCGTACCCCGCGCCGACCTTCGCCGGGTCGGAGCCGCGGAGCTGCGTGAAGTTCGGCACGTGGTCGCCGTAGTAGTAGCAGACGTCGGCCACGTGCAGGCCCTGCTGCAGCATGTGCTGGCAGCGGTTGACGTACGAGAGGAACGGCCCGGACTTGGCCCACCACGTCGTGTTCGGGTTGAAGTGCGTGCCGGCGAAGTACTGGATGCCGGGCATCCCCATCTCGGCCGGCGAGCAGACGAAGGCGTGCCAGACGAGCAGGTTCAGCCCCTCGCACGCCGCCTTGTCGAACGACGGCTTGAGGTTGTCCCAGATCGTCTCCTGCCAGTGCGGGCCGATCGTGGTGAACCCCTCGGCCGCCACCAGCCGCTTGCCGTACGTGTGTGCCGCCGAGGCCGGCTGCTTCACGAAGAATCGGTTGGGGTCCCCCACGCGGTGCCGCCACGACTCGGCCCAGAACTCGCTCATCGGCACGTCGTTCTGCCCGAGGCACCGCTGCGCGTCGATCGGCGACGCGTGCGGCCCGCCCGACTCCGGGTGGATCTGCAGGCCGTGCGCGTGCGACCACGCGAGAAACGGCTTGTAGTGGTGGTCGACCGCGAGGTCGCCGAGCGTCTTGCGGAAGTCGTGCAGGAACCGGTTGCTCACGGTGCGATCATCGACGATCCGCCCGGCCACCGCCGGCAGGAACGGCAGCAAGTCGTAGCCGCGGCGGGCGCGGAACTCCTCGCGGAAGGTCGGCGTCCAATTGATCGCCTCGACCTCCCAGCTATCGGTGTGCAGGTACTTCAGCGTCGTGCCGGCGAGCGGTCCGGCGTCGGCGATCAGTGGCTCGACGACCGCGTCCCAGTACCGGCGGAACGCGCCGACGTCGAGTGCGTCCAAGGCGTATCCCTTCCAGCCGTCGCTCGACGTCGAGACGGTCGAGTGGTCGCCGACCGTGCAGCCGAGCCGCAGGATCTCCCACTCCCCCGCCGGCGCGTGCCACGTCAGCGTGCCGTCGGCGGTCATGTTCCCGGTCAGGTCGATCACGGCGATGAGGCGGTGTCCTCCTCGCCCGGTTGCGGCGGCTGGTCGGTCAGCAGCGCGCCGAGGTGTCGGCGCGGAGAAGTGCATCGTGCGGAGCATCGCCTTCTCGGGGTAGTTCGTCAGGCTCGGCCGCGCGGCCGCGCCGGCCGGCCAGCGCCGTCGGGGCCGGCGAGCGTCACCTCCGCGACCTGCACGTTGCGCGGGCGGTCGGGCGTGACCGGGTCGAACGCGCCGTAGAAGACGACGCGGAACACGGTCGCGCGGGTCGGCTCGAACTCGACGGCCGCCGCGTCGTCCTTCGGAACGTCGAACGCCTTCACCGTCTCGAACGTCTTGCCGTCCTGCGAGACCTGAAGCTCCGACGCGCGCGGGCCGTAGCCCGGCGCGGGCGGAGCGTGAGGCGGTTGGCGGTGACGGGCTGGTCGAACCGGAGTTGCAGCCACTGCGGCCGCTCCCGCGTCGGCCCCGCTCCGCGGCGTTGCCGCCGGACGCCCAGAAGGTGTCGGCCGACGCGTCGCCGGCGCGGGCGGGCGCGTGAGGGGCCTGGTCGGAACTCGCCTCGACCCGTGCGACCGGCCCGCGCGACTTCGCAGCCGCGCCCGGGTACGCGAGGACGAACAGGTCCTGGTAGTACGCGTCGCGGTGCGGCGGCTCGGCAAGCTTCTGCTCGACCTTGGCGCCGCCGCCGACGCGCCTTCGACCAGACGAGTTTCTTGGCCGCGTCCTCCGCCTTGACCATCGGGCCGCCGAGGTTCCAGCCGCTCTGGATGTTAAGGCCTCATCTCCAGCCCGAGGCGGTCGGCCTCGCGCAACGCGTGCTTGTACAGCCGCGCGCCACTCGGGCGTGAAGAACGTCGGCCCGTGCGGCACGCGATCGTTGCCGTCCTGCTCGGCGCCGCCGGCGTCGCAGATGCGCGCCGCCGAACCCCTTGGCCTTCATCTCCTCCAGGTCGCGCGATGGCGGCCCTCGTCACGTTGCCGTTGAGCCACCACCAGTACGCGCGCCGGGCCGTCGTCGGCGGGTTCTCCCAGCCCTGTTCGAGGTCCGCCGCGCCGACCGGCGGGGCCAGGAGCACCAGGGCGAGCATCGCCGCCAAGACGGCCCACCCGGGCCGGCGGGACGCGGGGTGGCACTTGCGTAGGAACCGATTGCTGGTCGTGTTCATGTCTCGGGGCCTCCTCAACCTCACCCCCACGTCGCTCCGCGCCGGCCGGCGTGCCGGCCGCGAGATTACCGTTTTCGCGCCGGCGGCCGTGGCGGCCGGCGCGCCATCGTCGTTGGTAACGATCCGTCTCCGACTGCACGTCCGACACGAGTCGGTCGCGCGTCACGCAGTGCCCGTCACGACCACGGCGCCGCCGGCCGCTCGGCCTGCCGGAGTTCGTTGCTGCGGTAGGCGTCGACGAGGCGTTCGAGCATCTCGATCTCGCGCGCCGGAACTCCTCGCCGCGCTCGGTGTCGCCGATGCGGCGGGGGCGGTCCCACGTGCGCACGACGGTGACGTGCGGGACGATGTCGACGCCGTCGCGGACGGCCGCCTCGACGCTCTCGAAGTGGTGGTGCCGCGCCAGGACGGTCCGGTCGGCCTCGAGCACGAGCGTGTAGCCGTGGTCGCCGTAGGCCTCGGAGAACGCGCGTCGATCGTCATCGCCTTGCCGCTGCGCTTCAGCGGGTCCTCGCCGGCCTCGATCTTCACCGGGACGTGGCCGTTAACGATCAGCCCGTGCGCCGGGTCGACGCCGAACTCCGCCAGCACCTTGTCGCAGAACGCCGGCTCGTGGATCAGCGCGAAGTACGGGTCCTTCGACTCGTGGTGCGAGCGGGCGTCGGCGACGAAGTCGCGCTCGAACGTCGCGATGCGGTCCTTGCCGAACAGCGGCGACCGCGGCCCGCCCCACAGGTACCAGAGCAGGTCGAGGTCGGCGCGCGCGGCGCTCGACGGCGCGAAGCACGACCTTCTCGATCGCATCGAACATCGCCCGCCCGGCGAGCGGCCGCCCGTCGACCGGGAGCGGCAGGAACGCGCCGTCGGCGTCGGACGGGACACACCCGTGGAAGATCAAGTTGCCGTCGCGGACGAGGTACATCGAGCCGACGCCGACGATGTACTTCACGTGCTCCCAGAGCTTCTGGCTCGACATGAACGACCGGCGCAAACGGTCGACGCAGGCCTGCTCCTCGGACGTCAGCGCGTAGGGGTCGGCGGGGTCGATCGTCGGCAGGCAGGTGTCGCGCAGCGGGTAGACGGCGCCGTCGATCTCGACCGTGCCGCGGGCGTGGTCGATGCGGTGGAGCAGCCGGCGGTGGCCGAGGCGCCAGTCGGGGTTGCGGGCGATCGCCTGCCCCTCGAACTTGAACTGCAGGATCGCGGCGGCCTTCTGCATCCGCGCGACGACCACGTCCGGCCGCATGCCGCCCGTCGCGGGCATGAAGTGCGTCGCCGGGTCGTCGGCGTAGACCGTGCGGGCGAGGTGCTCCAGCGGCGTGAGCGGGATGCTGTACCCCTCGTCGAGCTGCGCGAGCCGGCGGTAACGGAGCGAGACGCGCAGCACGTGGCAGATCAGCGCCTCATGCCCGAGGCACGCGCCGGTCCACGCCGCGTCGTGGTTGCCCCACACGAACGAGACGTTCGGCTGCTCGCGGAGATAGTCGACGACCTTGTCCCCCCGCGGCCCGCGGTCCCAGCAGTCGCCGCCGATCACGAGTTCGTACACCGCGAGGTTGCGCACGAGCCGGGCCGTGAGGTGGATCAGGTGCAGCACGCGGCCGCGGCGGGCGAGTTCCTCGACGATCGCCTCGGCGAACGGGCGGCCCCGGCCGTCGGCGCCCGCCGGCTCGTGGAGGACCTCGGCGAGCAGGTCGCGGTACTCGCGCGGGAACACCCCCATCGCGCGCCGCAAGCTGTAGCGGCTGGCCAGGACGCGGACGAGCTCGAACTCGTGCCGCAGCGTGCGGGTCGCGAACGCGCGTAGCTCCGCCGGATCCGTCAGCGTCCGCTCCAGCCGCTCGACCACCTCGGCCGGGTAGAAGATGAGCGTGAGGAAGTCCTGGAACTCGCGCGGCTCCATGCGGCCGGCGAAGAGGCGCTCGACGAGCGGGCGGAGCGTGCCGGAGGCGTTGTTGATGACGTGGCGTAGCTTCTTGTCCTCGCCGTGCACGTCGCTGATGACGTGGACGGTCCCCTTCGGCAGCGTCATGACGGCCGACAGCCGCGCGATCTCCGCCATCGCCGCGTCGACGTTGGGGAACTGCCGCGACAGCGCCCGCAGGAGCGTCAGCTCGTACCCGCCGGGTTCGCCGCGGTCGTGCGGGTCATGCAGGTGCATCGTGATTCTCTTTCCCAACATCCCGTGGCGCCGGAACCGGACACGTGGTCTGGACGCGTTTCCCGTGACTCGGTCGATTCCCACAGATGATCGAAGTAGGCGCCCGTCGCTCGCGCTATTCCCGCCCCGTTTCGCGACCCGGCCGAAGGGCCGGGGAAGCAATCGATGCCATCGGACCACGATCTTCTGATTAGAAATCGAACTGGTCGATGTTCTCCTTCGTGAAGACGAACGGCTTGCCGAGCAGCACGTTGTCCCCCTTGATCTCCACCTCGCCGATCCGCCCGGCGTCGATCGAGGTGGCGCCGGCCTTGAGCGCGCCGGTCGTCACGTCGTGGGCGGCGCGGACCGTGAGGTAGCCGAGTTCCATCGTGTTCCACAGGATCACCGACTGCGTGATCCCCTGGTGGACGTATTGCTTGTTCTCGTTCGGCAGGCCGAGCCCGACGACCTTCACGTCCTGCCGGCCCGCCTGCTTCACCGCCTCGGCCGCCCCGGGGACGCCGGGCGAGCAGATCGCCATGATCAGCTTCACGCCTTTGTGCGCGTTGAGGATCGTGTTGGTCTCCTGGAACGCCTTCGCCTGCACGTCGTCGCACGGGCGGACCGCGACGAGCTTGATGCCCGGGTACTTCTCCTTCAGGCGGATCTCGATGTGCTTGCGCCACTCGTTCATGTTGGCGGCGGTGAGCGAGGCGGTGATGATCGCGAACTCCCCCTTGCCGCCCATCGACTCGGCCGCCTCGTCCATCAGCGTGTAACCGATGCCCTCCGGCGTCGCCTGGTTGACGAAGAAACTACGGGCGTCGGGCTCGGCGTCGGCGTCGAACGTCACGACCTTGATGCCGCGCCTCTGCGCCTCGCGCAGGGCGGTGGAGATGCCCGCGCGGTTCTCGCACGCCGCGGCGATCACGTCGACGCCTCGGGTGACCCACGTGTCGACGATCTCGTTCTGCTTCGCCGGGTCCGGGTCGGTCGGGCCGTCCCACAGCAGGGTGACGCCCAGTTCCTTCGCCGCGTCCTCGGCCCCCTTGCGGCAGGCGATGAAGTAGGCGTTGCCCTTGCTCTTGGGCATCATCGCCACGGTCATCGGCTTGCCCCCATTGCGGCCCGCCGGGGCGGACGTCTGCCCGCTCGCCCCGCCATTGGCCATCCCGCTGGGCTGCTGCTGCCCACCGGGGCCGGTCGAAGCGAAGCCGCCCCCGCCGCCGCCGCTCGTACTCGACTGGAGCGACCGGACGAGCAGGAAGTTGCCGCCGCTGACGATCAGCGCCGCGGCCAGGATGACGGCGCAGAGCACCGCCAGTTGCGCGTTCTTCATCTCGAACTCCTCCGTCGCGCCGCCCGCCCGGGCGGCCACACTTGTCGATGCCCCGGCCCGCCCGGCTCGCGGGCGGAAGTCCAACCCGATCGCGACCAGCAGCAGCACGCCGGTGAGGATACCCGCCAACTCCGGCGGCTGGTCGGCGAGGCGCAGGCCGTTCTGCAGGATCGCGATCGCGAACAGACCCATCAGCGTGCCGATCACGCTGCCGCGGCCGCCGAAGATGCTCGTTCCGCCGAGCACGACCGCGGTGATCGCCAGCAGTTCGTACCCGGTCCCCGCGTCAGCCTTCGCCTGCCCGACGCGCGCGACGTAGACGATCGCCGCCAGCGCCGCGCAAAGCCCCGACAATACGTACGCCATCCCCACGCGGCGCCCGACGGGGATCCCCGCGTACCGCGCCCCCTCCGGCGAGAAGCCGATCGCCGACAGCGCCCGGCCGATCGTGCTGCGGTGCAGCAGCACCCAGAAGCCCACGGCCGCGACGATCAGGATCGGCAACTGCGTGGGCACCGGCCCCACGTGCCCCTGGCCGAGGAACAGGAAACTCTGCGGGAAGCCGGTAAAGTTGTCGACGCCCTCGGTCATGCCCTCGGCAATCCCGCGGAAGAGCGAGAACGAGCCGAGCGTGACGATCAGCGGCGGGATGCGCAGGCGTGTGATCAGCAGCGCGTTGAGCCCGCCGGCGAGCGCGCCCACCGCCACCGTCACGCCGGCCGCCGCCCAAGGCGGGAGGCCGGCGTCGCGCCACAGCTTGCCGAACAGCACAGCCGACAACCCGAGCAGCGACCCGACCGAGAGGTCGATCCCGCCCGTCACGATCACCGGCGTCAGCGCCAGCGCGATCAGCCCGAGCTCCACGTTCAGCCGGGGGACCTGGAAGAAGTTGTCGGCGGTGAGGAAGTTGGTCCCGATGACGGAGAAGATCAGGATCTCGGCCAGCAGCAGCGCCGCGAGGATCACCTGCTGCGGCGCGAGGTTCGCCCACGGCGACGGCGCGGGGCCGGGCGATTCCAGCGGCAGGGTCGACGGCGTGCTCGACATGCTCAGTTCCCCCCCCGCCGCGCGGCGGCCGGCCGGAACAAGCCGTCGGAAGCGACGGCGACGAGGATGATCAGGCCCTGGATCGCGCGTTCCCACTGTGACGGGATGTTCAGAAACACCAGTGCCGATCCAATCGTCCCGAGCAGGGCGACGCCGATGAGCGTGCCGAGCATCGTGCCGCGACCGCCGGAGATGGCGGTGCCGCCGACGACGACGGCGGCGATCACCGACAGCTCGAGTCCGACGCCCGCGTTGGGGTCCACCTGCGCGAACCGCACCGCCTGGAGCAGCGACGCGAGCCCGGCCAGCGCGCCCATCAGGGTGAAGACGCTGAACACGACCAGCCGCGGCCGCACGCCCGCCAGGCGCGCCGCCTCGCGGTCCGAGCCAACGGCGTAGACCGCGCGTCCGGCGGCGAGCCACCGCATGGCCCAGGCGAAGGCGAGGAACACCGCGGCCGCCGCGATCACGATCATCACCTGCCCCGCCGCCTGCGACAGCCCGAGCCACTGGAACCCCGCCGGCAGGTCGCGCACGGCTTCCCCCTCGCGGGCGAGGCGGAGCGACTCCCGCAGGATCACCATCGTCGCGAGCGTGACGACGATCGACGGCAGCCCCATGAGCGCCACGAGCACGCCGTTGGCCGCCCCCATGAGTGCCCCCGCCGCCACCGTGCACGCGACGACGGCCGGCATCGGCACGCCCTCGCGGGCGAGCAGCCCGCCGATGATCGCGCAGACCGAGAATTGTGAGCCGATCGAGATGTCGATGTGGCGGCAGAGGATGACGAGCGTCATGCCGACGGCGGCCACGAGGAGCGGCGCCATGTTCACCCAGGTGGCCGCGAACTGGCTCTGGAAGAACGCCGGCCGCGCCGCCGCGAGGATCAGCAGCAGCGTCGCGTACGCCGCCGCCACCGACAGCTCGCGCTTGTAACGCGAGACGAACCCGCCGAGCGCGGAGGATCCGCCGGGCGAGGCGTAATCGACGGGGATGGGCGGGCCGCCGGCGCTCATGCCGCCACCCCACCCTCTGCCGCCGGGTCCGAGTGGCCAAGCGCCATCGCCAACACTTTCTCCTGCGTCGCCTCCGCCCGCTTCAACGACCCGACGACCGCGCCGCCGTGCATCACCACGATGCGGTCGCTCATGCCGAGGATCTCCGGCAGTTCCGACGAGATCATGATGATCGCCAGCCCCTTCGCCGCCAGTTCCCCCATGAGGCGGTGGATCTCCGACTTGGCGCCAACGTCCACGCCCTGCGTCGGCTCGTCGAGGATCAGGACGGACGGCTCGGTCGCCAGCCAACGGGCGAGCGCGACTTTCTGCTGATTCCCGCCGGACAGGTTGCCCACCGGCGTCTCGACCGACGGCGTCTTCGTGCCGAGGCGGCGGGCGAAGGTCGTGGCGAGTTCCCGCTCGCGGGCGAAGTCGATCAGCCCGCCGCCTCCGGCCACGCGCGACAGCACGGCGAGCGTCGTGTTCGCCGCCACGGGCATGTCGAGGATCACGCCGTGCCGCCGGCGGTCCTCCGGCACGTAGGCGATGCCGAGTTGCACCGCGCCGGCCGGGCGGTCGACGTTCACCGGCCGGCCCTTCAGCAGGATCTGGCCGGCGTCGGCGGGGGTCAGGCCGAACAGCACGCGGGCGAGCTCGGTCCGCCCCGCGCCGACGAGGCCGGCGACGCCGAGGATCTCGCCCGCCCGCACGCCCAGGTTCACGCCCGACACGCCGGACGCGCGGCAGCCGAGGTTCTTCGTCTCGAGCACGACCGCGCCCGGCGTCACGTCGACCTTCGGGAAGACCGCGTCGAGCGAACGGCCGACCATGAGGCGGATCATCTCGCCCCGGTCGACGCCGGTCACCGGGCGGGTGTCGACGTACGCGCCGTCGCGGAGCACCGTCACCCGGTCGGCGACGAGCGGCAGTTCCTCGAGCCGGTGCGAGATGTAGATCATCCCGACGCCCGACGCCCGGAGTTCACGGATGACGCGGAACAGGTTGACGACCTCGCGGTCGCTGAGCGAGGCGGTGGGCTCGTCGAGGATGAGGACGCGCGCGTCCGACCCCACCGCGGCCGCGATCTCCACGAGTTGCTGCTGCGGCATCGAGAGGTCACGGATGTGCGCGCCCGGCGAGACGTCGGCGCCGGCGCGGGCGAGGAGTTCCGTCGCCCGCCGCCGCCGCTCGCCCCACCGCAGCAGTCGCCACGGCCCGCCCCGCTCCAGCCGCAGGCCGATGTTCTCGGCGACGGTGAGGTCGGGGAACAGCGCGGGCTGCTGGTAGATCGCGGCGATGCCCAGCGTGCGGGCGACGCTGGGCGAATTGTCGACCACGGCTCGGCCGCGGATCTCGAGCGTGCCGGCGTCGGGCGCGTGGGCGCCGGTGATGACCTTGATGAGCGTGGACTTGCCCGCGCCGTTCTCGCCGACGATCGCGTGGACCTCGCCGGCGCGCAGGTCGAACGAGACGCCCCGAAGTGCCCGTACGCCTCCGAAGGACTTCTCGATCGCCGTCATCCGCAGCAGAGTTTCCACGGGCCGCTCGCTCCTCTGTTTCGCCTGGACGTGTTCGCCGAACTCTTCGTCGTCGCTCGTTTCTGAAGTGGGCACCGCGATCGTAACCGGGCCGGGTTGTTCCTCGGCCCTGCGGGCCGATCGCGAAACGATTCACGCGGATAGTTGCGGCGCTACCGATCCAGCGTGGGACGCAGTGCAGGGACGGTTCGTTCGTCACACCGGGAGTTGACGGGACCGTCGACCGCTCGGGTGACTCCCGTGCGGCGCGCCGACGCCGCTCCGCCGGGGTCGTCGGACATCAATCTACCCGCGACGCGACAGCACGTCCCGCTCGTACCCCTTCACCTCGGTGAGCCACACGCGACCGCCGGGCACGTCCTGCGTCTGGCAGTAGTGGTTCCAGACGGCGCCGAGCGGCAGCGTTTTGATCTCCTCCATCAGCGCCAGGCGCGTCGTGAAGTCGCCGGCCGCCTCGGCGTTGCGCAGGAGGTGCGTCGGCTCGAGCATCGCCGCCAGCAGCGCCTTGAGCATCGCCCGCGTGCCGATGACCCACGCCGCCACGCGGTTGATGCTGGCGTCGAAGAAGTCGAGGCCGACGTGGACGCGGCCGAGGTAGTCGCCGCGGACGAGTTCCTGGGCGATCGCGTAAAGGTCGTCGCCGAGCGTCACGACGTGGTCGCTGTCCCAGCGCACGCCCCGGCTGACGTGCAGCAGGACGCGGTCGAGGTTCTGCAACACCGCCGACAGCTTATCCGCCACCGATTCCGTCGGGTGATAATGACCGGCGTCGATGCAGAGCACCTTGCGGCGGGTGAGCGCGTAGCCGAGGTAAAACTCGTGCGACCCGACGACGTAACTCTCGGACCCGATGCCGAACAGCTTGCCCTCCACCGCGTCCAGGTTGTGCGCGGGCTCGAGCGGCTCGGCGAAGACGGCGTCGAGTGACTCGGCGAGGCGGCGGCGCGGGCCGGCGCGGTCGGCGGGCGTGTCCTTGTAGCCGTCGGGGACCCACACGTTCGTGACGCACGGCGAGCCGAGCGCACGCCCCATCGCCGCGCCGATCCGCCGGCATGCGGCGCCGTGGTCGATCCAGAACCGCCGGACCGACGCATCCGGGTGCGACAGCGTGAAGCCGTCGGCGGCGCGCGGGTGCGCGAAGAACGTGGGGTTGAAGTCCATCCCCATGCCGCGGGCCTTGGCCCAGTCGATCCAGTTCTGGAAGTGCTCGGGCCGCAGCGCGTCGCGCTCGACGCGGGCGGCGCCGGTCTCGGCGTAGGAGGCGTGGAGGTTAAGGCGGTGGCGGCCGGGGATGAGCGACAGCGCCTTGTCGAGGTCGGACCGCAGTTCGTCCGGCGTGCGCGCCCGGCCGGGGTAGTTCCCCGTCACCGCCAGCCCGCCGCCGAGCGCCGACCTGCCGCGCTCGAACCCGCCGACGTCGTCGCCCTGCCAGCAGTGCAGGGAGATCGGCACCGCCCGCAGCCCCGCGATCGCGCGGTCGACGTCGACGCCGAATTCCGCATACCGCTCGCGCGCCGCCGCGAAGTCCCGATCGGCTTGCCCGGTCTGTGCTGACATGAGCCCTCACGTCGACGCGACGGGCGCGCCGGCAGAAGTTGAACCCGCTCCGACGGCCGCAGCATAGGTTGGCGCGTCGGCGCGTTCCTTGACGATTATGCCACCGACTTGCACTATCGTGCCAGCCCCGGCCGGCATGGTATGGGCCCCGAGCGCGGCGGCATGATGACGGCCTCATCGAGGTGCGCACGCATGGTCCGGGTGCTGAAGAAGAAAGACTGGTTCCACCCGGACGGGTTCCCGATCGCCGTCGAGCGGCGCGACCCGCAGGAGCCGTTCGGCCCCCACCGCCACGAGTTCTCCGAGCTCGTGATCGTGACCGGCGGCACCGGGCTGCACGTGACCGGCGACGGGTCCTGGCCGCTGGCGCCGGGCGTGGCGTTCGTGATCGGCGGCCCGCGCACGCACTCGTACGCCGACGTCGAGGGCCTGCGGCTGATCAACATCCTGTTCGACCCCGGCCGGCTCCACTGGCGGCTGTTCGACCTGCCGTCGCTGCCCGGGTACCACGCGCTGTTCACGCTCGAGCCGGCGTGGCGCGAGCGCCACGAGTTCCGCAGCCGCCTGCGCCTGGGCGGCGCCGATCTCGAGACGGCCGTCGGCCTCGTCGACCGTCTCGACGAGGAGTTGACGGCGCGGGCGCCGGCGTTCGGGTTCCTGTCGACCGCCATCTTCATGCAGATCGTCGGCCACCTGTCGCGGTGCTACGGCCGGTCGAAGGACCCGGACTCGCGCGCGCTGCTGCGGATCGGGCAGGCGATCTCCCGGCTCGAATCCGACTACGCCGACCCAATCGACGTCGACACGCTGGCCGACCTCGCCCGCCTCTCGCGCCGCAGCTTCTGCCGCGTCTTCCACGCGGCGACGGGCGACTCGCCGATCAACTACCTCATCCGCGTGCGGCTGAACCACGCGGCCGCCCTGCTCCGCCAGAGCGACCACTCGGTCACCGACATCGCGTTCCGCGTCGGCTTCTCCGACGGCAACTACTTCACCCGCCAGTTCCGCCGGGCCATGGGCGTCGCGCCGCGCACGTACCGCCAGCGCCACCGACGCCCGGGACGCATCCCCGACGGCGCCGCCTGACCGATTCCACTAAACGCCCAACCTCAAACTTCACCGCGATCCGGCAAACGGTTGCGCCGCCGCTCGAAGGGCGGCGCGTCCTTCTGCATTCTTTCGGAATGGTGCGGGGAACGTCGCTTCAATACCGCGGGACAGATCGTTGTGGCTCGGCGCAACAACCATCGCATGTCGGCGGGCGACGAATTGACGATCGAGCGTCAGGGCGGCCGTCTTCTTTCGCCGCGCCGTCCGGGCTAGACTGCGATCTTCGCGAACCGGTGCCGCCCCTGGCGTTGCCGCGACTCACGATCATTTCTCGCGCATCGGAGGCAACCGTGGTGCGACCCCTGACGGCGACGCTGGCATTCCTGCTCGTGGCGGTCCCCTGCGCGCGGGCGGCCGATCGGCCGAACGTCATCGTCATCCTTGCCGACGACCTCGGCTACGGCGAACTCGGCTCCTACGGCCAGCGGCGGATCAAGACGCCGCACCTCGACCGCATGGCCGCCGAGGGGATGCGCTTCACCCGCGCGTACGCCGGCTCGACTGTGTGCGCGCCGTCGCGCTGCGTGCTGCTGACCGGTCTGCACACGGGCCACGCCCGCGTCCGCGGCAACTCCAAGACGTTCTGCAACCTCAAGTCCGAGGACGTGACGGCGGGCGAAGTGCTGAAGGAGGCGGGCTACTTCACGGCCGTGGTCGGCAAGTGGGGGCTCGGCGACGTCGGCCAGAGCGGCCACCCGACGCGGCAAGGGTTCGATTACTTCTACGGGTACCTCAACCACCAGCACGCCCACAACTACTACCCGACCCACCTGTGGCGCAACGAGGAGCGGGTGCCGCTGCGCAACGTCGTGCCCGACGAGCGGCCGGGCGGCGCGGGCGTGGCGAGCGAGCGCGTCGACTACGCGCACGACCTGATCGCCGAGGAGGCGCTGTCGTTCGTCCGCCGGTCGAAGGAGAAGCCGTTCTTCCTCTACTTCACGCCGACGCTTCCGCACGCGAACAACGAGGCGAAGAAGCGGGGCATGGAGGTGCCGGACCTCGGCGAGTACGCCACGCTCGACTGGCCCGAGCCGCAGAAGGCGCACGCCGCGATGACCGCCCGGCTCGACCGCGACGTCGGCCGGCTGTTCGCGCTGCTGAAGGAGTTGAAGCTCGACGAGCGGACGATCGTCCTCTTCACCTCCGACAACGGCCCCCACCGCGAGGGCGGCGCCGACCCGACGTTCAACGCGTCGAGCGGCCCGCTGCGGGGCATCAAGCGCGACCTCTACGAGGGCGGCGTCCGCGTGCCGCTGATCGCGCGCTGGCCCGGGCGGGTGAAGGCGGGCGTCACGAGCGAGCAGGTCGTCGCGTTCCAGGACGTGCTGCCGACAATCGCCGCGCTCGGCGCGGCGAAACTGCCGCCCGCGCTCGACGGCCACTCGATCACCCCCACGCTGCTCGGCCAGGGTGCGCAGCCGCAGCACGACCACCTCTACTGGGAGTTCTACGAGCCCCACTTCAAGCAGGCGGTCCTCGCCGGCGATTGGAAATTGATCCGCCTGGCCGCCGACGCAACGCCCGTGCTGTATAACCTGAAGTCGGACCTCGCCGAGCAGCACGACGTCGCGGCCGCACACCGGGACGTCGTTGCACGCCTCGAACCGTTGCTGAAGTCGTCGCGAACCGATTCCCCCGACTGGCCCACGACCGCCCGCCGCCGCCCGCGCCGCGCGGCCGCGCCCTGAGCGCGTGTTGCGCAGCGGTGGCGACCTCCGCCGCCGCAGCCGGGTGCGGACGTCCGTCCGCCACGGCCGAGGCGTCTCACTCGATCACGCCGCCGCGGCTTCGGATATCGGTCCCGCACTCCGGGCAACGCGTCGGCGACGCGCGCAGGTCGTAGCCGCATTCGAGACACAAGCCGTTGCGCATCCGAAACGCGCGGATCTCGCCGGGCGTGCGCAGACGCCACCGGCGGAAGAAGCTGTTCAGGATCACGTAGACGAGCGGCGGTCCGAACGGCACGACGGCGCAGATCAAGCAGGACCAACTCCATCAACTTCGCCCTTCCCGCGAGCGATTCCGGGTTCATCCCAGCGGCTGCACCGGACCGAGTGAGGGAGCGACCGCGAGGGTCGACTCACGCCCGTCGCGGAGCCTCGCCGGGCGGCGATGGGACGAAGAAGGGCACGGCGTTGGCCGTGCCCTTCCTTCTGCTGCCGTGTCGTGAACGATTACTTCGTGCCGCCGCCGACGGCGGTGTTGGAGTCGTCGTTGGCGGTGTCGCGGGGCGCCGGTGTTGTTCTGGCCGGAGCTCGCGGGGGTCTGGCGGATGATGCCGTCCGTCGGGCGGTCGGCGCCGCCGACGCCGGAGGAGCGTCCCGTGCCCGAGCCGGTCGCGCCGCCGGTGGTGGCGCCGCCCGTCCCGGCCCCCGCGCCCGCGCCCGCGCCGGTTCCGGTCGAGCCGGTGTCGTCACCGGCCGCCTCGCGGGTGCCGGTCCCGACGCCGCCCGCCGAGCCGCGGATGCGGGTCGACCCGGTGCCAGCGCCGGCCCCGGCGTCCGCGTCGGCGCCCGCGTCTACGCCGCCACCCGCGCCAGTGCCGGCACCGGTGCCCGCGGCGCCAGTGCCCGCGCCCGTGCCGGTGCGGACGTTGCCGCGAACGCCGGTCCGCGCGCCGGTGCCCGCGTCGGACGCGCCCCCGCCGACGCCGCCCGTGCCGGCCGCGTCGATGCCGGTGTTGACGTCGCCGCCGGTGGTCGTCTGCCCGGTGGCGCCGTCGGTGCCGATGTTCGTGCGCGCGCCGCCGGTCAGGCCGGCGCCGCTACCCGTGGCGCTGCCGGTGCCCTGCTCCTGCCCGGCCCGCACGCCGAGGCCCGTGTTCACGCCCGCGCCCGTGCCGCTGCCCACGCCGCCGGTGCCGCGGAGGGTGGGGCTGTCGGACGGGTAGCGACCCATGCGGTCGCTGGCCTGGGCGGCGCCGGAGCCGGACCCCGTCCCGCGGTCGATCCGAGTGCGGGTGTCGTCGGCCGCTTCGTCCTTGTTCTGGCACCCGGCCAAGGCCCCGACCGCCAAGGCTGCGGCGGCGAATAACGGTGCGATGCTGCGCGTGTTCATAACTGACCTCCCGAGAATGCTGTGAAACCCGCCTCCGCAATGCCCCGGCTCCGCGGGTGCGGGTCGCGACCCAAGCGGCGGGGACGAGGCGTGCAGCAAAGCCCGGGCCGTCAAGCGGGCTGTACCGCGTTCCGGAGCAAATGGATGGCCGGAATGGTTTGGGGGCAGGCGAAGCGCGGCGCTGACGGTGAAGAGCCACCCCACCCACATGATGTCAGGCTTGAGCGTTGAGACGAGCGAGGGTTTAACCCGACCGGGTTGCACCGGCGAAGAACGTGCGGACGTCGACAATCGATGTCACACCGGTCGGTCCGCCGGCGCGCCACTAGGGGGGCGGCGTCTTCGCGGGCGTCGGATCGGGCCCGGCGGGGCGTGGGGCGTCAGCCCTGTCGCGCTCCTGAGCCGACAACTCCTTCGTCACCCGAACCGAATCGTCGTGGGCCGGTTGGAGCGATCCCATCGTGCCGGTGCGGCCGGATTTAGGCGAAACGCGCTCGGCGGTGTCCGTCCGACGACTCGCTGATGCATCGTTCACGGCGGCGTCTCCCGATGTGCCATTCGACGGGTAGTGGCCGCCGGTCGCCGCATCGCGTCGCCCGGCGGATGGGGACTTCGCGCCATCCCGCCGGCTGGCCGGGTCGGCAGGCTCCGGCGCCTCGCCCCGACCGTTCGTACCGTCGATGTCTAAGCGCCCCGGCGCGCCGGCGTCTGGTGCGCCGCGATACGCGCCGTCCCGCTGCATGCTCGTGTCGTCGTAGGGCGAGTGGTCGCTGAGCGGCGACGGACGACCGGGTGCGGCGGCGATATTTCCCCGACCGCCATCGGGTTCTGCCGACGGTCGCTCCCGGCAACCGCTGACCGACCAGAGTGACACAGCGGCCGCGACAGCAACGGCGAGCTGAGCAGTTCGCGAACTATGCATAGTGACACCCTCGCTCGCGCGAGCACCCAGAGAAGGGACCGGAATCACAATCGGTCAACGGCGATCGTTACGCATGGCTGACGCAAAAGACGCGCCGAACTGGTGCCGCCGGCCGTCCGCCTCCCATCCGGCAAAACCGCACCCACTCGACGATGGCACGAAGCGGGTCCGCCGCGCCGGGACGGTCGCCATGCTCCGTTATCGATTCGCCCCCTGCGGCTCGGACGCCGGCCGCGAACGTTCGACCTCCGCCGGCGCCTGCTTCGGTGGCCTCACGCGCGTTGCCGGATTCGTCGCGGGCGCGGCGCCGGCCGTCATGTCCCAGGCGACGAGCCATTCCTCGCCGACCTTCCGGAAGCCCATCTCCTGGACCATCGGCTTGGCAATGCCCGGCATATGGCCGGCTCCGTAGAAGATGCCGATCTTCTTCTTCCCGCCGGCGATGCTCTCGCGCAACACCTTCAGCGCCGCCTTGTTTCGTTCCGCGAGGATGACCGTGCCTTCCTCGCCCTCCAAACCGGCCAGTTGCGCCTCGACGTCCTGGAACTGGCGGGCGAGGAGGAGCTTGTACTGGCGGGCGGAGTCGGGGCTGTTCATCGCTGCTAAGAGGTCGATCAGCGTGATCGGCCGGCTCCCCTTGCCGGCGTCTTGGCGGGTGGCCTCGGCGAGCATCGAGCGGATCATGAGCGTGAAGAGCGACTCGCCGCGCTCCTCCTGCATACGGGCAAACGTCTCGTAATCGAGGTCCGCGTGGACGAAGTTCCGCGGCGTGTAGTCGATCGCGTCGAGCTGGAACTCGAGCTCGAGCACGTTCTTCAGCACCCGCTGAAACCCGCCGATCGCCCCGCCGCCGCCGCCGCCCGCCCGCGCCGCGCCCGGCCGCGGCACGTCCGAATCCTTTGGCTTGACGAGTTCGTACAGCAACGCGTCGTAGGTCTTGAATCGCCTCGTCAACCCGTCGTAGTAGGACTTCTCGCCGACGTGCAGCGCCGAGACGAGGTCGACCCGCACGCCCTGGCGATCCTCGTACCGCCCGACGGCCACCTCGAGTCGCCCGCCGCCCTTCTTGTCGTCGACGAACCGAACGAACTCGCTGCCCGCCTTCGCCGGCCGCGTCGCGGCGGGTTTCGACGCCGCCGGTTTGGCCGCCGGTCGGGCAGCCGCTTCGTCGGCCCGCGCCGCCCCGGCGCTCGTGAGGAACGCCGCGGCGAGCATGAGGAAAAATCTCGCCGCCGACCGATTTTGTTTCCGCTGAACGTTCATGAGCTCTCCGTGGCTTGTTCCGGCGATGCCGCGACGTGGCGGCGGGAGCGGGACGAATGCGTTCATTCCCACTGCGGCGGCCGCGCGTCCGAGGCCGATAAAGCGCGAAGGCCACGCCGCACGAAGGCGCCGCGCCGCCGCCTCTCGCCCCCGGGCCGCCCACCGATCACCCGATCGTAGCACGGGAGACCCCGGAGCCAGAATGCCGATCCGTAACGGACGGCGTGGCCGGCCGCCCGACGGGCGGCACGTCGGGGGCCGCAGCGACGTGTGGCGGCGGCCGAATCGACCGGGACCACCCGGGCCGCGAAGGGGCCGGTCAGCCCCCGTGCCGCGACCGGCGGCCGGCGGCGGCTCTCGGGGTGCCGGGCCCCGCCGGTCTTCGACACGTGACAGGCCGCGAATGACTCGGCCGGCGGGCCGCTGTTTCTGGCCCGCCCGCCCCGCGGCCGCATCGCAGGAGAATCATGAACCGAACCGCGCCAAACGTCACGAATCCCGATCGTCTTGTCCCCAACATCCGCGCCGGATCGACCGGCCGGCGCCGTTCCGCCCCGACCGCCACCGCCCCCGTCGGATGCGAGGCCCTGGAATCGCGAACGCTGTTCGCCGCCGCCGCCTGGGCGGGGTCGCCCGGCGGCAACTGGGGCGCCGGCTCCAACTGGGCCGGGGGAGCCGCGCCGGCCGACGGCGACGACCTGACGTTCGCCCACCCCGGCATGAACCTCCGGCCGATCCAGAACGACGCGATGAGCACCGTCGGGTCGATCACGTTCGGCGCGCCCGCCTACCGCCTGGCCGGCGACGGCGTGGCGCTGCTCGGGCAGGTCCACGACGGCAGCAGCAACGGCGTGAACGGCATCGCCCTGCCGCTGACGCTCACCTCCGCCCACACCGTCAGCGTCGCGGCCGGCGGGTCGCTCTACCTGCTCGGCACGATCGGCGAGTCCGCGCCCGGC
This sequence comes from Phycisphaerae bacterium, assembly GCA_030448225.1. Next base: position 38,167 of record JAUJNJ010000011.1, read on the forward strand.
CGCGAGCTCACCTTCGCGGGGCCCGGCGCCGTCACGCTCGCGGGCGGCGTGGCGCACGCTCACGCCGGCGTCACGCGCGTCACCGGGGGCCACCTCGCCGTCGACGCCGACCTGTCCGCCTCGCCGGACGTGCGCGTCAGCGGGGGCGGGCACCTCTCCGGCAGGGGCGTCCTGGGCGTGGTGCGCGACGACGCGGGCGGCGGGCTCGCGCCCGCGCGGGGGCTCGGCACCCTTAACGCGCTCGGTCGCGCTCTCGGGCGGCGCGACCTTGTCGTTCCACCTCCACGGCAACGGGGCCGGCGTGGGTCACGATCAGCTGCGCGTCGCCGGCGCCGTCGACCTCGGCGGCGCGACGCTCGAGGCGATCGTCGGCGGCGGCTACGTCCCGGCCGTCGGCGAGCGACTGCTGATCGTCGACAACGACGGCGCGGCCGACCCGGTCGTCGGCACGTTCGCGGGGATCGCCGAGGGCGGCGCGTTCACGTCCGGCGGGCACGCGTTCCGCGTCAGCTACGCCGGCGGCGACGGGAACGACGTCGTCCTGACCGCCGCCGCCGCCAGCACGACGAGCGTCGCCGGTTCCGCCGCGTCGTCGCTGTTCGCCCAATCCGTCACCTTCACCGCGACCGTCGCCGGCAGCGGCGGGGTCCGCCCGACGGGCGCGGTCGAGTTCTTCTACGGCGACGCGAGCCTCGGCTCCGTGCCGCTCGCCGACGACGGCACCGCGACGCTCGCCACCGCGTCGCTCGCGATCGGCACCCACGCGGTCCGCGCCGTCTACGGCGGCGCGGGCGACCTCGCCGGCAGCGCGTCGCAGACGCCGGCCGCGATCGACGTCGCGAACAACGCCCCGACGGCGGGCGGCATCGCACCCGTCGTCGTCGCGGAGGACGCGGACCCGGTCACGCGCGACCTCGCCGTCGCGTTCGACGACGTCGAGGACGGCGACGCCCTCACGTTCGAGCTCGTCGGCGCGACCGACCGCTGCCTGTTCGACGATCTGTACGTCAGCGGCGACACGCTCAACGTCGCCTTCCGCCCCGACGAGAACGGCACCTCGACCGTGACGATCCGCGCGGTCGACTCGCTCGGCGCGGCGGTGGAGGCGGACCTGGAGGTGGCGGTCAGCTCGATCAACGACCCGGGGTCGCTCCAGTTCATGAGCACGGCGTTCCACGTCGACGAGGACGCCGGCTTCGCGCTGCTGACGGCCGTGCGCACCGGCGGGACCGACGGCGCGGTCGCCGTCGACTACGCGCTGGCGCCCGGCGGGACGGCCGCCGGGGCGGGCGTCGACTATACGATGGAGTCCGGCATCCTCGCGTTCGCCGAGGGGCAACTGGCCACGGCCATCAAGGTGCCGCTCGTGAACGACCCGGCGGTCGAGGGGGACGAGACGATCGTCGTGCGACTCGGCGAGGCCGAGGGCGGCGCGAGCGTGGGCGACCGCGCGACGACGACGCTGACGATCGCCGACGCCGTGAACCACGCCCCCGCCGCCGCCGACCGCGCCGGTGAGGCGGCGGCCGGCGCGGCGGCAACGTACGCGAACCTCGGCACGGACGCGGACGGCGACGCGCTCAGGATCGACGTGGCGGTCCCGCCGGTTCACGGGACGGCGCGGGTCGTCGGCACCGACACCCCCTCCGCCGACGACGACGGCATCGAGTACGTCCCCGCGCCCGGCGCGTACGCGGCGGACCGCTTCGTCTACACGGTGACGGACAAACACGGCGCCAGCGCCACCGGCACGATCGACCACGCGACGGCGTCGGGGGCGACGGTGCTGCCGAGCGCGATCACGCCGGGCGTCAACGACCTCGTCCTGCACGGCACGACCGGCGACGACCAGATCCTCGTCTCGGTGGATCAGGCGACCGACGAGATCGTGGTGGAGATCAACGGCGTCGGCGCCGGCCGCTTCGCCGACGTGACGGGCCGCGTCCTGGCGTTCGGGCTCGACGGGAACGACACGGTCCGCCTCAGCGACCTGACGCAGGCCGGGATGTTGTACGGCGGCGACGGCGACGACCGCCTCGAAGGGTCGCGCGGCGCAGACGTGTTGCTCGGCGGGGCCGGCGGCGACGTGCTCGATGGCTGGGAGAAGCGCGACCTCCTCGTCGGCGGCGACGGCGCCGACCTGCTCGCCGGCGGCGCGAACGAGGACGCGTTCGTCGGCGGGTCCACCTCCTACGATGCGGACGCCCCGGCCAACCGCCTCGCGCTCGCCGACCTGCTGACGGCTTGGACGGGCCCGGAAAAGCTCGCGCAGCGGAGCGCGCAGATGGCGGCCGGCGTCGGCGTCACGGGGGCCCGCCTCGGCGTCGGGACGCTGCTGACCGACGACGTGCCCGACACTCTCGTCGATGCGACGCCCAAAGACTGGATCGTCGACGAGGCGCAGTGAGCCGTCGCATCCGAGCCGACGCGTCGAGCGAAAGCGCGCGGTCCGTCCGCCTGCTACACCGGAAGGGCGTTTCGTCGGAACGGCTTCGCGGAAGATGAATCAGATCTTCAACGGGCCGCCGGTTACCGCCGGCGGCCCGTTTTTCCATGGCTCAACGGCGCCGGGCCTCACGTGTTCCATTTCATGAGCGGCGTATAATGGCCGCGGCACGGCACCGGTTTCAGCGGAACCACACGATGATCAAGACGACGATCCTCCTCGCGGCTTTCCTCGCGTTCGCCCTTACCCTGGCCGCCACCGCGCGCGGCGCCGACGTCGACGCGGCGGACGCCGGCGGCCGCGTGCGGGCGCCGGACTTCACGGGGGCGGACAACTGGCTCAACACGGAGCGGCCGATCTCGATCAAGGACCTGAAGGGGCACGTCGTCGTGCTCGACTTCTGGACCTACTGCTGCATCAACTGCATCCACGTGTTCCCTGACCTAAAGTTCCTCGAGGACAAGTACAAGGACCAGCCGTTCGTCGTGGTCGGCGTCCACTCCGGCAAGTTCGACCAGGAGAAGGACGCGGCGCACATCCGCAACGCCGTCCTGCGGCACAACATCGCGCACCCGGTGGCGGTCGACAGCGAGTACGACGTGTGGAACGCCTACGCCGTGCGGGCGTGGCCGACGCTCGTGGTGATCGACCCGGAGGGGTACGTCGTCGGCAGCCTGCCGGGCGAGGGGCACCGCGAGCGCCTCGACGCGGCGGTCGGGAAACTGCTGGAGATCGGTCGCGCGAAGAAGACGCTCGCCGACAAGCCGCTCACGTTTCGCCGCGAGCGCGAGTCGTTCAACCCCGGCGTGCTCGAGTTCCCCGGCAAGGTCCTCGCCGACCCCGCCGGCAAGCGCCTGTTCATCGCCGACACGAACCACCACCGCGTGCTGGTCTCGGACCTCGACGGGAAGGTGAGCACCGTGATCGGCGACGGCCAGATCGGGCTGAAGGACGGCGCGTTCGCCGAGGCGCGGTTCCACCAGCCGCAGGGGATGGCGCTGTCGCCGGACGGCAAGACGCTCTACGTCGCCGACACCGAGAACCACGCGGTGCGGCAGGTCGATCTCGCGGCTAAAACGGTTGCCACGATCGCCGGCACCGGCCAGCAGACGTACGAGCGCAACCCTGACGGCCCCGGTAAGTCGACGGCGCTGAGTTCCCCGTGGGACCTCGCGCTGATCGGGCGGACGCTCTACATCGCGATGGCGGGGACGCACCAGATCTGGACGCACGATTTGGAGAAGGACGTGGTGCGGCTCCACTCCGGCACCGGCCGCGAGTCGGCGGTCGACGGCCCGCACGGCGCGGCGACGTTCTCGCAGCCGTCGGGCCTGTCAACCGACGGGAAGAAGATCTACGTCGCCGACTCCGAGAGCAGCACGATCCGCGTCGTCGACGCCGCGGCGGACGGCGGCGGCGTGGGCAGCGTCGCGGGCAGCAACGATCTGTTCGGCTTCGGCCTGAAGGACGCCGTCGGCCCGGCCGCCCTGTTCCAGCACCCGCTGGGCGTCGCGCTCGACGCCGACCGCCTGTTCGTCGCCGACAGCTTCAACAACGTGATCCGCGTCATCGACCTCAAGACGAAGGCGGTTGACACGTGGCTCGGCACCGGCAAGACCGACCCCGGCGACGAGCAGAACATCGGCTTCTACGAACCCGGCGGCCTCCACCTCGCCGGCGCACGCTCTACGTCGCCGACACGAACCACCACCGAATCGTCGCGGTCGACGTCGCGAGCAAGAAGCGCGCGGGTGTTGAAGGTGGAGGTGGCGGGGCAGAAGTCGCAATGACCAAGCCCCTCGGGAAATCCCAATGACCAGGCCTCAATGACCAACAAGTGACGGAGTCCCAATGACCAATAGGAGCCGGGCCGTACCGGTGCCGGGCTCGGTGTAGCGCCCCGGATGTCACCCGCGGAAGATCGCCGAGGCCACCAGTGGCTTCACCCGAGTCCTGTCGCGGCGCGACTTCGTTGGTCATTAGAGCATTAAACATTTGTTGGTCATTGGGGCTTGGTCATTCGGCATTCGCGCCGTCGCTGGTGACCGCGACCGCCCGTCGGCCACCTCTCCCTCCCCTTCCCACGCCCCGCCCCATCCCATACCCTCCCCGCCATGCCCATCGTCGGCCACGGGATTGACATCGTCGAGACGTCGCGGATCAAGCAGCTCGTCGAGAACCACGGGCAGCACTTCCTCGACCGCGTGTTCACGCCGACCGAGCAGGCGTACTGCGCGCGGAACCCGAAGCGCTACTTCGAACATCTCTCCGGCCGCTTCGCCGCCAAGGAGGCGGTGCTGAAGGTCGTCGGCACCGGCTGGCGCGGCGGGATCGCCTGGACCGACATCGAGATCCGCCCCGAGCCGTCCGGCCAGCCGAAGATCGCGCTGTCGGGCGAGTGCCTGCGGGTCGCGGTCGAACTCGGCATCAGCCGCTGGCACGTCAGCATCAGCCACATCGAAACCCACGCCACCGCCAGCGCGATCGGCCTCCGCGGCGAGCGGTGAACGTCGGCGCGAACCCGTTCCGGATCAGCGCCCGGAACGTCGCGTCGGCGGGATTCACGAGCGATCGGAAAGGGAAAGGGAACGTCATGACGCAGGACAACCCGACGCCGTCACGAGATCCGTACGAGACCGCGCCCGCCACCCCGCCGCCCCCCTCGCCATACCCGGCGGCGTCATCGTCCGCGCCGCCGCCGCCGCCCGTCGCCGCCCACGTCGCTTACGCAACTCCCGACGGCGGTGTCGTCGAGAACGACAAGGAGGCACGGACGTGGGGGATGGTGGCCCACCTCAGCGGGCTGGTCGGTCTGCTCGGGGTGCCGCCGGTCGCCGGGCCGCTGGTGGTCTGGCTCGTGAAGAAGAAGGACTTCCCGTTCGTCGACGACCAGGGGAAGGAGGCGATCAACTTCCACATCACCGTGCTGATCGCCCTCGCCGCGTGCGTCCCCGCGATCCTGTGCGTCGGCCTCGGCGTCGTGGCGATGATCGGCGTCGGGATCGCCGCGACCGTGTTCACGATCATCGGCGCGATGAAGGCGAACCAGGGGATCGCCTACCGCTACCCGTTCACGCTGCGGCTCGTGAAGTAGCAGGCGCCGAGGCGCCGCCCCCGCCCGGGTACGTTGCCGCCGGACGCCCCGCGCTTTGAGAATGGATCGTCCGTCGCCCCGCCCGCTGATATACTGCTGTTATGACCCTCGCAGAGGCAAAACCCGCTTACACGCCGGACGACCTCCTCCGGCTCAACGACGACAAGCTCTACGAGCTCGTGGACGGGGTCCTGGTGGAGAAGCAGATGGGGGCGAGAGAGGCTTGGGTCGCGACGGAACTGTCATACCTCCTGCGCGCAGCCGCGGGTCGCGAAGGGCTGGTCTTCACGGAGGCGACGGTTCAGGCATTCGGGGAAAACCGCGCCACGGTCCGCCGACCGGACGTTTGCTTCGTCCGGTCGGGCAGGCTGCCGAACAACGAGCCGCCGACCGGCCACATCCCGGTCGCGCCCGACCTTTGCGTCGAGGTGATCTCCCCGACCGACCTCGCATACGACGTGGACGAGAAGGTGAGGCTGTACCTCGCCGCCGGCACGGTGCTGGTGTGGGTGGTGAACCCGGAAGTGCGGACGGTGCGCATCCACCGTGCCGACGGCTCGATCGCCGGCGCGAACGAGGACGACGAGATTACGGGCGAGCAGGTGCTTCCGAACCTCGCGGTGCGAGCACGTGATTTCTTGCCAGCCGCGCCGGGCTTGGCTGCCGTCTCGGGAACATGATGTCGCATCCCGAAGGTCGTGACGCGGGGGCATACATGACCTGCACCGTGTTCCTCGTCGCGCCGCTGCTCGGCTTGTTATCGCTAATCATCGTCGAACGGCGCCGACGTCACCTGACAACCGTGTCAAGGCTGGTCGCCCTTTCTCTCGGTTCCTGGTTCCTATGTTTTGTTGCAGCCCTGCGACCACTCGGTGATCAGAGCGCGGGCATTGCTGCCCTCATCTTACTGTCGGTAGCCGTGATTCTCTGTGTGGTTGCACTGGTCCTGGCAGCCGCCGGAGGAACATCATCTGCGCAACGTGGGTTCGACGTGATCGGCCCAAACTCGCATACGAGCGTTTCGCCGTCCGAATCCGAAACCCATGGCGAATGAACGGCGGGCACGAACGGATGCAGGTGGACGCGACGCAGCGGGGGTGCCACCGGGTCGGTTCACGACGAACTCAATCCTTCTGCTTCGTCGCCCCGAGTTCCTTGGCGATCTCGCTTTCCAGTTCGTCGAGCTTCGACAGTTCGGTCTTCTCGGCCGCCAGCACGTCGGCGGTGATCATGCGGTCGATCTCGTCGTCGGTGACGAGGTCCTCGCGGGCGGAGGACATGCCGCCGGTGCCGGACAGGGCGCTGGACTCCATCGAGTCGAGGAAGACCTCCATCCGCTCCTCCATGCTGCCGGCCTGAGCGACGGCGCGTTCCCAGTCGGCCTGGGTCTTGGTCAGGTCCATCTCGCCGAACGTGCGGCCGATCTCGCGGGCCATGAGGTTCATGCTCTCGGCGAACTGCTGGCTGGCCGCCGCCTGCTGCTGGATCAGCATCGCGTTCTTGATCGCCAGCAGTTGCCGCTCGAGCATCTTCTTCACCGCCGCCGTCTTCTTCAGCGCGCCGCGGATGAACTGGTACTGCCCCTCGTCGCCGATCTGGCGGGCGTGGCGGGCGTTCTTGATGAAGTCCTCGGCGAACTTCTCCTGCTGGCGGATCGACTTCTCGATGGCCCGCATCCCGCCGCGGATGCGCATCTCCCGCTCGACCCGCCGCTCGTCCTTGCTCTTGAACAGACCCATGGGCACCTGAGGTGAAATCCCAATGACCAGATCCCAATGACCGATGACGACGCGTCGCCGCCGCACGGTCACGCCGGCGTCTCCTTCAACTCGATGCGTCGCCCGTCCGGGTCGCGGACGACGAACGTGCGGCCCCACGGGTTGTCGCGGACCGGCCCGGGTCGTGGCCCGCTGCCCGCAGGCGTTCGCGTTGCGCCTCGATCTCTCCGGGTGCCGAAGCCCAAACCGGTGGCGTCCGGGGCAGCACCCGCCTTCTGCGGGTAAAGCTCCAGCACGCCCGCCTCGTCCTCGTGGGCATAATGTTCCGGCCCGGCAGCGTGCGCGTGTTTGCTGAAGCCGCATGCCGAGCAGTTCGTAGAACGCCGGGCCCGCTCGATGTCGCCGCATCGCAGCACGACGAGGTTCAGGCGGGACATCGGCGAACGGTCGTCCACGCGCGCAAGGTTAACCGCGGAGCCGGTTCGACACGAAGGAGAAAAGGCGGACGATGACGTACGCCGGGTAGAGGGCGGCCCACATCACCCACTCGGCGGCGTTCTTGCGGTGCGGCATGTGTCGTCACTCCACGCGCGGGCCGCCCGCCACCGTCGACGACGCGCGACCCGGACGAACAGCGCGGCGGCACTTTGACACGCGATCGGGCGGGTGCGGCGATCGGCCGATCACGTCAAAAGGAGGGCCTCATGTCGCGACGCCCGTTCGAGTTTACGGAGTTCGTGAAGCGCCAGGCGTTCTTCCGGCAGTGGAACCGTTGCGCCGCCGACTGCGGCGAGAGCCTCGTCGACGCGTGGGACAACGCGCACCACGTCGTGCCGAACCAGGCCGCCGACGCCGCCAACCGCGACAACGCGTGGGTGAGGAGCGTCGACAACTGCGTGATCCTCTGCGACTCCTGCCACGAGTCCGCCCACCAATCCGACTACCGGAGAGGGCCGGTGCCGTTCGCCAGCCACTACCGGTATTCGCACGGCCGCGACGAAGCCGCCCACGTGCAATGGGCCCGGGCGCTCGACGCGCGTCCGTGGCCCAATAAGCGCTCCTAGGAGCACACCTACGGGCAGGCACGGTCATCGCGAGCGCGGCGAAGGATCTGCCGTGGTTCCCGCGAGACGCGCGAGGGGTCCTTCGCTGCGCTCCGGATCACGCCGACCGTACTCTTGGATGCTCCAGATGGCCGACCCGCTTTGCTCGACCCGCCCATCGAGCTTCCCACCACAAGCCGGTGCCCGAGCGGGCCGTGCGGGCGGACGCACCAAACTTCAACCACTCGGCGGGCCGCAGTCGTCCTGATCGCCTTTGAGCAGGACGGGGAACCCTTCGGGTTCCGGCGGGTCCGGCTCCCGGCAATCGTACAGCCGTCGCTCGCCGTGCGCGACGTGCGAGAGCGCGTAGAGGATCGAGATCGCCAGGAAGGTGCCGAGTACGAATTGCGCCATCGTCGTCGCTCCCGTCCGTGGGGAAGAGGTTCGTCGGAATCGGTCGCGCGGTGCGCCGATCCGGCGTCCGCGGTCCGAGCGTCATCGCTCCTTGTCGATCGCGGTGACGATCACGCCGGACAGTTCGGCCTTCTTCTTCGCGTTCGCCAACGTGAACGCCCACACGCGCAGGCGGACGTCCTCGAGCGTCGACGGAACGACGCCGGTCACGCGGTAGCGGCCGGGGCCGTCGTCCTCGGGGCGGGCGGGCAGCGCGGCTCGGACGACGACCGGGAACCCTTGCGACACGTGCGGGTCCGTCGGCGGCGTCACGGGTCGTTGCCGGACCGACGGGCTGGGCCACACCTGGTCGAGCACGACGCAGACGAACAGCCCGGCCACGACGAAAAGCACGACGCCGAGCGTTACCTCGATCACGTCAACCTCCCGTTCACCACGAACACCATGCGGCTCCCCGCCGGCTCCTTACCGCGGCCGGAACGTCGACCCGCGGAAACGAATGCTCGCGGCATTCGCGGACGCGGCGGCGACCCGCCTCTAGATGCCCTTCTCCATCGACGACTGCCGTCGGCGGACGGCCTTGTCGGCCTCGTCGAACGCCTCGTCCTGCTTCAACGCGCCTTTGTCGAGGTCGTTCCAGATGTTCATCAGTTCCTGCCCCGCGCCGCTGAGGCCCGCCGAGGCGAGGGCGTCCTTGTCGGATTGGGCGCCGAGGTCGAGGATCGTGTTCAGCCGCTCCTGGTACATGTCCTGGCTGACGGCGTCGTCCTCGATCCACTGACTGATCCGGGCCACGTCCTTGTCGGTGAGGTTGAGCCGGCCCAGCGCCCGGCCCTTCTCGTTGTTCTCCTTCACGATCCGTAGGCGGCTGACGGTGAGCAGTTCCTTGCTCCGCAGGTTCAGCTCGCGGGCGGCCATGAGCTGTTCCTGCGTCTTGAGCTCGAAGTCCTGCGCCAGCGCCTTGCGCAGCTCGGGCGACTTCTGCGTCGCGCCCTGCTGGAAGATCTTCTGCTTGTCGGCGCCGATCGTCTCGATGCGCTTGAAGAGCCGGTCGCGGTTCTTCGTCAGGAGGATCTCCTCCTTGCGAAGCTCCTGGCGATCGAGCTCGCTGAGCGTCTTCTTGCGGCCGAAGATTTTGTCGATGAGGGCCATGAATTTCGTTCAGCGGAACGTCGCGTCGAAGCCTTCAGCCTTCACCTTACACCGCCGAAGCCCCAAGGCCGACGGGCTTCATCACGGGAGAGGCGCGGCGGCCAGCTAAAGGCCGAAAACGCCGACTGCGATGATGAAGATCAATGGCGAGAACACCAGGAGAAGCATCAACGTCACCAACACGACGGTAATTAGCTTCCAGCGCGGCTCCCGGGCCGTGTGGTAAGGCAAGGCGTTTTCATCAACACTGAGGCGCATCAACCCGCCTCCGGCTCGCTCCGCCGGGGCGGCTGCTGCTGGGGGACCGGCGGGACGGAGGTCGGGGCCGACCACTGCTGCTGCTGCAACGTCTGCTTCGGCGCCGGCGGCTCGTTCGCGGCCTCCTGTTCTTCGGCGTCGTGGGATTCGCGCTCGAGCTCCTCGTACAGCGCCTGCTCCTCGGCGCTGAGGCCGCTCGTCGTGAGCGAGCCGGTCGTGCCGGCCAGTTCGTTGCTGACCTCCAGCTCGGCCAGCATCTCCTCGGCCTTCACGGCGTCGGCGGTCATCTCGTCGGCGTCGGGCAGCTTGGCGCCCTGGCCCTGCTGCACGAGCTCGAGGTTGTGCAGGTGCGTGCTGACGACGTTGATCTGCTGGTTGAGGACGCCGAGCAGTTGCTGGCGGCGCTCGAGGTCCTTGCGGAGTTGCAGGAGCTGGCTCGTCACGCGCTTCTTGGTGATCGAGCCGGCCGCGTCCTTGAACTGGCGGCGGAGGTCGGCCTCCTGCTGTTCGAGCGTGCCGAGGTCCTCGTAGGCGCGGTCGCGCTGCTGCGAGAGCGCGGCCCGCCGCTCGGCGAGGAAGCTGATCTTCTTCTCGTTCTCCCCCTTGCGGGCGAAGAGCGATTTCATCCGGTCGAGCAGCGGCATGTCCGAACCTCCCGAAGCGGCGGCCGACGACGCGGGCGACGCCGAAGAGACCGAGGGGGACGCCCCCTCGCGGTAGAGCACCAGCCGCCCGTCGAGCCGCTTGGCCGCGAGCCCGGCGTTCTGCTGGGCGTAGGCCCGGAACTCGGCCTCGACGAGCTGCGGCGCGAGCTGCGCCTTGGCGGCGATGCGGTCGGCGGCGAGCCCGCCGGAGAGCAGGTCGACGCGGGCGGCGTCGATCTGCTCGCGCACGCGGCGGCGCTTGTCGGCCTCGGCCTCGGGGTCGAGCAGGTCGGCCAGCGCCTTCACCGGCGTCGGCCCCGTGACGCGCCACCCGCCGGCGTCGTTCGGCTCGGCGAGGATCACCGTCCGCTCGGCCCGGCGGTCGGCGAGCTCGCGGGCCTCGATCGTGAAGCCGCTCGTGGAGACGACGATGAGCGTCGTCGGCTCCCCCTTCAGCGACGGCGGCAGCCCGCCCAGCACCTTATGCACGTCCGGCGTCGACAGCGGCTGGGGCGACTCGCCCTTGAGCAGCGTGCGCGTCGGCGAGACGCAGACGACCTTCAGCCGCCCCACCACCTCGGTGAGGAACCACCACTTCGTCCGCGTGAGCGTGACGTCGAGCGTCTGCCCGACCGGCATGCGGTTCTGGAGCTCGCGGTCCGGCAGGTTCATCTCGCTCATGAGCCGCTTGAGGTCGACGGCCTTGTCGTCCTTGCGGACGTCGCGCTGCATCGCGACGACGGGCAAAGGCCGCGTCGTGTCGACGCGGAGGCGCTCGTCGGCCAGCAGGCGCTCGACGTGCTGCACCATCTGCTGCTCGGCCTGGCGGTGGAGTTCGGGGTCGGGGCTCGTCTTCATGCGCGTTCGGGTTCGTCGGTCGCTCGTCGGTGTCCGGTCGGTGGCGCGGTCCCGGGCGGCCGGGACGACGTCGGGAGGTCAGTCGCGTCCTGCCCCCCGCCGCAGCCGCACGGCCAGGTAGGTGAACACCAACAGACACCACGCCCAGCCGGCCGCGGAGAGGATTATATAGAGTTCCCGCATCGCCGCATGCCGCGATACACGCCCGGGTCGGTGCCCCGACGGCCGCCGCCGCCGGGACCGGCGAAACGGGCCGCGGCCGGTTAGAGTCGGAGCGTCGTCCAGATCCGCCGCCCGAGGCACGCCAGGAGCATCAGCCCGCAGACGGCGGCGTCGGCGTTGTTCGTGGCGATCTGCAGCCGCGCGAGGTCGGTCGTCGGCAGCGTCTGGGTGGCGGACGAGGCGTGCTTGTAGCTCATCGCCTTCTCGAGCATCTCGGCCATCGCCTGCGTCGGGTTCTCCTTCTGCCGTTCGCCCAGTCGCCGGAACGCCTCGGACGCCGACGCGTCGCGGCAGACCCGGCCGGAGTCGACGAGCGGCTTGAGGTCGTCCCAGTTCCGCACGATGTGCGTGTGCCGGTCGAGCCGGACCTTCCAGCCGTCGGCGGTCCACGTCGCCGTGCCGATCGTCCGGCCCTCGCTCGTGATGAGCATCTCGTTCATGTCGTGATCCCCGATGACGATCGACCGCAGCCCGAGGCGCAAAGCGACACGCGACTTCGCGCGTGCGACCACGGCGTTCGTCGCCGCACCGCGGCCCAGCGGCACGGCACGGTCTGCACCGACACGATGCCGCTCGACCAGCGTAAGCCGCCGCCGGCGCGGCTTCCCGACTGCGCCTCGCCGACGACGGCGGCCGTTCATGCTCGGTACGTGCCGAGTCGAGCGTTCGGTGTGGCGACGTCGTCGCCGGCGGCGCGTCTCCTGCCACAACGATGGCAGAACAGCGCCCCGTCCGCGAGGGGCGCGGCGCATCGCTCGCGCTCGCACCGCACGATCGGCCGGAAACTCGTGGCGCCGAGATGGTGCGCCCGCTCGCGCACGCGGTCCGCGACCGCGCCGCGGACGAACGGGCCCGTGAACGAGGAGTACCGTCGCCCCGCCGCGCCGGCGAACATGGCGGCCGGGCCCCAGGGCGCGTTGCAGTGGAGCATCACGATCCCCCCGATCAACCACGGCCCGGAGCGGCGAACGACATGCGGCAGGCCGATCGGCCGCAGGCGCTCGACGGCCGCGTACCGGTCGAACGCGATCAGGAATCGCCTCAGCGCCCCCTCGTGGGCTCGGAGTTGGAGCCACAGGCCGAGGTACGCGCCGGACAGACCCACGAACCACGCGAGGAACGGGAGAAAGTCCGGGGCGTCGAAGATCCGGTCGAGGCCGCCCTGACGAAGAACCAGGATGGCCCCATTGCCGTACGTCGCGCCGACGACGTCTTTGAAGTCAAAGTCGCCGTTGAGGTGCGTGCCGATCACGACGCCCACGAGGGCGCACAAGATCAGCGGCAGCGCGGCGAGGAACGGCCGGGGCCGCACGGCGTCGGCGGCGTGGCGGAGGGCGGCGGACTCGGGGTGGAGGCTGTGGAAGCGGAACCACTCCGCGGCCTCGGCCAGCACCCGGCCGTCGGCGTCGACGGCGTCGCGGACGCGGAACGTCCACGCGAGGATCGGCCCGACCCCGAACGTGATCAGCCCGAAGAGCGTCGTGCGGATCGCCCCGGGCCTCGGCCGGAACGGGATCGCCCGGGCGAGGTTCCGAAGGAGGGACGCGGTCAGGTCATCGGCCGCCGCGACGGGGGGAGCGGGCGGCGTGCGCGCCGGGGGGCGGGCGGCGGGATGATCGATCGGTAACGCGGGCATCGACACGTCTGCACCGTCCCCGAAAGCCGACGTTTACCACATCGCCACGCGCCGCACCACCGGCCTTCCGTGCCCGCCGCCGCCACGGCCGCCGCCGCGGGGGGCGACCATCTTGCCGCAGCGCCGGCAGAAGCGGGCGTGGTGGGGATTCACCGCCTGGCAGGCCGCCTGCGCGCAGCGCACGCCGTTCAACACCGGCGGCGGCGGCGGGGCCTGGCGCCCGGTGCCGAAGATCAGCGCGCCGATGCCGCGGCCGATCAGGTCGATGAGCGACAAGACGAACCAGCCGCCGCCGACCACGAGGATCACCGCGATGATCCCGCCCCACACGGCCACTTCACCTGCGTTGGCCATCGTCGTCATCACGCCCTCCTCTCCGGCGACCCGCGCCCCGACGTCCCGCACCCGGCGGCCGGGCCGCGCCACGGCGTACGTCATTGGTATTACGTCGGCGCCAGGTGGCTGCTCAATGTCTGTCCGCAGAAAATGCAGAACTGGTCCGCCGGATCGGGGTACGCGCCGCACTGCGGGCAGCGGCGGACGTTCTCGACGAGTTGCACGCCGCAGCTCATGCAGAACTGGTCGGTCGGGTCGACGCCCTGGCGGCACTGCGGGCACGTCGAGCGCCCGCCCGCGACGGCCGGCGGCACCGCGCCACGATGCGATTGAACTGGGATGTGGCGCCCCGCCCCTCGCCCATCGCCGTGGCCCGCCGACGCCGCCGGGCCGGATTTCGGCAGGGGCGGCGGGAGCGCGGCAAGGAACTCGGCGGCCGACGCGTAGCGCTTGTCGAGCCGCGCGTACGACCGGCGGAACGCCTCGTCGAGCGCCCGCGGCACCGCGGGGTTCAGGTCGCTCGGCAAGTCGGTGCCGGCCGGCCGCTCGCCCGTCAGCATCTCGTAGAGGACGACGCCGCAGGCGTAGAGGTCGGCGCGCGGCGTGATCTCGGCGCCGGTGCGCTGCTCGGGCGCCATGTAGTCGAGCGTGCCGGCGATCTCCTGCCCGGCGGGGCTGTTCATCGAGGCCGAGTACGCGATCGACCCGATCGTCGCCGCCGCCGCGTGCGACTTGCCGAGGCCGAAGTCCGCCACCTTCACCAGCCCGTCGACGGCGAACCCCTCGGTCAGCGCCCGCTCGTGGACGAGGATGTTCTCCGGCTTCACGTCGCGGTGGACGACGCCCTGCGCGTGCGCGTACGCCAGCCCGGCCAGCACCTGCCGCAGGACCGACACCGCGTCGCCGATCGTCAGCCGCTTGCTCTGGATGAGCGGCCGCAGGCTCGAGCCGGGCACGTACTCCATCGTGAGGTAAGGCGGGTCGCCGTACGGGTCGAACCCGGTGGCGCGGACGACGTTGGGGTGGACGAGCCCGTGGATCGCCAGTCCCTCGCGCTGGAGGGTGCGGAGGTACTGCGGGTCGGTCGGCACCTTCACCGCGACGACCTGATCGGTCCACACGTGGTGGTACGCCCGCCAGACCTCGCCGAACGTGCCGGCGCTGATCCGGTCCCGCAGGACGTACTCGCCGACGCGCTGGTTGGGTGAAGCCATGAGAACTCCCGGGGCTGCCAGGAAGACCATCGAAGTCATAACCGCCGAAGCGGCCACGCCGCGGTCGGTGCGGCGCGCGGCCGGTTAGTCGCCGACCTTCTCCGCGATCCAGTCGCAGGCGAACAGATTATACACGCCCGCCACGAGCACTCCCGCCGCGGCGAACGACCATGCCGCCGGCCCGCTGATCGACCACTCGAACAGCCACCCGAGCAGCGCCGCCTCGATCGCCGTGAACGCGACGACGAGGGCCGCGCCCGCGCCGTTGCTCTCGAGGCGGGCGACGCGCCCGATGAGAAAGAAGCTCACCCACGGCAGAAGTAACACGATCGCGAACCACGCGACGATCCGGCCGGTCCCGGTGACGAGCATCTCGCGCGTCGCGAGGTCCATCTGCCACCAGGAGATCCCCGCGGCGATCACCGCCAGCGCGACGAGGCCGCTGATGACTTTTCCGCCGGCGCTCTTGAGGAAATCCATGCCGGACGCGATTGTACCGGCCGTCCGGACCGCGAAGCGTTATAAACTGCACGCGTTCCCCAACATCCCCTTGGGACGCCGCCACTTACGCGCTTACGGGCGGGTTCTGTTTGATTCGCGCGCCCCGCCGCGTCGAAGATGGCCTGCCATGTACCGCCCCACCCGCGTCAAACGCTTCGACTTCCCGCCCGGGCGGGTAATCGCCGGCAAGTACGAGGTCGAGCGCGAGCTCGGTAGTGGCTGGGAAGGCGAGGTTTACGCGATCGTCGAACGCGCGACGGGGATCCGCCGGGCCGCGAAGTTCTACTACCCGCACCGCGACCCCATGGGGAAGATCGCGATCAGCTACGCCCGCAAGCTCGACGCGCTGCGCCACTGCCCGATCCTGATGCAGTACCACCACCAGGAGATCGCCTACGTCAAGCGGCGGAAGGTGATCGTGGTGGTGAGCGAACTCGTCGAGGGAGCGAAGCTCAGCGAGTTCCTGCTCGAACAGCCCCGCAAACGGCTCAGCCGCGTTCGAGGCGCTGCACGTGCTGTACGCGGCTCGCCCGCGGCATCGCGCCGATCCACGCTCGCGGCGAGTACCACGGCGACATCCACGACGACAACATCATGATCCGTTGCCAGGATCAGCTTCGAGGTGAAGCTGCTCGACTTCTTCGACCTCGGCCGGCCCACCCGCGGCAAGATCCACAAGGACGTGCTCAACCTCGTGCAGGTCTTCCAGACCCTCGTCGGCGGCCGCGAGCCGCTACGCGACGCAGCCCCAGGTGGTAAAGGCGATCATCCGCGGCGGCAAGGACTCTTCGTGCTCCAGCCGCTTTCAAAGCGCCGGCGACCTCCAACGCCACCTGGAAACGCTGACGTGGGAGGGGCGAAGCGCGTGATGCGTGATGAGTGATGCGTAAGAGTACAAGGGCGGCCGGGCCCTTTCCTTCTTCTTACGCACTACGCACTACGCGCTCTCCCCTCCCTCACGGCTCCCAAAGGAACGGCAGTTCGCCGCGGCGGTTGACGGACGTGATCACCGCCTGCTTCCACCGGGCGTAAAGGTCGGGGTCGCGCTGGCGGCGGAGTTCGGCGAGTTGCGACTCGTCGCTCGTGACGAGGGCGGCGTCGCCGGTGTACTCCATCTCCCCTTCGAGCTCCTTCGTCACGCCCTCGAGTTCTTGCGCTGCAGGTTCTGCTTCTCGGGGATGATCGTCGACTTCCGGACGATCTCGTCCGGCTCGTCGACAGCCGCCTGGTCGACTTCGGCCAGCGCGTTTCACGAGTCCGTCGCGCTTCTGCCAGAGTTGGTCGATCCGCTCGAACCAGAGTCGGTCGAGCGTGCCCTCGCGGAGCGTCGCGATCTGGTCGGTGAGCACGCCGGGGTGGGTCTTCTCGTAATCGTTGATCCGCAGGAGCCGCGTCGAGCGGGTGCGCGCGTAGTAGGCGGTTTGAATCGACCGCCACTCCGCCGTCTTCATCCGCGCGTCGTTCTCGGCCGCGAGCACCTTCCGGGCCTCGGCCGTGGGCGAGGGCCTCCGGCTCCGCCCGCACCCGCGGACGCCGCGGACGACACCGCGCTACTCGCGGCCTTGCGCCACGACGCCGGCGGTGCCGGTGATCTCGCGGGCGAGACTCGTGACGCCGCGGACCACGGGCGGCGGCAACGGCGCGCGGCTACGTCAGGGGCGTCCGTCGTCGGCGCGTCGACCACGCCACCCGCCCTCGGCGTGCCCGCGGCGGCCGCTTTCGGACCACTCGGCGACGTCGTCGCCGGCGCGCGCGCAGGGCGACGAGCCCGGGCATGATCTTGTCCTTATAATAGTGATAGGAGCGCGTACGCCCCGCCCCCGAGCACCAGCAGAACGAAGAAGGCGGCAACGAGGCCGCCTGAAGACTTCTGCCGCTGACGCCGCCGGTAGGACGGGCCCGACGACGCGTCCTGCGCGCCGTCCAGTCGACGCGGTCGGGATCCGCCGACTCCTGGCCGCTCCATCCCGCCGCCACGGGCGTGGCCACGGCCACCGGCCTGGCCATGGGGGCCGCGTGGACGGGCCGCGCCTGCGGCGGGCCCGCCGAGGCGACGGGTTGCGGCGGGATGGCCCTTGGCGGACGCGCGCTGCGCGGGCCGCGCCGTCGCGGCAGGCACCGCCGGTGCCGTGCCGGGGTCGCGGGTCGTGCGGCGACCGGACGTCGGTTCCCATCCGCTTGCGCAGACGCCGCGCGCGCGCGGGGGCCGGCGCTGACGTGGGTATCGGCGCGGGTGCGCGCGGCCGCGCCGTCGGTCGCATAGCCGGAGCGTCCTCGGCGGGGCCGTCGGGGTCGATCTCGATCGTCGCGGCCTTGGCATCGGGGCCGAGCCGCGACGACGTCGCCCACGCGGAGGAACGTCGCCCCCTGCACCGGTTCGCCGTTCACGTACGTATTGCCGCCCCCGGCGTCCTGCACCGCCCAGCCGCCCGCGGTGGACGAACAACAGGCAGTGTTTCGGCAGCACCGCCACCGACGGCACCTGCACCTCCGCGCCGGCGGCGCGGCCGACGACCACAGGCTGCTGGACCCCGCGGGGGCTTAGCTCGATCAGCCGGTCCCCGAGCGGGTGCCGCAGTCTCACCTGAAGGTTCATTCGGTTCCCCTTTCGACGACCATTGTAGCCGACGCGCGCCGGCAATTAAGTTGCTGCTCAGCGTCAGCGCACGCGCGTCCGCATGTGCACGGTCCACTCGGCGACGCAGCGCCGGCACGGCGTCGGGCGGTTCGACGGCCCTGCTGTCGAGAGCGCGGCTTTCTTCGCCGTCGCCAGACCGGTCTGATAAACACGAGGTCACGACCGGGCGAATGCATCACCGCGCGCGCGGGCGCGACACCGGGCCGCCGGTTCGGGCACCGCGATGCGCCGCCGCAGGAACGACCGACTTCACGCGACAGGCACGGCAAAAGGAGATCGCATGGCAAAGACGAAGCGAAGTACCGCGACCGCAAGCAAGGCGTCGTCGAGAACGTCAAAGGCGTCCGCCGGCAAGGCGTCGGAGGGCAAGCCCGGCGGCTCCGCCGGTGCGAAGTCGTCCGCCGCCCGGGGCCGCACGGCGTCTGCGGCGGCGGCGAAGGGCGGGGCCAAGCGGGCCCCGTCGAAGGCGGCCGCGGCCAAGGGCGCGGCGACCGCCGCGAAGTCGCCGGCGATGCGGCTCGCCACGAAGACCGCGACGCGTGGCTCGACCGCGAAGACCGCGACGCGCGGCTCGGCGGCGAAATCCAACGCGCAGCACCACCGGCACCAAACCGGCCGCGAAGCGATCGGCCGCGGCGGGTGGGCGCCAAGGCGATGGGCGACCGCGTGGGCGCGGCCAAGGCGTCCCGCAAGGCGATCCGCCGCGCGCGCCGAAGAAGGCCCGTCAGGTCGTCGAGAACGTGCGCGACACCGCGGCCAGCGTCGGCTCCACCGTCGGCGAACAGGCCGGCAACGCGCTCGACGCCGTCACGCGTTTCGTCGCCAAGCCGCCGCCGGTGCCGTGGCGCGGTCGAGTCGGTCATGCCCCACGGCAGCGACGACAAGTCGACGGACGAGAAGGGTGAGAAGAACGAGAAGAAGGACTAAGCGTCCCCGCCGCCGGTCGACGCCTCGCGTCGACCGCGCAGGCCGGGGTCAACGCTCCGCTACCAGGGAGCCCGCCCCGACCCGCCGAGGCGGCGAACGTGGAACCGGCGGCACGGCGCGTGCCGGCAACTCAAACCCCGGGCGTCGGCGGGCGGGTGTTGCGCGGGCGACGCGGCCGACGCTTGGGGGCGCGGGCGAGCTTGGAAAACTCCGCCTCCTGACCCTCCGCCGGCCCGTCGGCCGGCGGCTGGGTGACGGCGCCGCGGATCAGGTCGTCCTCCTGCTCGCGGCGGTACTGCGCGGGCGAAACGTCGAAGTGACGGCGGAACGCCGCGGAGAAGCCGAAGCGGTCGGCGTAGGCGACGTCCTCGGCGATCGTGTCGATCTTCAGGTCCGTCGTCCGCAGCAGCACCGCCGCCCGCCGCATGCGCAAGTACGTGACGTGCTCCATCGGGCTGCGGCCGTGCTGATCGTGCGCGAGGCGGCGCAGGTGCTCTTCGCTGATGCCGATCAGGCCGGCGAGATCCGCGACCGACCAATGCCGGCCGGGGTCGGCGTTCACCGCGTCCCACACCCGCCACAAACGCCCGGCGCCGCGGTTCCCCTGCGTGACGCGCATGCCGAGCAGGTGGATCAGGTCCGCCCACGTCCGTAACACCGCCGCGTCCGCCCGGCCGATCGATTCGCGCCGAAAGCCGATGATCGCCGCCCGCAACTGGTTCGGGTTCGTGTGCAGCACGCTCGCGTTCTCCAGCCCCGCGAGCGGCGTCTGGTCGAACGGCGGGTGGTAGACGAGCCAGCACAGCTTCCACGGCCCGGTCCCCACCTGCCGGTACGCGTGCGGCACGCCGGGCGGGTTCACGTACACCATGCCGCGCCCGCACCGGCGCCACTTGTCGTTCTCCCGCACCTGCCCCTCGCCGCCGAAACAGATCAGCAGTTGACCGAACGCCCACCCCTTCGTCTCGAAGGCGAACCCCGCCTGCGCGTGCGAGATGCCCGCCATCGTCACCCCACGCGCGCTAAGGGCGGCGTGGCCGACCGTCCACTCGCGCGTCGCCTCGCCGACGGAATGGACCTCCCGTTGAAGCGCGGCTTGCCCTTCCATGGACTGGGATTCAGGCGTTTCCATCGAGATTGCTCACCTTGCCGGGACTTCAAAGCGGAGCACGCCTATTATCGAACCCGTAGTGGGCTCGCCGCCTGCGCCCCGATCGTGGTGTAGAGTAGAAACGGCCCGATTCCCGCCGCTCTCGCACGATGCATAGATTCAACAATGCTGGCGGCCGCTGCGATATGCTTGCAATCCCTAATTTGTGCTTCAGATCCACATCCGCTGTTTCGGTCGAACCTCGTGGGCACCCCCGACGTCTAACTGAACCGACGGCACGCGTTTTCGATGAAAACCGGGGCCGTCGAGGGTAAGGCAACAGCAGGTTCGGCGAGACGAAGCGGAAGGCAAAGATGTGGATTTGGACCACATCTTAACGCCTCCAAAACATGGCCGAAACAGCCGCCATTAAGGTAAAAGTACTCAGGTCGGCGGAGTTCCAGCGTCAGGCATCTCAATTGAACGGCGGGCCGATCAGCTAGCGGCTCAGGTCGCTACCGGTAGCCGTATCACCCCACGGTTATCAGCGGCAGGTCAACCCGGAGGAGAGGAAATGCAGTCGAATCGCACTTCATACGCGTCGCAGGTTTCGGCCCAGAACAACGTCGCCCGCCGGAAGGCGCGGCGGATGCTGTCGCTGGCCGCTGCCCTGGCGACCGCCGGGCTCGCAGTTCCCGCCTCCGCCCAGACGCTTCAGTGGGACTTCCGGACGGACGTGGCCGGTGCCCAGGACGGCGGCGACTTCGCCAGC
>JAUJNJ010000011.1:59229-78112 GCA_030448225.1 Phycisphaerae bacterium
GTGGGACTTCCGGACGGACGTGGCCGGTGCCCAGGACGGCGGCGACTTCGCCAGCCAGTGGCTCGGCAGCACGAACTGGCTGGACGCCGCCGGCAACAACGTCACTTGGGACAACGCCGCCACCCCGCCGCTCTCGGCCGTGTTCGGCGCGAACAATGGCGTGTACGACAGCTACGCGTTCGATATCAACTTCGGCGCGCCGGTTAACGTCCAGGACATCACGTTCGCCCCGACCGGTCCCTTCACGAACACCGACAACAGCAACTACTACGCCCTGCTCGGCCCAGGCACGCTCAACCTGCACGGCAACATCATCAAGACCTCGCAGGCCCTTGGCCCCGAGATCGTCGCGCCGACCAACCTGACGGCCGGCCAGCACACGATCAGCATGCGCGACTCCGGCGGCGACCGCCCCGAGTTCACGTTCTCCGGCTCGGTCAGCGGCCCCGGCGGCATCATCGTCGACAACCGGGCCTTCGTGCCGGCGACCGGCGGCTGGGCCCCCGAGGCGTGGGGCACGCTCTTCATGCGTGACCAGCTCAGCAACCAGAACACCTACACCGGCGTGACCGACATCAAGTTCGGCCGCGTCGTCATCAGGACCGAGACGGGCTTGGGTTCGACCGCCGGCAACACGGTGATCGGCGAAGCCGGCACCCTCGCGTTCGGTGGTGGCGGCGTCCCGCTCGGCCAGGTCTCCAACGCCGAGCCGCTCCGCATCACCCGCAACACCTACGGTGGCGGCGAGTTCGGCCGGTTCCAAGGCGCCGTCCAAAACAACGACGGCAACAACACGCTCAGCGGCCCCATCACGTTGGCGACCACCGACGGCCGCTTCCAGGTCAACGCCGACTCGCTCACCGTCAGCGGCGTCGTCGGTCAGGACACCAGCACCGGCGTCGCCGCCAGCGTGCTGTCCAAGACGGGCGGCGGGCTCCTGACGCTCACGAACAACAACTCCTACAAGGGCGGCACCACCCTCATCGGTGGCACGCTGGCGATCACCAACAGCGGCAACATCGGCGGCCCCGAGACCCCGATCAACTTCGACAACGGCGGCCTCCGCATCCTCGGCAACACGCTGACGAGCTTCGGCACCCATGTCGTCGACTACGGCGCGTTCAGCGGGGCAATCGACATCGCGTCGGCGACGAACACGTTCACCATCAATCAGGGCATCACCGGCGGCCACTTCGAGAAGTACGGCCCCGGCCTGCTGAAGATGGCCCCCGCCAGCACCAACAGCCTCGCCGACCGCTTTCGCGTCAACGGCGGCACGCTCGACACGAACAACGCCACCATCGCCACCGGCACCGCCGACGGAAATACCCCCTTCATCGTCGGCGACAACAGCACCGGTACGATGACGATGGCCGGCGGCTCGATCGACTCGTACGACGAGACTTGGTTCGGCCAGGCCGGCGGCGGCGTCGGCGTCGTTACCCAGACCGGCGGCTCGATCACCAGCCGCAACTGGTTCGTCATCGGCCGCGCGGGCGGCAACGGCACCTACAACCTGAGCGGCACCGCAAAGGCGATTAAGGTCGGCGGCGGGCAGGTCATCGTCGGAGACAACGCGACCGGCCGCGTCACGATGAAGGACAACGCCGCCTTCGAGGTGCGGGACGGCGAACTCTGGATCGGCCAGGGCCCGGCCGGCAACGGCACGTTCATCCAAGAGGCTGGTACCGTCACCGTGAACAACTGGGTTCCGGTGGGCCGGGACCGCGCGGCCGGTCGGCTCGATATCAGCGGCGGCACGTTCACCAAGAGCGGCGGCGGCGACCTCGAGGTCGACTTCGCCGCCGGCGGCGACGCGTCGGTCACGGTTTCCAACACCGGCGTCCTCAACGTCACCGGCGGCCGCTTCCGCGTCGGCGTGGCCGGCGGCAGCAACGGCATCGTCACCCTGAAGGACGTCGCCGCCACGAACCCCGCTGCGATCAACTCGGGCGTCCGTACCGACATTGGCACCGACGGCGGCAAGGGCACGCTGAACATCTCCAGCGGCACGTTCACCAAGTCCGGCGGTGATCACCTCCGCATCGGCGAAGGTGGCGGCTCGGTCGGCGTCGTCAACGTCAGCGGCACGGGTAACCTTGCCGTCAACAGTGGTGAGATCTGGGTCGGCAACGAGACCGGCACCGGCACGCTCAACATCACCGGCGGCTCGGCCAGCGTGAACAACTGGTTCGCCATCGGCCGCAACAACGCGACCGGCGTGATGAACCTCAGCGGCGGCTCGTTCACGAAGACCGGCACCGGCAACCACATCGTTGTCGGCACCGGTGACAACTTGGTAACGGCAAGATCATTCAGACCGGCGGCACGTTCACGAACACCACGTCCGAGACGTGGCTCGGCGAGAACGGCACCGCCCCGTGGGACATGTCGGCCGGCACCGCGAACCTTGCAAAACTCGAGGTCGGCAGCACCGGCGGCCGGACCAGCGAGTTACGCCTCAGCGGCGGGGCGAACATGACCGCCGGGGACGTCGTTCTCTCCGACGGCGGGACCGCCGGCGGGACCGTCAACCTCAACGGCGGCACGCTCACGGCCAACCGCATCATCAAGGGCGGCGGCACCGGCACGCGGACGCTCAACTTCAACGGCGGACTGCTGCGGGCGAACACCGACGCCGCGAACTTCATCGAGGACCTCGCCATGGCCGCCAACGTCGCGGCTCCCGGTGCGAAGATCGACACGCAGGCGTTCAACGTGGCCGTTCCGCAGGTGCTTCAGCACGACGCGGCGGTCTCCGGGGCCGACGGCGGTCTCACCAAGACCGGCACCGGCTGCTCGCCCTCGGCGGCGACAACACCTACACCGGCCCGACGAACGTCAACGCGGGAACGCTGCTGGCGAACAATACGGCCGCGGCTCGGCCACAGGCCCAAGCTGTGAACGTCGCCGCCGGGGCGCCACGCTCGGCGGCAACGGCAGCGTCGCCGGGCGCGGTGACCGCCAACGGCATCGGTCGCCCCCGGCACCGCCACGACCCCCGGCAAGCTCAGTACCGGCGCGCCGACCTTCAGCGGCACGACGTCGGCCCTGCGGGTGAACCTCGGCGGGACCGAGGCGGCGCCGGCCACGACCAGTTCGCCGCGGCCGGGCGCGGTGACGCTCGGCGGGGCGCTGAACGTCGACCTCGTCAACGGCCACACGCCGCTCACGCCGCCGATCCCGCCGGCGGGGCCGGCGACGTCTACAAGGTCGTGACCGCCTCGGCCGTCAGCGGGCGCGTTCGCGACCACGTCGGGCCTGGACTACGCTAACGCGGCCGAGACCGGCCGGCTGCTGCAGTTGAAGGTCAACCTCGGCCGACGCGACGCTGCGGGCGTTCCAGTACGCCGCCGGCGACGTGAACATGGACCAGCAGGTCAGCCCCGACGACATCAACCTGATCCTGCGGGCCCGCAAGTACGACGCGGGGCCGTCCAACGCCACCTGGGCCGAGGGCGACGTCGACAACGACCAGGACGTGGACCTGGACGACATCAACCTGATCCTCCGCGGCCGACGCTACGACCGCGGCACCTACGGCGAGCCGGCCCCGGCGACCGCCAGCACCCTCGGCGGCGGCGGGCGCGACGTCCTTGACCGTCGCGTCGTCGGCCCCGGCGTCTCCGGCGGCCGAGGCGACGACCGGCGGCGGGCAGCCGAACGACGGCCGGCCGACCGTCACGTACGACCCCGGCACCGGCGACATCGGCGTCGAGGTCGACGGTTTGTCGATCGACGGCGTGGACCTGCAGAGCCGCCAGCGGCACGTTCATCGACCTGTCGGAGTTCCGCGGAACGTGCAGCGCGGCTCTTCGACGGCGCGCGCTGACGGTCGACCGGGCGAACCGCGTGTTCTACTCGCGGTTCAACCAGCCGTTCGCGAACCACAGCCTCGGGCCGATCGCGTTCGCCGGTCTGAGCGAGCAGTTCCTGCTGTCGGACCTGACGCTGACGTACGAGGCGTTCGACCTGGCGACCGCAACGGCCTGAAAAGGCGTTCGACGTCCGCGTGTCGCCTGAACCCGCTGGCTCGCCGTTTTCCGGCCTCGCGGCCGCCGCCGGGCTGCTGGGGCGGCGGCTGCAGCAACGGCGGCGACAACACGGCGGCCACGGCCTGGAGCCGCGGGCCGCGGCACATCGGTAATAGATCGCCCGGCAGGTGCGCCGGACGTCCCCCATTTGACGGTGGATCTCGAGCGGCTGCCCGGTGCCGGCAAATGGCGTCAGCGTCCTCGCCGGTCGTCGCCCCGCCGGCGGTAGCTGTGCATAAGCCGAGCGGGACGAGACGTCGCGATCGCCTTCGCGCGAGGTGTAGGTTAGGGCGGGCACCGCGCCAACTGGCGCATCGCGGAGCCCTGATCCCCACCTGCCCGAAGGCGACGAAGCTGGCGCGTGCGGGCATCAGTTCACTTTCACCGGCCGCGCGCCGGCGAGATCCCGGCCTCGTTGAACGCCTCGGATCCGAAGTAGTACGCCCGGTCGCGATCGAGCGAGCCGCATGTAGTACTCTGCCGCCCTGTACACCATCACACTCGTGTAGAGCTTGTCGGTGGCGACGCCGCTGTAGATCACGTGGTCGGTGGCGTCCGACTGCGCGCCCATTTCCAGCCACGCGTTCCGCCGCTCCGCGTCCCCGCGCAGGACGACGAAGTTCTGCACCGCTGCCGGCCGGTCCCCCGGACCATTGCCGAAGACGGCAGCAGCTCGCCAGCCGCGAATTTGCCGGTACGCGCACATCTCCTCCAGCCGGGATGAACCGCGCCTTCGCCGGCGTTTGCAGTTCCACGTAGTCGTGCGGGACGTCGCTCGCGTTCTGGCTCTTGTCGACGATCGTCTGCCACGCCTTGCCGTCGGCGGAGGCGAGCAGCCGGTACTGGTGGCGGAGGCCGGGCACCTTGCCCATCAGTTCCAGCGCCCTGGTCGGCATAGTTGACCTGGACGCGCGGACGGTGCTGGCCGCGCCGAGGTCGCTCTCGATCCACTCGCCCGCGTCGCCGGTCCGGGCGGACCAGCGGGCGGCGCGGAGGTCCTCGTCCACCGCGAGATTCGATGCGAGCGAACCGAGTCGTCGAGGAGACGCGGACCGGCTTGTTGTAGTTCAGCAGCATCCAGCCGGCGAAGACCGGGCGCGGTGATCGACGGCACCACCGCGCCGGCGGCGGCGCAGGCGGCGGCGGCGGTGGCAGGGGCGCGCGGGCGGTGGCGGGGCGATCGTTGGGTAGTCGCCGTACGCGGTGTTGCAGTAGAGGACCCCGTCGTCGTCGAACCCGGCGGGCCAGATGCCGATCCGCCGCTCGAAGTTGTTCTTCACGCCGATCGCGATGGTCGCGCGGCGTGCCACCAATTGCCGCGTACGTCCCTGTATGTCGACCCGTGGCCGCGCCGCGGGCGAAGCCGCCGGGCTTGAACGAGAACGGGTTGTTGCCTTGGTACGTGAACGGTCTGAGCGGCCGCGTCGCCGACGTAGACGCCGTCGGCGTAGCCGCTGAATTCCGTGCCGGGCGCGGCGTACTGGAGGTAGTACCGGCCGCGGTGCTTGGTCATCTCGGCCGCCCTCGAGGAACGGGCGGAGGAACGTGTTGTCGTGGCCCTCGCCGAAGCCGCTCCCACCGTGCACGTCGTCGCGGAGCTTGATCAGGCCGCGCCGCTCGCCGATCGGCCGGAACGTGCGGCGGTCGAGCTCCTGCCCGTACAGCGGGAACGCGTTGCTCGACCCGTGGTAGACGTAGAGCCGGCCGTCGTCGTCGGCGAAGACGGCGGGGTCCCACGCGGGCGCGCCGGTGGCGGGGACGGCCTCGGCCCAGTCGTCCACGCGGGGGTCTTGCTCGTCCAGACGGGAAAGTCACGGGCGTAGGTCGAGCCGAGGGGACGTACAGCGAGCGCGTTCATCGTCCAGGCCTCGCCGCCGCAGAGCTCGTCGGCCACCTTGTGCCACGGCTTGAGGAACTTACGCGGCACGAACGTCCAGCGGAGCATGTCGTCGCTCCACCAGTAGCCCCACCGGTCCGTGGAGAAGAGGTAATAGTCGCCGCCGAACGGCACGACGACGGGGTCGGCCGTCGTGCGGTGCTTGCCGTGCCGCACGAAGTCGGGGATCGGGCAGTAGGCGCAATCGATGTTGAGCGGGTTGCAGAACGTCGTTCGCTGCCGGGCCGCTGCCTGGCGGAGTCCGCCGCCCGACCAGGGGCGTGCGGCAGGACGAACAGGAGCAGCATGGGCGCGGCGGGCGGCGGGCTTCATGAGGCGGAAGTGTACCGCCGCTCGGGGGCATTCGAACCGGTGCGATCGTGACGGATGACGAGGAGGGCGCGGCGCTCACTGGGCGTGCCTTGCCGCTCCGGGCGCGGCCCATTGGATCCGCCGGTCCGTTCCGCGCTGAACGCGCCGATGCGCAACGGACGCTACGTTGGGGAGAGCAGGCAGGGCGTATGCCGACTCATGGCCGGAGGAGCGCGGCCCAAGCGCGTCGCCCTACGCCGCCGCGCCTGGGCCGGCGACGGCTGCGCGGCGGCTTGCGACGACGCGATGAACGCGGCCGCGTCGCCCGCGTCGAGCGGCTTGGCGAACAGGTAGCCCTGCCAGTCGCACCCCAATGCCTGGAGGAACGCGACCTGCTCCGGCTTCTCCAACCCCTCGGCCGACTCTTCATCCCCAGGTTCTGCGCGAGGCTGACGATCGCCTGCACGACGGCGGCGGTGTCGCGGCGGTCCTGGAGGCCGACGACGAAGCTATGGTCGACCTTCAGCTCGTCGAGCAGGAGCAGCTCAGCGACGAGTACCCGGTGCCGAAGTCGTCCATCGACAGCCGCACGCCCGTTCGCTTCACCGCCGCCAGCACCGCGGCGGCGGCGTCGGGGTCGTCCATGATCACGCTCTCGGTGATCTCGTTTCTGACTGACGCGGGGTCAGCGCCGGTCTCGCGCAGGACGGCTTCGAGCATCGGGACCGAGTGGCCCGGGTCGCCGAGCTGCCGGGCGCGAGAGGTTCACGCTCATCGCCAGCCCCGCCGCCGCCGCCGCCGGGCCGCCGCCGCCGCCGCCACGCGGCGAGCTGGCGGCACGCTCCTCGCGTAGCATGTCCATGCCGATCGGGACGATCAGCCCTGGTGTCCTCGGCGACCGGGATGAACTCGCCCGGCGACACCATCCGCCCGTCGCGCCGCCAGCGGACGAGGGCCTCGAACCCGGACGAGCTCGCGGGTCTCGGAGCGAGACGATCGGCTGGTAGTTCAGGAGCAGCTCGCCCCGCCTGGAGCCGCGCGCAGGTCGTCTTCCAGCCGCCAGCCGTGCGACGGCGGCGGCGTGGAGCGTGGAGTCGAAGACCGCGTAGCGGTTCTTGCCGGAGCCCTTGGCCTGGCACATCGCCGCGTCGGCGTTCTGCAGCATGTCCTTCGCCGAGTCGTACGCGCCAGCACGTCCCGCCGCCGCAGGTGACGACGCCGGGCGCGTCGTCGTCGAGCTCCAACCCGGCCACGTCCGTGGGGCGTCCCACCTCGGCGAGCACCCGCTCGGCCACGCGGGCGGCGTCGCCGGCGTCGCGCAGGCCGTCGAGCAGCGGACCTTGAACTCGTCCTCGCCGAGCCCGCGACGGCGTGGCGGCCGGCGGCGGGCAAGCTGCAACGCCGCCGCCGCCGCCGGCCGAGGCGTTGGTCGCGACGCTGTCGGTGTCGCGGAGCCGCGCGCAACCGCTCGGCCACCGCGACGAGCAGCCGGTCCCCCGCCGCGTGGCCGAGGCTGTCGTTGACGACCTTGAACCGGTCGAGGTCGAGGAACAGCACGGCGAACGCGTAGCTCCGCTCGCGGCCGGCGCGCGACAGATGCACCGGTCGACGCGGTCGAGGAACAGCACGCGGTTCGGCAGCCCGGTCAGCCCGTCGTGCAGCGACTCGTGCGCGAGCCGCGCCTCGATCGCCGTCGCGCCAGCCGCGCCGCCCGACGCTCGCCGCGAGACATCAGGATCGACACCTCGACCCGCCCCACGCCCGCCCGCCGCGGCGGTCCTCAGGGCGCCGATCAGCCCCACCACGCGACGCGTCATCACCGGGATCTACCGGCATCGAGCGCACGCCGGATCGCCGCCAAGGAACCGCCGCTCCGGTTCTGGCAGGGCGTCAACTGGGCCCAAGATCGGGCGGCCGGCGGCGCGCCACCGCCGGACCGGGCCGTCGAACGGGATGTTCTGCAGGCCCGGGTCGGCGATGGAGCGACCGCGCGCCGGGGGGCGTGCCACTCGTGGCTGGCTCGTCAGGGAGCTGCCCGGTGCCGGGCTCGGCGTGGTTCTCGTAGACGTACACGCGGTCGGCGCCGGTGGGCGCGGCCGACGGCGGCGAGCATGCGGAGCCCATGGCGGCGTCGGGGTCGTCGCACGTGAGGAACTGCCCGGTCGCCCTCGGCCAAGCGCGGCGACTAGGGCGTCGCGGTAAGCGCAACTGCTGTTCGGCCGCCCGCTGCCTGGTCACGTCCTGCACGCGCCGATCATCCCGGCGCGGCCGGCCGGCGGCGTCGCGGGTGACGTAGCCGCGGTCGCGGACGGTCATGTACGTGCCGTCGGGCGCGGCGGAAGCGGTACTCGGCGGCCCAGGAACGTGTCGCCCGCGCCGATCGACGCGCGCAGGCCGTCCAGACCCGCGCGCGATCGTCGGGGTGGATGTTCTCGTCCCGGAAGCGGAGGTCGCACGTGACCTCGCCGGGCTCGTAACCGAACGCCCGGCGCTGCCTCGCCCAGACGAGTCGCTCGGTGACGAGGTCGAAGTCGTAGGCGACGTCGCTCGTCGCGCGGTCGGCCATAGTGGTAGCGTTCTCGCTCCGCCGCACGGCCGCGTCGGCGGCGACGAGCGAGCGGTACGCCCGTGGAGCCGCCGGTTGAGCCGGGCGTTCTCGCGGATCGTCAGCAGTTGGGCGCAGCAGGACGAGCAGCACGAGCAGCGCGCACCCGACGTAGACGCCGTAGTCGAGGTCGGGCCGCCGGGCCGGGTGGTGGGCGACGTAGGCGATCAGCAGGCCCGCCGGCAGAAGCAGCGCGCGAGCGTCGGCCGCCATCCCGCGGTGACGGCGTCGCGGGCCGTCCTCCGGAGGCGTCATCGGCGGCGGCGGCGGGAGCGGCGGCAGCGCCGGCAGGCGCAGCCGCCGAGACGCCGTACCCGAGCAGCAGGTAGCCGACCGGCCGGATCGTGTCGGCGAACGTCTGTTCCGCCCAGGTGCCGTGAACGTTCTTGAAGGCGAAGACCGTGTCGCCCGCGATCACGAGGGCCAGGCCGACGTGGAGGAACACGAGCCCTCCGCCCGCGCCCGCTCCAGGGCGCGGCCGCCCGCGAGGATCAGGCAGAACAGCAGGACGAGGTCGCACGCGGGGTAGCCGGCGGCCAGCAGTTTGGCGAGCGGGTCGGGCGTGCTCGACAGCAGCAGCGGCCCGACGAGGTGGTACCAGCTGAACGTCGCCAGGGCGGCCACGACGATCACGCTGTCGAGCAGCACGCGGTCCCTGCCGCGCGTCGCGCCGGCGGGCGGACGCCCGGCAGCAGCAGCACGCCGGCGATCAGGAACGGGTAGACCGAGAGGTAGGCCACATCGGCCAGCGAGGGGAACGGCGAGTCGTGCCGGACGAGCACGTGGTAGTAGTACACGACCTGCCCGAGCGTGAAGGCGAGCGGCCCGCAGCCGAAGCAGATCCACGCCATCCGCCCGGTGGATGTTGCGGTGTCGGCGGTGAGGGCGTCTGCGCGGGCTCATTGCCGCGCGCATCGTGGGGAAGCGGCAAGGCCCGCGGGCATGCACCAGATGCCGGCCAGCAGCGTGCCGAACGTGCAGCCGGGCAAGCTGACCCACAAGACCACGTGCGGCGGGCCAGCCGTGGCCACCATCCACGCGACGAGCCAGCAGCAGTACGCCGCCAGAAACGCCCGGTGTCCGTCGCGCAGCACTCGTAGCATGGTCCCCGATCGCCCCGGTGGGTCCGGGAAATGGAACGGCCTGTAACGCGCCCCGCGCTACGTGGGTGGGCCCGCCGCGTGGCAGAACCGCGATGCGAGGGCTAAAGCTTCCATCGGACAACCGGTCGCCCGGTTTCACCTCAAGTTTAAAGTTGTGGATGAGTCGGAATGAAGCGAAGGGCGGGACGACCTTCAGGCGTAATGCGGCTCACGTGCCCCCCGCCGCCCGGGCACCTGACGTGCAAGCAGACCGCGATGGCCGGGCCAATAAGAATGGGGGCGCCGCTCGGGGCGGTTCCGTGGCCCAGACGTTCGATTTGCGGGCACCCACAACGGCCGTGGTGGCAAATCGTGCCTCCGCAGCGGCGTGCGACCGGGTCGAGGTGATCGCGCAGCGGCGGGCCTCGCGGAGGCTCGCCGCTGCGACACGGACGGGACGGGGGCAACGCCGCTACCTGACTGGCGAAACCTCACTGGTCACACGGCGGGATGACGGGACGCCGCGCGGGCATCACCCCTTCGCTCGCCGGCGGGTCCCGCCTCCGTCGCCGGTCGTGTAGATGGTGGGTACTCGAAGGGACGTCGTGGTGTCGGACCCGACTTCGACCGTGAAGTAGGCGGTCGGGCCGGTGACGCCGTCCTTGTCGCGGGCGGTGACGCCGATCTGGTACGTGCCGGACCGCTTGTAGGTATAGCTCGTGTCGACGAGCCCCGGGCCGACGAGGGTCTGGTCGACGACGCCGTCGCCGGTCCAGTCTATCGAGTAGGTGAACGACGACTGCTGGTCGAACGTGCCGGTGTCGCTGGCGATGAATCGGAACCAGGTCGACTGGTTGCGGCGGGCGGTGGTCGGGCCCTGGATCGTCACGTCCGGCGCGTCGGCGAGCGCGATGAGGGTCAGCGCGTACTCGCTCGAACCGCCGTCGCGGTCGGCGATGCGGCCGCGGAGGTGGTACGTCCCCTCTTCGGGGAAGGCGTAAAACTCGACCGGGCCCGGGTCGTCGAGGATGTCGCCGGGGTCGGTGAAGTCGCCGTCGCCGTTGAAGTCGTAGCTGTACAGGAGGCCCTCGTTCATGTCCCCCTGCGCGTCGCGCACGCCGTCGAACCGGATCGGGACCGCCTGCCCCTCGACGACGTACGCGGCGTTAGTGTTGAACACCGCCGTGGGCGCCACGTTGGCGACGGCCACGGTGCGCTGCGCCGGCGCCGACTGCGCGCCCTGCCGATCGGTGGCGGTGGCGGTGATGACGTACGTGCCCTCGTCGCCCGGGGTGAAGTTGATCGTCTTCGTCGTGCCGCTGAGGAACGCGGCGCCGTCCCGCGTCACGCTCCAGGCGTACGAGAAGGCGCCGTTGTTGTCGGCGGTGCTCGGATCGGTCGCGGCGAGCGTGTACGACAGGGCCGTCCCCTCGTTCACGGCGTCGCTGGCGGGTCCGCCGGTGATGGCGACGGTCGGGGCCACGTTGGTCACCAGGATCGACCCGCCGTACGTGTGCGACGTGCCGTCCTTGTCGGCCACGCGGACGTTGAAGTAGCGCCGCAACGGGCCCTCGGCGAGGTAGGACGCGGGGACCGTGGCCGACGCCGTCGTGGCGTTGAGGACCTCGTACAGGTTGTCGCCGTCGAAGTCGAACGAGTACCGGAAGCCGGCGGCGGTGTCGGCGGCGGACGGGTCGTAGACGTTCGTCAGCCCGATCTCGGCCATGCCCCCCTCGGGCACGCTCGACGGGTAACTGAGCGCGCCGGACGGCGCGACGGTCGTGACGGTGACGGTCGTCGACGCGCTGCCGACGCCGCCGTCGTCGTCGGTGACGGTGTAGGTCGCGACGTACGTGCCGTTGTCGTCGAACACGTAGTCGAAGATCGCCTGCGTCGTCGTGTACAGGACCTCGGTGCTGCCCGAGCGGCGGATCGCCCACGCGGCGGTGTGGGTGTCCTGCCGGCCGGCGTCGGTGAACGAGCCGACGAAGTGCTCGCTGCGGCCCTCCTGACGGTAGCCGCCCCACGTGCCCGCCGACGCGACCGGGGCGGCGTTGGAGACGGTCACCGTGATCGGCGCGAACGCGTAGGTGCCCTCCTCGTCGGTCGCGGTGCCCGTGATCGTGTACGTGCCGTTCTCGTCGTAGGCGAACGACGTGGAGAACCCGCTCATCGTGAACGTCCGCGACCGCCCGTCGCCCCAGTCGACGTACCAGCTTCGCACCGCGTCGGGCCCCGGGTCGGTCGCCGACGCGTTGAGGATCCCGGTCTGCCCCTCTGCGCGGGTGGCGGGGAACGAGACGTTGAGCGTCGGCGCGACCTCGTCGACGACCAGCGCCTGCGTCGCGATCGACGTGCCGCCGCGGTTGTCGGTCACGCGCAGCGCGACCGGCCGCTCGGCCGGTCCGTCGAGGCCGCTGAGCGTGTGCGCCGCGGCCGAGCGGTCGGCGGGGAACGGCGTGCGGTCGTAGTCCAGGTCCCACTTCGTAGGACGCAATCCACCTGTCCGAATCGGCCGACCCGGCGGCCGAGAACGACGCGCCGGCCGTCCTGCTCTCGGTGACGCGGGCGGGGCCGGCGAGGGCGGCGGTCGGCGGCGCGTTGGGGGGCGCGGGGGCGGCGTCAGGACGAACGGCTCGATGCCGTGCTCGCCGTCGGTCGCGCGGAAGATCGCCCGCTCGCCGAGCGGCCACGAGCGTCGGCGACGAGCTGCCGGAGGTCCACGACGACTCGTACGGCTGGCGGTTGATGTCCGCCGTCAGCCGCGTGCCGGCGGCGGTGCCGTTGGTCTGCCACAGCTCCGCGCCGGTCGCCGCGTCCGTCGCCGAGAAGTAGACGTCGCCGCCGAGCGAGAAGAACGACGACGGGTCGCCCTCGGCGAGGCCCGGGCGCGATCTCGGCGAGCAGGTTCGTGCCGTCGGAGGTCCCGTCGCTCGACCACAGCTCGCTGCCGGTCGGCGCGCCGTCGTTGCCCGCGAAGAAGAGCCGGTTCCCGACGGCGAACGCCGCGCCGAACGGGTTGGTGGTGGACGTGACCGCGTTGATGTCCTTCACGAGCCGCCGGCGCGGCGCGCCCTCGGGCGTCGTAGAGGCGACGCCGAGCGACGGCGTGAACGCGGTGAAGAAGAACGCCCCGCTCGCCGGCGGCGGTGAGGCGCGGGGGTGGACGCGGGGGCCGCCGGGGTTGACGTCGAGGCAGACGGTGCCGGCGGTCGTGCCGTCCGTGCACAGTTCCGTGCCGTAGTTCGGGTGGAGCTGGGTGAAGTACGCGTGCGAGCCGGCGACCGTGAGCGACGCGGGCGAGCCGCCGTAGCTGTACGGGTAGGTGTCGAGCACGAGCGTGGTCCCCGTGATCGTCCCGTCGCTGCGCCATAGCTCGCGGCCGCTCGGGCTGCTGTGGGCGACGAACAGCAGGGTGCCGTTCAGGTTGACCATCTCCGACGGGGACGACGCCGACGCCGTCCGAGATGTCCTTCACGAGCTCGGTGCCCTCGTCGGTGCCGTCGGTCTTCCACAGCTCGCGGCCGACGCCCGAGCCGTCGTCGGCGCTGAAGTAGAGCGTGTCGCCGACGGCCGTCGGGTGCGGGTCGGGCTCGAGCCGGTCGGGCCGGGGATCAGATCGGCGACGAGCCACGTGCCGGCGGCGGTGCCGTCGGTGCGCACAGCTCGCGGCCGGCGGCGGCGGTGGTGGCGGCGAAGTAGACCGCGTCGCCCATCCGCGCGCGAGGTAGGCCGGGTTCCCGCCGAAGCTGGCGTCCGGGTAGAAGTCGGCGAGAAGGCGCGCGCCGCCGGGCGTGCCGTCGGTGACGTACAGGTCGCTGCTGGCCGCGGTACCCTCGCCGCTCGGGCCACCGGTGGCGGCGAAGACGACTCTGCCGTTGATCTCGACCCCGGTGCCGGGATAGGAGTCGAGCGTGGCCGTGCCGACGTCGGCGACGAGCGTGAGGTCGCCGGCGCCGCCCGCGGTGCGGAACAGTTCGTAGCCGATGTCCGGGCGGAGCGCGCTATCAGCACGCCGCCCGCGAACGGGTGGACGAGGCCGTCGCGGCCGTAATGCGTCTGGCCGAAGTATTCCCGCCCGAGCGGCCCGCCGATCGCGGTCGTGGTGCGGGTCATGGCGTCGTAGCGGAACAACGTGGGGCTCTTGCCCGACGGCGCGTTGGCACCGAAGTAGAGCGACGAGCCGACCGCCGTCAGGCGCTGGGGCGACCCGCTCGCCGTGCCCGGGTTGGTCTCGGCGACGAGGCGGATCCCGCCGGCGTCGTCGAACGTGAACAGCTCGATGCCGTGGGTCGTGGTCTGGGCGCTGAAGTAGAGCGTGTCGTCGAACGCGGTGAGGTTGGTCGCGTTGTTCGCGAACGCGACCGGCACGGTGGCCTCGGCCGTACCGTCGGTGCGCCAGATCGTCCGGCGGGTCGAGCCGGGCTCGGTAGAGGTGAAATACAGTTCGCCGCCGACCGCCGTCAGATGCCCCGGCCGCATCCCGCCGACGGGCGCCGCGCTAAAGACCTTGCGCGGCCCGGCGGCATCGGGGCCGACGGCGTACAGGGCGTACGAGGTGCCGGTGGAACCCGTGGAGGTCGGGTCGTAGCTGTCGGGGTCGTAGCCGGTGAAGTAGAGCGTGTCGCCGGCGACGGTCACGCCCTCGGGGAACGTCGACGTCGAGCCCGGGTTGATGTCGGCGATCACGCGGGTCCCCGCCTCGGTGCCGTCGCTGATCCACAGTTCCTGGCCGGTGTCGGGCTCGCCGGCGGAGAAGACGACCCGGTCGCCGAACGCCGCGACGTGCTGGATGTTGGCGCCGTTCAGGGTCGTGCCGATCCGCTTGACCATGACGGTGCCGGCGTCGGTGCCGTCGGTCTTCCAGAGCTGCGGACCGGTCGAGGCGTAGTTCCCGACGAAGTAGACCGTGTCGCCGATGGCCGTCAGGTGGCGCGGCGACGACGGGAGCCCTGCCGGGGCGTTCTGGGCCTGGACGGCCCGCGTGCCCTCGGCGGTCCCGTCGCTGCGCCACAACCGCAGGGCGGCGCCGTCGTTGGCGGCGAAGTAGACCGCGTCGCTCGTGGCGGCCAGGCCGGTGGGGTTGTAGTACGGCGGGTCGATGATGATGCCGCTGCCGCGCCCGGGCCGGATGTCCTTGACGAGCCGCGTGCCGGCCGCCGTGCCGTCGGTGACGAACAGTTCCTGCCCGTGAATGCCGTCGTCGGCGCGGAAGAAGACCTGGCCGTCGCCGGTGGTGGCGAACGCGTCGGGTCGCGAGGAGAACGTGGTGGTGTTGAGGTCGCCCAGCGGGTCGACGGCCATCAACAGCCGCCGCTCGAGCGGCTCGGCCCAGGTTTGCACGGCGTGCCCCACCGCTTCACGAATCGCGCGCCGACGCATAATGACTTCTCCCGTTTCGGGACGCCCGGGGAGCGCCCCCGTGCCGAGCCCGTCCGCTCATCGCCGTCCCGACACGTCAGGCGGGCGAGATATCACCGGAGGATTCGTCAGCCCCCGCTTGCATTTCCGGATGTGAAAGGGAGCCGTCTGCCCCCATCTAAAGGTATCACCAGTGGCTTTGCGGGGCAAGATAAACTGACCCCCCCGGCCCCCGCCGTGTGACGCCGCCGCCGACCGCTCGAATAGAGGCCGCCGATGGTCGCCACGGAGGCTCAATGTCCCGCACGGGCGTTAGACTCGTGTTAACGGCCTCGGTCGATTCCGCTTTACGTGACGCAAGCCCCGTCCCGACGCGGCCTGGAAGCCCGCCTGCCGCCCCGACCGGCGTGACGCGCTAGTCACTCCCGCGCTTGGCAATGTCGACTCCCGCCCCGGAATCCGGGGTGTCTGTCGGGTGTATCCGCTTGGCACAGGCGGGACGCTTGTGTTCTGCTGACGGATTCTGCAGGTGG
This sequence comes from Phycisphaerae bacterium, assembly GCA_030448225.1. Next base: position 75,033 of record JAUJNJ010000011.1, read on the forward strand.
AGCCGCATCCCCTTCGCGGGCCGTACTCGAACAACGCGGGCCGTCCGGCGGGGGTACTGCCGTCAACCGGGGGGCGGAGGGGTATGACACAGAACAACTCAACGCCGCTTCATCGGCTCGTCGCGGGGCCGTTGGTCGCTGTCCTCGCGCTCGGCGGGATCTTCACGACCGCAACGGCCGCAGTGGCGGCCGGCGTGGTCGTGCCGCCTGACAGCGGCATGGCACGCGCGGGCCCGGGGACGCGGAGCGTGCTGTTGTCGGCGCTGGAACTCGACGCCGCCGTTCAGCCGGGTGGATGGCACTTCGACGGCGCTTCGGTGACCCCCTCGCCGGCGGCCGTCGCGCCGAAAGCCGGGGCCGTCGCGCTGCGGCTCGCGGGCACGGCGCGGGCGGCGGGGTCGAAGGGGGATTTCGGCGTCGGCGCCGTCGGCCCCGGCGCGTACCGCCGGCTGGGGTTGTGGGTCCACCTCGACGCTGCGTCGAACGCCTCACGCGTGGGCGTGCAGGTGAGCGACGGCGAGGGGGAAACGCTCCTCGCGACCGTGCCGGCCGACTGGACCGGCTGGCGATGGGTGGAGTTCGACCTCGCCGGCGACGCGATGCGCCCCGCGTACGAGCAGAAGGACAAGAACGGCCGGGCCGACGCGCCGATCAACGGCGTGCGGGTCGCGTGGTTCGCGAAGGGGCCGGGGCCGTCGGCGATCGACGTCGACGCGCTCGTGGCCACGATCGAAGCCCCCGCCGCCGACGCGGCCGGCCGCGACACGGCGCCGCTCTCCGGCGGCACCTCGGTGGAGCCGGCCGCTGGGGCCCAACTCGTACTAACGAACCCCGCCGACGAGCCGCGGCAGGCGACGATCGAGTTCTCGCTCCAGCAAGATCCCGCGCTCTACTTCGAAGTCCGCCCCCGACGCGGAACACGGCACCGACCGCCGGCGCGCGAAGCTGGACCGAGTCCGGCGGGAGGCGGATCGACGAGAACTCGCTCACCGACGGCCAGGAGTGGACGAACGCGGGCACCGACTGGAAAGGACGACTTTCACGCCGAGGCCGTTCAGTTCGTCGACCTCGGCGGGAGCGGCCGGTGACGCATCTCGCCTACTCGTCGGGCGACGCGAACTGGGTGTGGAAGGTCGACGTCGCCGCGTCGCTCGACGGCGATGCAATACGCGCCTGCTGCCCGCGGCACAGGAACGTCGATATTCTACGAAGTGGGGCCGCCGGTCGATGCCGCCGTCTGGTCGCCGGTGCGGGCGAATACCTGCGGCTCCGCCACTACGACGGCCGGCGACACGACGTGATCCGCATGCGTCGCGGCGGGCCGGTCTACGACGGCGTCGCCGACGAGACGTGGGACGTGCCGGCGACCGGACGCACCATCTCGTCTACGACGCACACGGTCGACGATGCCGCCCCGCTCGTTCGCGGTCGCCGCGCTCGGCGACGCCACGCCGCTGCCGACCGGCGCTTCTACCTGCTGGCGGGCGAGGCGGCCGGGGCGGACGGAACCTGATCTACCGCCACGCCTTCGCCCTGCCGGCACCGATCGACCGCGTCTCGCCCGATTCCCGCTTCGGCATCAACGGGGCCGACGCGTCTTTCACGAGTTGCACCGGCGGCTCGGGATCGGGTGGGTGCGCCGAGAACTTCAAGGCGCTGATGGGTCTCGCCAAGCCGGGCGCTGTTCCGGTACGATGAGCGTCGGGCCGTGGCACGTGAACCACGACGCGATCGTCGACGTACCGGGCCGAGGGGCTGTCGGTGCTGCCGTTCCTGTTCCAGACGCCGGCGTACGCGTCGTCCGCGCCGACGTCGGTACCGGAGGCGGCGGTTTTCGTACCCGCCCGCGGACAACGCGTCGTTCGTCGAGTTCTGCCTTCCACCGTCGCCCGCTACACGGCTCTGGCGCACCCGCCCGCCGCATTGAAGACGCCGGACAAGGTTTCGGCGAAGAAGCAAATGTCGGTCTACGAGTGTGGAACAGACGATCTCTACCGCGCCGAGTTGGGGCCCGTGGAGTCGGCACGAGCGACCAGTACATGGAACTGCTCCGGCGTCGGCCGAGGGCAAGCGGGCCGACCTACGCGCGGGTGACCAACGGCGGATACGCGGGGATCAAGGTCGGTACGGTCGACGCGCGCTCGCGCCTACCGCTACGCCGACGGAAGCTGCCCGCTCGACTTCGTCGACGACGTGCTGAACGTTCACTACTACAGCGGCCAGCAAGCGCCGGAGACGGCGATCGACACGAACGTGGAGCGAGACGCGGCCGGCGTCGACGGGAATCAGCCGACCTACGAGGACGACCTGCGGTCGCTCGTCGCCGCGACCGGCACAGCCCGGCCTGCCGATCCTGGCTCACCGAGACCGGCTACGACACCGGCGGCCCGCGCGCGGGATGTCGAGGGTTGGTGGCGGCCCGCCTGCCGCGCGTCGCGATGATGGGCGCTGGCGGCCGGCGTGGCAAGTCTTCGTCTACCGCGAGGCCGATACGGCTCGAGCCTCCACGCCGCCTCCGGCCTGCTCAACAACGACAGGTCGTTCAAGCCATCGTGGTTCACCTACGCCACGCTCCATCCCGCGTTCGACGGCGTCACGACCGCCCGCCGCGTGCCCCACCCCGACCCAAACGTGCGCGTGTACCTCTGGACGAAGGGACCGACGTCGTCCTCTCCGCCTGGGCCGTCGACGGCACCGCCCCGCTCGGCCTCGACCTCGGCCGCTGCACGCTCACCGACTCGTTCGGCGCGGAAAGACGTGGAACTGACGAAGGCGACGCCGCTGACGATCTTCCCCGTCTACGCCATCGGTATTGCCGACTTGAACAACGGTGAAGGCACTGTTTGACGGCGATACGCGGTAGCCAAGTCTGCCCGAGTCGTGAAAGTCGGCCTTTCCTCATAGTGGCGACGCCTGCGTCGCGGACGACGTAGCGGCGTATTCCACGTCGGAAACTTGCGGCTGCGCCGCGACCCCGCCCCTCGCGGCGCCACTACCGGTCGGACGGACGGCGGGGGCGGAAGACGGTCACACGCGCCGCCCCCCACCGGGGGGGAGCCGGGCGCGCGCCCGGGACACCC
>JAUJNJ010000153.1 GCA_030448225.1 Phycisphaerae bacterium
CATCGACGTCGGCGAAAAGATGATCCTCGCCCAGGCCGCGAACGCGGCGCTCGAGCGCCTGGAGCGCGGCGCGAACCTCAGTCCGTGACGCGTCCTTCGCCGCCGTCAGTGATCTGACGCTGCGGCTCCCACAACCGATTGATGACGTCGTGAAGGATCTCGACGAGCGCATCGCAGGCTGCAGACCGGTACGATGTCGGAGGGAAGCCCAGCTTGACTTGGCGTACCGGAGTCGGCTCGAGCGGCCGGACCACGATGTCGCTGCGAATGCATCCGAGCGACAGCTGCGGCAGCAGAGAAAGTCCTTGGCCCGTCGCCACGAGCGCTTGGACCGAATGAAAGTCGAGCGCGTGGTACCGCGGTTCGAAGCGCGGCTCGAAGCCCTGATGTTGGCAGAGGCGAGCCAGATCGGCGCCCCACGGCGCGCAGCCATTCGGGTTACCGAGGATCACCTCGTCGGCAAGTTCGTTGAGCGCCACCCTGTTGTGGACGGCGAGCCGATGACTCGCCGGAACCGCGATCAAGAACGGATCTTGGACAGCTCCTCGTAGATGACGTCCTCGCGTGCGGAGACCATCTCGCCGTCGTAGCTGCGTGCTGCCGGCCATGAGTCGAGATCGAACATCACGGCGCAGTCGAGCAGAAGGTTTTCCAGTCGAACGACGTGCTCACACGGCTCGCCATCGCGGAAATGAAGATCGACGCCGGGTGGCGAGAGCGGAACGCCCGCACAGCACAGGCCACGAACGACTCGGTTGCCGTCGGAAACGAGCCGAAGAGCAGCCGACCCCCTTCGCCACGTGCGATCGCCGCGACTTCCGCTTCCGCGCGGTCGAGCCGCTCGAGCGCGACTTTGGCGTGGGCGAGGAGGATCTCACCGTTCTGCGTCAGCCGGCCGCCGCGCGCCACGGTCGAACAGCTGAGTGCCGGCTTCCCGTTCGAGCGCCGCCATCTGCTGCCAAACGGCGGAGGGCGTGAACGACAGCGCTTTGGCGGCGGCCCCACAGCTGCCGAGGCGCGCGACCGCGTGCAACATGCGTATCCGTCTGATATCGAGCATCGCGACGAAGGTACTTCTGCTGCCGCCGGGATGTTCGCTTGCTTGGTAGCAGAGGCTGGCCTGCCGTTCGGCGGCGCGCCGCCGGGCGGGCGTGTGTGGCGGCTGCAAGCGGACGGCGGGCACGAGCTGCTCGCGGACGGCTTCGGGCCGCCGGTCAACGGCCTGGCCTGGCACGAGGACGCCCTCTACGTCTCTGACCAGGGCGACGGCGGGCGGATCCTGCGGATCGAGCGCGACGGGTCGTGGAGCGCGGTGCTCAGCGGGCTTCCGGGGCCCGGCAACTACCACACGAACATGGTGGCGCCGGGCCCCGACGGCAAGCTCTATTTCAGCCAGGGGGCGATGACCAACAGTGCGATCATCGGCTTGGACGCCTATGAGTTGGGCTGGTTGCGGCGTCTGCCTCTTGCGCACGACATCCCCGGCCTCGGCGGCGTCCTGGCCGGCGTGGACGTCGAGACGTCCGACGCCCTCAGCGACCAGCCGGGTGCGCGGGCCGGGACGGGCGCGTTCGTCCCGTGGCACCTCGACGGAGCGGGGGCAGCGCGTCCACGGCCGGGTGCCGTGCACCGCCGCGGTGCTGCGATGCGACCCGGATGGCACGAACCTGGAGCTGGTCGCTTGGGGCCTGCGAAACGCGTTCGGCCTTGCGTTCTTGCCCGACGGGCGCCTCCTGGCGACGGACCAGGGCGCCGACGATCGCGGCAGCCGCCCGATCGGCAACGCGCCCGACCTGCTCTTCGAGGTTCGTGAGGGCGCGTGGTACGGGTGGCCGGACTTCATCGGCGGCGACCCGGTCACCGATCCCGCCTACGCCCCACAGCGCGGGCCGAGGCCGGCGTTCGTGCTCGCCGAACATGACAGGCTGCCGCCGCCCGAGCGGCCGCTGCTTCGCTTTGAGCCGCACACCTCGGCGGTGAAGTTCGCCGTCGTGCCGTCCGGCCGGTTTACGGGCATGTCATCGTCGCGCTCTTCGGCGACGAAGCGCCGATGACGGCGCCGGACGGACCGCCGGTCGGGCGCCAGCTCGTTCGCGTCGACCCGCACGACTGGTCGCTGCACCCGCTCGATGCCCCGGCGCTGCACCGCCCGATCGACGTGGCATTCTCGCCACGCGACGGCGCGCTGCACGTCTTGGACTTCGGGCGCTTCGAGATGACCGCCGAGGGGGTGCGCGCCGACCCCGGAACCGGGCGGCTCTGGCGCGTCGAGCTATCCGAGAGACAGGAGGCACAGATGAATCGTTGGCTTCGGAACCGGCCCAAGTTCCTCAAGAGCTTCGACGCCGACAGCGCGCTTGCCGCCGCGTACCGGCCCGTGGGTCCGGTGCTGGGCAAGCTGCGCCTCAAGCGCGAGGACAGCCGCCGGTACAACCCAGCGCACGTCATGGTGCCGGAGGGCTTCACGGTCGACCTGGTCGCTTCCGGGTTCAACACGCCGGTGCACTGCTCTTTCGACGACAACGGGTTCTGCTACGTCACCGAGGGCGGCCACAAGGTCGAGGCGCGACCGCGCATCCTCAAGGTCGACGTGACCACCGGCGAGTACGAGACGTTCCTCGATCTCCCCGACGAGCGCTGGATCAAGACCGGCTCGATGACCGGTGGTTGCTGGCACGACGGCTGGTTCTACTTCTCGAACACCGACACGCTGTCGCGCGTGCGTTCCGGCGGCGAGATCGAGGACATCGTCACCGACCTGCCCGGGCTCGGCGATCACCAGACCAATTATCCCAACGTCGGCCCCGACGGCAAGCTGTACTGGGGCCAGGGCACGGCGACCAACCTCAGCGTCGTCGGCGCCGACAACTACGCGTACGAGTGGCTGCGCGACTACCGCGACTTCCACGACGTCCCGGGTCAGGACGTCGTGCTCGCGGGCCGCAACTTCGAGTACCCCGACGTCTTCGGCAACACGGCCAAGAAGGTCAGAAGCGGCGTCTATGTGCCGTTTGGCACCGAGACGACCCCGGGTCAGGTCGTCAAGGGCGACGTCAGGGCCAGCGGCTCGATCTTGTGCTGCAATCCTGACGGCTCGGACCTCGAGCTGGTCGCCTGGGGCCTGCGCAACCCCTACGGCACCGCATTCCATCCCGACGGGCGACTTTTCGCCGTTGAGCACGGCATCGACGAGCGCAGCCAGCGCTTCATCGTCGATGACAACGACGACTTCTACGAGATTCACCGCGGCGCCTGGTACGGCTGGCCGGACTTCGCATCGGGCATCCGTCTCGACGATCCGCGGTGGGGCGAGGCCGGCCAGGGGCGCGAGCCGGTCCTCGCCGAGCACCCCGACCCCGACCCGCCGAAGCCGTTCGCGACCTTCGCCGTCCACTCGGCGGCCAACGGCGTCGACTTCTGCCGCGATCCCGGCTTCGGCTTTGAGGGTGACGCGTTCGTTGCGCTCTTCGGCGATCTGGCCCCCGTCACCTCCAAGCGCGTCATGCCCGTCGGCTACAAGGTCGCGCGCGTCGACATGGCCAGCGGCGAGGTCGTCGACTTCGCCGTCAACCAGGTCACCGGCCCGGCCTCCAAGCTCCCCCACCGCGGCTTCGAACGCCCGTCGCACTGCGAGTTCGGCCCCGACGGCGCGCTCTACGTCGTCGACTGGGGCGTCGTCAAGATCGCCCCGGAGATCGCCGGACTGCGGATGAAGCCGGGGACGGGAGCCCTCTGGCGCATCCGCCGCACGGATGGCGAACCCGGCGACCGGCCCCCGAAGCCCACCCGCGTCCCGCTCTACGGCCTGATGTTTGGCGCGCCCGTCGCCGCGGCGACGGCCATGGGCCTCGCGCTCTGGTGGAGGCGACGGTCGTGAGATCGCAGGCCAGCATGCTGATGGCGAACTCCGCAGCGCGTTCCATGCCGTTTTGACCCTGCGGCCACGGGTAGTGTTGGCCGCAATGCCCGACTCGACCTCGCTCGGCGCCAAGAGCCCCGCCGGCAGCGAGCGGCAGCTGCGCGAATACAACTACGAACACTTCCGGCCCAAGCACCTGCTCGCGGACATCTGGCGCTCCATGCGCAGCGCCGGGCTGAGCCCCGGGTCCGAGGCGCCCGACTTCGAGCTGGCGAGCACCGAGGGCGAGCGCATCCGGCTGAGCGGCTTCCGCGGCCGGCCGGTGCTGCTGCACATGGGCAGCGGCACCTGACCGATTACCACCGGCGCGGTCGCGCCGATCAAACAGCTTCACGAGTGGTACGGCGATCGCATCCAGTTCGTGGACATCGTGATCCGCCAGGCGCACCCCGGCGAGCTGCGCGGGACCTACCGCACGTACGAGGACAAGCTGGAGTCCGCACGCGAGTACAAGCGCTTGGAGAGCATTCCGTGGCCGGTGCTCGTCGACGACTACGAAGGCACCGTCCACCGCACCTACAGCGCCGAGATGGCCGACCCGTCGTTCCTGATCGACGCCGACGGCCGTATCGCGTTCTACTGCATGTGGACGCATGCGCCGTCGCTCAAGCCGGCGTTCGACGAGCTGCTCGCCAAGGATGGGCGTGGTGCGCCCGTCGCGGGTGGGATCGACCGGATCCCGCACCTGTTCGCGAACTTCGTCGACGGCATACGCGGCCCGAAGCGCGGCGGCAAGCGCGCGGTGCGCGAGTACAGCACGGGCGGGTTCGGCGCCGGCCTGGTGGCGAAGGCCGGCAACACGGCCAAGCCGGTGCTGGCGCCGATCGCACTGCGCGCCACGCCGCTGCCCCTCGCGGCGAGAATCGCGCTCGGGCTCGGTCTCCTCGCGCTCCTCGCCGTCCTCGTGTGGCTGGTCACGCTGGTGTTCTGAGCGCCACCACGACCGCGGCTGGCTGGTCGAAGGGCTTCTCGGCCGGCGACGACGTGGAGCGGGGCCTACGATCCGTGCCATGAGGGTCGGTGCGATCCAGCTCGAGCCGGTTGTCGCGGATGTCGCGGCGAACCTGGATGCGTGCCGGCGCCTCGGGGATGCGGCCGCCAAGGCCGGCGCGGAGTGGATCGTGCTGCCGGAGTTCTTCACGACCGGCGTCGCGTTCGTGCCTGCGCTCGCGGACGCCGCGCTCGCACCCGACGGCGAGGCGACAGCGCTCATGCTCGACCTCGCCCGGCGTCATGGCGCGACCGTCGGCGGATCGTTCCTGTGCCGCGACATCGACGGTCACGTCCGCAATGCGTTCCTCGTGGTCACGCGCGACGGCGTCGTCGGCCGGCACGGCCAGGACCTGCCGACGATGTGGGAAAACTGCTTCTACGTCGAGGGCGACGACGACGGGCTGATCGGCACGGGAAACCTCGATGTCGGCGTGGCGCTGTGCTGGGAGCTCATGCGAACGCAGACGGCGCGGCGCCTGCGCGAGGGCGTCGATCTCGTCGTCGGCGGCTTGTGCTGGTGGAGCGTGCCGCCGTGGCGGCCGCAGGCCCTGACCCGTCGGATGGAAGCGGCCAACGCGCGCACCGCCGCACGCGTCACGCCGGCGTTGCGCGGCTGGTCGGCGCCCCGGTCGTCCACGCCGCCCACTGCGGC
>JAUJNJ010000154.1 GCA_030448225.1 Phycisphaerae bacterium
ACATGTTCCCGGCTATCAGGTGGGTACCGCCCGCGGCTAGTTTGTGGGGGGCGTGGGTTTTCTTGCGGCCGGCCCGCCTCCCCCGGGGGGGGGTGTTTTATCGACTTATCCACCCCCCCCCGCCGGGGGTGCCCACCTGGGGTGCCCACGCCAGTGACGCGGGTCTTGCGGACTTGCTACGTATCGCGGTCGGAAACCTCTGCCCCGCCTCGGCGGCCCTCTACTCGTCGTCGGTGGGGACGAGGTAGCTGTCGCCGGCCCAGGCGGGGCTGATGTCCTTCTCGTAGTAGCCGTTGCCTTCGACCGGCGAACTCGTGCCCTCCGGGAGCGGCGCGGGCTCGAGCGCGGTGTAGATGTTGTCCCGCTTCACGCCCGGACCGAAACCCAGGCCGAGCGCGCCGACGCCGCAGTAGGGCGTGGTCAGGAAGTCGACGTGCCCGTCGGCGTAGAGGACGTTCTGGCCCGCCTTGTTGTGATTGGCGCTGTTCGCGCGGGCCAGCGCGAACGGCCCGGCGTCGTACCGCGGCGACACGACGCTGTCGCCGCCGCCGAGGATGCCGGGGCTCATGTCGGCGACGACCGCGAAGTCGCTCCTCAGCCAGTCGGAGTTGAGCCGGTACCCGACCGCGGCGGAGAACGGGGACGCGTACGAGTAGCTGAGGTGGTCGCGGCTGGCGAAGTTGCCGCGGAGTTCCGGCCGCACGGGCGAGCCGTCGACGACGAGCGGGTCGGGCGACTCGGCCGCGCTCGGGCAGGCGAAGCGCTTCGGCGCGATCAGCCCCGCCCGCACGAGCAGCCAGAGCGACGCCGTCACGTCGTTGGGCCGCACCCGCGACCCGTGCGCGAACGGGTCCTGCGCGTCCGGGCCGGTGAACGCGATGTACCCCGGGCCGCGGCTCGGCTCGTAGACGACGCGCGGGAGTTGCTTGTTGTTCGCGCTGGCGTACGCCTGGAGCGCACCCTGAATGTCGCGTAGTTGGTTCGCGCAGCGGATCCGCCGGTCCGACTCGCGCAGGCGGGAGAAGTACGGGATCAGGATGCTCAGCAGCAGCGCGAGCACGCCGACGAGCACGAGCAGTTCGATGAGCGTGAACCCGCCCCGCTGCGCCGGCGGCACCGATCGGTCGATCTCAGGGCGCTTAGACATCATGTTCAGGATGAAATACCAACCGTACCGTGCGGCGACTCCCGCCGTGCGTCAGGCTCCCGCCGAGCATATCCGCGTCGGCGGCGACACGGTAGAGCAGCGGGAACAGTCGCCGCGGCCGGCGTGCTCAGGGAGCGATTGAGAGAAGATCCGGCTTCGGAAGCAGGGGCCGCGCCCGACCCGAACGCGGGGCCTACGGCGGTCGCTACGCAAGCCGTTACGGGACCAGAAACCGCTGTCACAAACCGCCCCGCGTCTACCGTATGCGACGCGTTCCGGCTCCACGATCAAACCGCTACAGGCCGTGGACGTGGAGCGGTCGCGGCGGGTCCGGGATGACGCCGTAGCGGGCGGCGAGGGCGTGGAAGTGGCGGATCGCTTCGAGTTCGCGCGGGCCGATGTCGTACTTGAGGTAGGACGTGAGGTACTGCCGGGCGACGTCGGCGGGCCAGCCGCGGGGAACGGCGAAACGCCCGATGATCTGGCCGACGTTCGCCAGCCCCTCGCGCTTCGCCCGCTCGAGCGTTGCCGGCAGGTCGCCGAGGTCGACGCCGTCGCGCGCCATCCAAGCCGCGAAGACGAAGGGCAGGCCGGTGAGTTGTTTCCAGGCATCGCCGAGGTCGAGTTGGTGCGGCAGGTCGGTCGGCTCCTCGCAGACCACCTTGTCCCCGATGAGCAGCCGCGCCACGCGGGATCCCCCGTGCGCGGCGCGGAGGTCGACGAACTCGGGGCGCAGGCCGTACCGCTCGCCGAGCACGACGCGCGCGAGCGCGACCGACGTGTGGCTGTCGGTGTCGCAGGCGAGGGTGGTGATCTCGGCGATCGGCACGGGGCTGAAGATGCGCACCGTGAGGGTCGGCCCGTCGCACCCGATCCCCCCCGCCGTCAGCAGGCGCAGGCCGGGCATGCGCTGGTAGTCGATGACCGGCAGCAGCGCGACGTCGAACCGCGCGGCGAGCAGGCCGTCGAGCAGCCGGGACGGGACGTCGAGCGTCACGCGCAGGTTCGGCACGTCGTCGAGCCCGTAGATGAGCGGCTTGGCGTTCAAAAAGCTGACGCTGCCGAGGCGAAGGCCGGCGGCGGTCGCGCGTTTGGAGGTATGAGACGCGCAGGTCTGCATGCAGGAATTATGCGTCACGAACGCGCGCTGTTCAGGCTTTCAGAGATTTCAGCGCTAGGAGAAGGATACTTGCCACGGAGATCACGGAGACTCGGGAGAGAGAAAACGCTAAACCGCAGATGACGCAGGTTGCGCAGATCACGAGAAAGGTCAAGTGGAGCACGGTGTCACCGATCTACCTTTCCTGATCTACGTCATCCGCGGCATCTGCGATGGAATTCTCGTCCCTCCATGTGCTCCGTGTGCTCCGGGGTTCAAATCCGCGTCATCAGTTGTCCGACGCCTCGTTCCGCGCCGTCGCCACACGGCGCCAGCGGGTCGGCGTGAGGCCGGTCGCCTGCTTGAAGCGGCTGGTGAAGTGGCTCTGGTGGGCGAAGCCGCACTCGCGGGCGATCTGGACGAGTTCCTTGTCGCGGGCGAGCAGGTCCGCCTTGGCCTGGTAGATCTGGCAGTCGAGCAGGAACTGCTTCGGCGTCAGGCCGAGCAACTCGGTGAACCGCCGGTGAAAGTGGAACGGGCTCAGCGACACGGTCTTGGCGATCTCGACGAGCGTCGGCCCGCGTTGGAACTCGGCATGCATGAACCGCAGCGCCGGCAGGAGCCGGGCGAGCTCGGTGTCGGCCTGGAAGTCGGCCGGGCGCACGGTGCCCCACTCGCAGCAGTCGGGCTGGAGGCAGAAGATGCTGTACGCGCCGTCGCCGAGCGCCCGGTAGCTCTTGAACGTGACGACGCGGAACGGCCAGCTGTCGCCGTGCGAGTCGGGCAGGAGCACGCGGTCGACGTAGGTGGCGTCGCCGTTGAGTTGACCGAGCCGGCGCCGGCCCTGGTCGACGATGTGGTTGCGCAGGCGGTCGTCGAGCTCGCCCCACGTCCCGCCCGGCGTCTTGGGCTTGAGGTTGCCATCGAGGATGATCAGCCGCACCGGCGGGCGTTCGATCGCCGCGCCGGCCTTGCGGCACGACTTGTTGCGCGAGCCGCGGCCGGCGGAGACGCGCTTGTCGAGCGCGGCGGCGGCTTCCACGAGGCGCGCGACCTCGGCGTTGGTGAACGGGCCCTCCTCGGCCGTGCGCCCGATGTGGGCGACGCCCGGGTACCCGTCGAACACCGGCGACGCCAGCGGGATCGCCACCACGTGCGCCAGCCCGTTGGGCTTCAGCCATTCCTGCGCGTACGGCGTCGCCTCGAGCTCCTTCGCCGTCCACGCGTCGTCGAGCCGCACCGGCTTGCCCTTGAGGATCGCCTGCCACGTCATCGCGTCCTCGGCGTGGAAGTCGCGGGCGTACGCCTTGATGAGCGACTCCGACACGTTCGCCGGCTGCATGACCTGGAGCCCCGCGCGCGGCGCGGCGGTGATGAGCAACCCGCGGCCGTTGCCGGCCACCTTCTTGAACTGTTCGAGGATCTGTCGTGCGGAGAGTTGGTCGCGTCCTGCTGTAACTATCACGGTTGGTCCTGTAGAAACGTAAACTGTCTCGGGCTCGCCGGCCCGTCCCCTTCGAACAGACACACGCACGCACACCCCCGCCGCGCGGCACGGAAATACAAAGCCCGTACCGCCGGCGGCACCGGTCGCGCCAAGGGGCGCGAGCGGCCCGCCAAAAATGATGCTTGGAATGAACGTGGGACGCGGCGAAACGGCTACGAAGGTTTCCCGCGGGCAACATCCGTCACGGCCGGCCCCCTGGTCCGTGTCGGTCGTTGACGACGGGCCGCGAATATCGGGGCGGACGGACCCTTAAATTTCTCAACGGGTGCTGGCACCGAACTTGTTAACGGAGCGGCGAGAGGACTCGCCGCATGCACTATCTCGCCACGTCGCCGTACTGGAGCCCGAAGTTTCGCATCGTCGTCCTAACGCTTGCGACCTTCGCCGCCCTCTGCTGACGCCACGGCGTCCTCCGCTGGCGCGCCGGCCGTCATGGCCGTCGCCTCGCCGCCGTCGGCTTCGACCTTCGCGACACCCTCGGCGCTCAGGCCCAACACGTGGAATTGGTGTGAGATCGGCTTGAAGCCGTGCTCCGCGGCGATCTCGTCGCGCAACTTGCGGAGCTTCTCGCTGCTGAACTCAATCACCCGGCCGGTCGCCACGCAGATCAAGTAGTCATACGTCTGGCGGCCGGCGATGACTTCATAATAGGACACTTTGTTATCGAGAAATACTTGCTTCAGGATTCCGGCGTCCTGGAGGTGGCTGAGCGTCCGGTAGGCCGTCGCCCGGCTCACGCGGTGCCCGAGTTCCTTCACGTCCGACACGAGGCGCTCGGCGTCGACCAGGCCCGTCCTGCGCAACACGGCGTCGAGGATCATCGCCCGCTCGGGGGTGAACTTCAGCTTCTCGGCGTGCAGGTAGCGGCGGAAGATCGCGCAGATCGGCTCGTACGGCAGGGCCGGTCGCGTTAAGCCGGGGGATATCCTCGGAAGATTCGGGAGGATGTGAGCCGTTTCCGCCACGTTCAAAGTCTATCGCCGTCGATACTAAACGGCAATGTTGCTTCTAGGCAACGTGCCGCCGACAATCGGCGCGGCGGGCGTCGATCTGACCGCGACCCCGCCGTCGCCGGATGCGCTTTCACCTCGGCCGTCCCATCCTCGCGATGCTCTGCGTCGCCGCGGTCACCGGCTGGGTTCTGCTCGCCCGGCCCGCGTCGCGGCGGTCCGACCTGACCGTCTGGGTTTTCGCCGACTCCCACGCCCACACCTACCGCGCGCTGCTCCCCGCGATCGAGCGCGACGTGGGCCGATCCGCGAGCGTCGACCTCATCACGAATCAGGCGCTGAACGTCCGCCTCACCTCGCTCTTCCTGTCCGGCGCCGCCGGCGAAGTTCCCGACGCGGTGGAGGTGGAGATCGGCAGCGTCGGCCGCTACTTCCGGCCGCCGGTGCGGGAGGTGGGGTTCCTGCCGCTGAACGGGTTTCTCGAAGAATCGGGCTGGCGGACGATCGACTCCCCCGCCGCCCCCGGCCGCCGCGGGTGGAACGCCCGCCTGACATCTGACAACACGATCTATACGCACGACGGCACACGCTGGCTCCCCAAGCCAGGCCTCGAGAAGCCGGACGCGTGGATCGACCGCATCCTCCCCAGCCGCCTCGCGCCATGGACGAAGGACGGCGTGATCTTCGGCGTGCCGCACGACGTCCACCCCGTCACCATCACCTACCGCGCCGAACTCTTCGAAAAAGCCGGCGTCGATTTACCCGCCGCACAGACGTGGCCGGCGTGTGACGAGGCGTGCCTGCGTATTCAGCGGGCTTGGGCGCAGCACCGGCATCCGGACCGGAACGCGATGGA
>JAUJNJ010000155.1 GCA_030448225.1 Phycisphaerae bacterium
CCGGCCCCCCCCCCGGACCCCACCAGGCCCAACCACCGGATGTCACCCACCCCCCGCCCGATACACACGTGCGCCGCCGGGCCTTTCGCTACTCCCGTGACCGGGGCGGCCCGCCCGTGGTTGGTGCTCGGCGGGTCGCCGGTAGGGCCCGGGCCCTGGTGTACCCGCGCCCCGGGCACGGGCGGGACGCCGCGGGACGCCCGTGACACGACGCAGTCGCCCCGGTTCGGACTTGATGCCCCGCGAGAATTGAAAGGCCCTGACGTGCGACGCAGGGGCGTTTGCCGAACTCTCGCGACCAGGTATAATCCCGGCATCCTGCGCCGGGATGGCTGAGCGGCCGAAAGCACTGGTTTTGTAAACCAGCGAGGACCGTAAGGTTCTCCGCGGGTTCGAATCCCGCTCCCGGCTTTCTCTCGGTTCGGCGCCGACTTCTACCCCGCGGGGCTCGTCATGCTCGTGTGCCGCAGTTGCGGACAAGGGTTCCCGACCAGCCTCGTTATCGACGGCAAGGTGCGCGTCTTCAACCGGCGGCGGTATTGCGTGGGGTGCTCCCCGTTCGGCCTTCACAACACGCGGCGCATCCACCTGAAACGCGAGGCGCAAGCCTGCGCCGGCTGCGGTACGCACGCGGGCAGAGCTACTGATCCCGCGCGCCGGTCTCAGTGTAAGATGCATATGGACACCATCTCTCCCAAGAACTACCGCCTCGCCCACCTCGACGAGCTGCCCGCCACCGAGTGCCCCTGCGGCCTCACCCGGCGGGCGTTCGCGACGCCGGACAACGACGGGGCGACGATCCACCTCCTCGACGTCTCACGCGACGCGCGGACGCACTACCATAAGACGCTCACCGAGATCTACCTCGTCCTCGAGGGCGAGGGCCACCTCGAGCTCGACGGCGAGCTCGTGCCCGTGCGGCCGATGACCGCGGTGATGATCCGGCCGGGCTGCCGGCACCGCGCCGTCGGCAACCTCAGGATCATCAACATCCCTGTCCCGGCGTTCGACCCCGCCGACGAGTGGTTCGATTGACGACTCGTAGCAGGGTGACGACTCGTAGCAGGGGCACGCCGCCCATGAGTGCCGTACCCCGCACGTCCCTCCCGGCGTGAGCCGTAATCGTTCGCCCCTCACCCCAACCTTCTGCCCCTTCCACCCTGCCCATGTCCGCGTCCTTCTTCATCCTCCTCGCCGGCGGCGTCCTGCTCGCCGCGGCGGCGCCGAAGCCCGGCGACGTCCGCCCGGCGTGGCTGCGGCTCGCGGGCGTCATCGCCGTCGTCTCGGCCGCGCTCGGCGCGGTGCTGGCGGGCACGCGGGCCGACCTCGTCGAGACGCCGCCGTTCTTCCGGCGCGTGCAGGCAAGCGTGGTCGGCATCACGCTGCTCTGCGCGGTCGCGCAACTCGCCTGCGTACAACGCCGAGCGGTGCGTGCCGCGCGTCTCGCGGGCGTGGCCGGGTTCGTTGTAGCTGTCCTCGCCGGAAGCAACCTGTTGCATGACGCGATGCTGACGCGCGGCACCGCCGTCGCGTTCCCGCCCAAGGGCTTTTCCATGGCGCTCCAGACCCTCGCGGCAGCGGGGGCCGCGTCGGTGGTGGGGTTCACGCTGATGACCGCGGCGTTTCCGATCTGGGGAGTGCGCAACGGAGACGGCGCCGTCGCGGCGGCCCGCTCGTTCCGGCGGCTCTACCGGGGCCTCATCGCCGTCACGGCACTCCGGGCCGCGGTGGCGGTCGGCGGCGTTCTGGTGCTCCACACGGCCCGACCCGTTCCGGGGCTCTGGGCCAATTTCGGGCTGCTCATCCCGTTACGCTGGCTGGCCGGGCTCGTGGCCGTGCTCGTCCTCGCCTCGCTCGCCCGGCGGCGCGCCGCCGGGGGCCAGTCCCTCTCGGCCACGGCCTTCCTGCTGGCCGCCGCCCTGCTTGCCGCCGACGCCGAGCTCCTGGCGCTATACCTCGTCCGCGAGACGGGGCTGCCGTTTTGAACGATAGTTGGGAACGCCGTGACGTTGCCGTCCCCGTGACACGGGTCTTCACAGGAGCATTTCCACCAACCAGTTCCCGATCAACAACGCGATCAGCGTCAGCGCGAAGCACGCGGGCACCCGGCTTTCGGCCAGCGGCGGCCTGGCGGCATAGATCGACGCGAGGCGGTAGGGGATCTGGAGGGCGGCGGCGAGGAAGATGAGCCAGCCGAGCCGGTGGACGGACCACGCCGCCGGTGCCGACCAGCGGCCGTGCGCGGTGATGAAGTTGCGCGTCAGGCCGCACCCGGGGCACTTCATGCCGAACACCTGCTGCGTCATGCAGGCGGGCGGGTAAGCTGCCCAGCCCGCCAGCCCCGGCACCGTCACGCGGCCGTCGTCCTGACCCGGAGGAGGGCTGACAGCAGCAGCCGCGGCGCGCACATCGACAGCATTCCAACGCCGCCGGCGGGGCGCGATGGCGGCTCTTTCGGGAAGGGGTTGCGGTTCCGCTTTCATAGTAGCGCGCCGGCGACACGGTTTCAGCGTCTGTGCCTCGCTACTGCTGCGGCGTCATGAAGTAGGCGATCGCGAACGCAGGAGAGAACACGGCAAGTCGCCGATCGCGATCCCGATCATCTTGCCGCCTTCGCCCTGCCCTTGATCGTAGGTAGATGATCCCCGGCGATGCAACCGATGACGGAGCGCAGAAGATGCACAGGAGCCATTCGACCACGGAGAGGTCGGCGTCGCCGCTGGCGGCCGCGCTGGCCGACCGCCGCCGCCGGACCGTCCGGCCGCCGCCGCCGTCGCGGGGAGAAACGACGCGCTGCAGTTCACGCACCGCAGGGCGAACGCCGAGATCAGCGACCCGCAGGAGGGGCAGGCCTTCTGCTTCGGCCCGCTGTCGGCTGGGCCGTCGTGCAAGGGCCGTCGTGAAGGCGGGGTGGCACGCCGCGTCCTGGTTGTCGTCGACCACCGCTGCCCGCTCCATGGCGGCGGCGGCCTCGAGGTCAAATCCCGCGAACGGGTCCCCCTCGTCAGCCGGGGGCGGCGGTGGCGGCGGCGGCGCGGCCGCTTCGGGCTCGAGCCGCAACGTGGCGCCGCAGCCGGGGCACATCGCCTTCTTGCCGCGCTGCTCGTCGGCGACTTTGAACCGCTTGCCACATTGACACCCCACGACAAAGCTCATCGTGCCTCCCAACTATGCCGGGCGCCCCGCCACGTGCGGCTGATCCCGACCGGTCAACCGCTTCGGTGCCAAACGGCGGGCGGGGATTGTAACGGCCCAAAGCCCCCGGACAACGGACGCCGCCGCCCGCGCCGCGGGATTTCACACGCGGGCGGCCTGGCACCCCGGCGACCGTCACAAGCGTGTTCGCGGCACTATTCGGCCCTGGCACAGGGCTTGCGCAGCGCACGCGAGCCGCGAGCACGCGAAATCGCCAGGGCCTTTCAATTCTCCTGTGACACGGGCGTCCCGCGCGGGACGCCCGTGTCACGACGAGTCGCCCCGGTCCGGGTCCCATGCCCCGTGAGAATTGAAAGGCCCTGGCTAAATCGCACCGTTGCAGTTGCGTCGCGCCGTCCCAGGGCTAAAATGAGGTGTTCGGGTCGGTCAGGTCGTGGCTTCGGTAGGCCGTCGCGGCGGCTGGTCGCCGGCAAACGGGGCTATAGCAGTGTGCATGGTTTCGCGCCGCGCCGGGTGCGAAGCGCAGCGGAGCCCAGGATTCTTCGCCGACCCGGTGGCGTAATACCGCGCACACTGATTCGCCCGGTCGAAGCCATCAGTCGGGATGCCCTCCAACGGTTGTCAGGGAAGCGGGTCGCACGGGCCGCGGTGTTCGCGGTCCCCCTTTGATCGCGTCTTCGGAGAAAACTTCATGCGTCTGTTCGGCCGCCTGTTCGCTTCGCCCGCCCGCGTGTCCCGTCCCGCCGCAAGCGCTCTCGCCCGCCCCGCCGGCAAGGCGTGTGGCGTCGAGGGGCTCGAGTCGCGCATCCTGTTCCACCTGGAGCTGGCCAGCGAGCTGCCCAACACCGCAGTGGCTCCGGGAACCGCCACGAGCGAGATCAACCTCGCCGCCCATTTCGACAACGAGGAGATTAACGGCACGATCGTCCGCTTCGCGACCGACTTGGGCAACATCGACATGGAGCTGTTCGACCGGGCCGCCCCGCAGACCGTGGCCAACTTCCTCGGGTACGTCAACCGGGGCGATTACAACAACACGTTCATCCACCGCTCGGAGCCGGGCTTCGTGATTCAGGGCGGCGGGTTCCGGGCCGACCCGGACCTGGCTCAGATCACCACCAAGGTCCCCCAGCAGGCGCCCGTGCCCAACGAGTTCAGCCCGCAGCGATCGAACGTGCGCTCGACCGTGGCCATGGCCAAGCTGCCCGAAACTGCCCCCGGCGGTGGTCCCGACAGCGCCACCAGCGAGTTCTTCGTGAACCTCGAAGACAACAGCGCCAACCTGGACTTCCAGAACGGCGGGTTCACCGTCTTCGCCCGGGTGATTAACAATACGATGACCACCGCCGACGCGATCGCCGGCCTGCCGCGGGTCAACACGCCCTTCCAGGGCATGCCGATCGAGGGCGAGGCGCCGCTCGATTCGTTCGGCGAGCTCGTCGGGGTGCCCAGCGCGTCGGTCATCCCCGAGGCGGGCCTGTTCAACTACACCGTGACCAGCACCAACCCGGCCGTGGTCACCGGCGCCGTCGAGAACGGCATTTTGCGGCTGACCTACGGCGCCGGCGCGACCGGCACGGCCGACGTCACCGTCACCGCCACCGACATCGACGGCACGACCGTGTCTGACACGTTCACCGCGGGCGTCGGCGTGCTCGACGTGCTGATCGGCAACGGCGGGGCCAAGGCCGCGACGTTTACCGACGCCGACGGCACCGTCGCGACGATCTCGCTCAAGGGCGGGGCGGGCACCCTCCGATTCACCGGCAGCAACCTCACTCAGGCCGACGCCAGGTCCGGCCGGACCGTGGCCGGGGACATCAACGACCTGGCGATCGACCTGACCGGCACCGGGACGTCCGGGACCCTGACGGTCAAGGCGTCGGGCGGCGACGGGCTGATCAATATCCAGCGCCTGACCTCCGACGGCGGCATGAGGAGCATCGCCGCCAGGCAGGTGAACGTCCTCGGCAGCGTGAACATCACGGGCAACGTGGCCAAGGCCGACTTCGCCGACGTGAGCAACTCGGAGCTGACCTTCGGCGGGTCCGGCGGGGGGCTGGCGCTGACCCTCCGCGACGCCAGCGGCAGCAACATCGTCTCGCAGATTCCCATCAAGTCGCTCAAGGCCAACTCGTTCGCCGGCGCCGGGCCGGAGGCCGGCGTCATCACCGCTCCGGGCCTCGGCAGCCTGACCGTCAACGGCGACTTCGGCGGCCAGCTCAATTTGGCGGGCCCGCTCGGCAGCGCCAGGATCGGCGGGGCGGCCAGCACGTTCCTGCCCTGGAACATCGCGGGCAGCGCCGGCAAGCTCGCGGTCGGCTCCACCGCCGAGGGCTTCGTCGCCGACTTCCTCGGCGGCATCGCCTCCCTGACCGTGGCCGGCAACCTGACCGGCGACATCGCCGCGCCCACCATCAGGACCCTCGCCGTGAAGGGCGACCTGACCGGCGCCAACCTGACGCTCACTGGCCCGGGCGCCGCGCTCGGCCGGGCCGCCGTCAGCGGCTCGATCACCAACTCCCGCATCCAGGCGACCAACGGCATCGGCGCCGTGACGGCCGGCGCGATCAACGGCAGCACGATCTACGCGGGCCTCACCACCGACGGCGGGGTTCTGCCCACGTCGCAGGGCGACCTCAACCCCGGCCCGTCCGACATCAAGTCGGTGACGGTCAGAGGCGCCGGCGGCGCCCCCTCTTTCGTCAACTCGAACATGGCCGCCCGCACCATCGGCAAGCTTAACCTCGGCGTCATCCAGCCCGGCAACGGCGGCGTGCCGTTCGGCGTCGCCGGCGACACGATCGCCGCTGTTACCGGCACCGGGTCCTCCCCGATCAGGCTGTCGAAGCTGAGTGAGCCCGCGCAGTCGCAGACGGATCAGGACTTTCTGGTGATGGTGCTGTAACCGAATTGCGAGTGA
>JAUJNJ010000156.1 GCA_030448225.1 Phycisphaerae bacterium
GTCCCCCCCCCCCCCCTCCCGCGACTCCGCCGGCGGCGGCCGCGCCGGTCACTCCGTCGCGAGCTGCGCGACCGGCCGGGTCTCCCGCCGGCTCGTCGCCGACGTCTCCGGGCACGGTGCGGAGGTCTGCGACGTGGCGGGCACGTTGCGCACGCTGATGCGCCGCTACGTCAACTACATCGACCAGGCCGAGTTCGTCCGCTCGATGAACCGCCAGTTCGTCGAGATTTCCGCCACTTGCTTCGCGACCGCGATCGTCACCACGTTCTTTGCCCCGACCAACACGCTCTCGCTGTGCAACGCGGGCCACCCCCCGCCGCTGTTGTACCGGGCGAAGGACCGGCGCTGGGAATTCCTCGAGCTCGGCGACGCCGACCGCCCGCACGACGCCGCGCCCGCCAACCTCCCGCTCGGCGTGCTCACGCTCGCCGACTACGAGCAGTTCAACGTCACGCTCGACGCCAGCGACCTCGTGCTCTGCTACACCGACTCGCTGCCCGAATCCAAAAACGCCGCCGGCGAGTACCTCGGCCAGGCGGGGCTGCTCGAGATCGTCCGCACGCTCGACGTGTCCCGACCCGCGGCCGTTATCCCGGCGCTGCTCGCCGCGATCCGCTCATTGCGGGACGACAACCTCGACGGCGACGACGTGACCGCCCTGCTCTTCCGCCCCACCGGCGCCGGCGTTCAGCCGCGGCTCCGAGACCGGCTGCTCGCGCCGGGGCGCGTGCTCCGCGGGCTGGTATCGTCCCTCCGCTCGGGCGGCGGGCCGGCGCCGCTGCCGGAGTTCACCCTCCGCAACATCGGCGGGTCGATGTTCGGCTTCCTGAACCGCCTCTCGTTCGTCAATCCCAGCGGGGGACGCGGGGCAGCCGCCCAACCCGTCGCGCCTGCAATGGCCGCCGCGGAACGAAAATCCTGAGAGTTTGTTGAGGATCATGCGATGGCGGCTCGACCGCGACGAAACCCCAAGGCCGAGCCAGACCCGACAACCGTTGTGATGGAAGTGACCGGCTTCCGCCCGGGCGAGCCGACGAAGGAGGGCTTCGCGCCCATCGCCCTGCTCACCAATCGCGGCGAGATCGAGACCCGCTACTACGCCGCGGCGGGCGCCACCGGCGGGGTGGTCTTCGTCGGCGGCGCCGGCGGCGGGTTCGACACGCCGGTCCGCGGCTGGCTCTACCCGCGCCTCAGCCGCGACCTCCAGTCCGATGGCGTCGCCTGCCTGCGCGTCCGCTACCGCGCGCCCAACGACCTCCAGGAGTGTACGCTCGACGTGCTGGCCGGCATCGCGTACCTCGAGTCCGAGGGCGTCGGGCGGGTCGCGCTCGTCGGCCACTCCTTCGGCGGGGCCGTCGTCATCCAGGCCGCCGCCCACTCCGAGGCCGTCGTCACGTGCGTCCCGATGTCCACCCAGACCCACGGCGCCGCCCCCGCAGCCACGCTCGCGCCGCGCTGCTCGCTGCTGCTCGCCCACGGTACCGCCGACGAGGTCCTCCCCCACCGCTGCTCCGAAGCCGTCTACGCAGCCGCCCGTGAGCCGAAGAAGCTGCTGCTGAAGGACGGCGCCCGCCATGGGTTGGACGAGTGGAGCGACGAGCTGCCCGGCATCCTCCGCGCGTGGATCCGGGCCGAGCTTTCGGCGCCGCCGAGGCGGTAACTGCGGAATCTGTCCGCAAAGATCGCGAAGGGACCCGAAGGAAATGCGAATGCGATGCTTGAGGATTGAGGATATAGGACGGAGCAGGCCTCAGGCGCTTTCGCCGTCCTCCACCTTCCAGCCCTGTCCTCTTCTTCGCGCCCCTTCGCGTCCTTAGCGGACAAACAATCCCTCCGCGTCACTGGCAATGCTCCTTGAGGAACTTCACCGTCGCGGGCCACGCCTGCTGGGCGGCCTTCATGTTCGCGCCGTCCTTACCGTCCTGTTGGCGCAGGAAGCCGTGGCCGGCGCCTTCGTAGATGTTGGGGACGTAGGTCTTGCCGCCCGCCTTCATGGCTTCGGCGGCGGGCTTGATGGTGGCGTTGACGCGCTCGTCGTCGGAGCCGTAGAGGCCCAGGACGGGCGCCTTGATCTTCTCGAACGCGGCGGGCTCCGACGGCGACGTGCCGTAGTACACGACGGCGGCGTTCAGGTCGGGCTGGGCGGCGGCGTAGGCGAAGCTCTGGGCGCCGCCCCAGCAGAACCCGATCGTCGCCGTCTTGCCGTTGGCCGCCGGCAGCTTCATGCCGTACTCGCGGACGGCGTTCAGCTTCGTCACGACCTCCTCCGGCTTGAGCCCGCGCACGAGCTTCATCGCGTCGTCGCGGCTCGTGACCGAGTCGGTGTTGCCGCCGCCCGGGCCCTTGCCCGACAGCAGGTCCGGGGCGACCGCGATGAACCCGTCGGCGGCGAGCTGGTCGGCCACGCCGCGGACCCAGTCGGTCAGGCCGAAGATCTCGTGGATCACGATCACAACCGGAGCCTTCTCCTTGCGCTCGGGGTACACGATGTACGTCCGCAGCGGCGTCCCGTCGCCCGGCGCCGGGATGTCGACGAACTCGCCGTGCCGCGGCGACGTCTCGAGCCGCGCCGTCGCGTCGGCCTCGGCGGGCGGCAGGGACGCCTTTTCCTGGGCACTGGCCACCGCCGAGAGGGCCAACACCGCAAGCGCCGGCACAAGCCGCATGATCCTCTTCATGTCCGTTCCTCCACTTGTCCTGGGCAGCGAAGCGATCGTCCGCGGATGACGCAGATTTTCACGGATTGGAAGAGACGCGGAAGGCTCGTCTTCTAATCTGCGTCGGTCTGGGTCATCTGCGGATCACCCGTCTTCACTTCGCCTTGATGTCGTAACAGTAGAGCACGTCCTGATCGCGCAGGTACATCTTGCCGTCGGCGATCACCGGCGGCGCCCAGGTGTTCTTGCCGCTGCCGTCGGGCTGCTTCAGCACGCCCTTTTCGACGTACTCCTTCGGGTTGGCCTCGACGAGCGTGACGTGGCCCGGCGACCCTTCGTTGCGGACGTAGAGGTGGCCGTCGGCGTAGACGGTGGCGCCCTGGGCCTTCGCCCTCCTTCCACTCTTCACCCTTGCCGGTGAGGAACTCGACGCACATCAGATGCGGTCGGCGGTGCCGTAGAGGTGCTCACCACCAGCACGACGCCGCCGGATGCGGATGTCCAATTCGTCAGGATACACCTGCTCGACGGTGAACTCGCCGCCGGCCGGCGTGACCTTGAACAGGTCGCCGCCGACACCGTAGCCCGACGTCACGAACACATGGCTGTTTGGCGCACACCGGGGTGATGACGGCCGTGCGCCCGGGGCGGTCGGCGCTCCAGAGCAGGCCGCCCGTCTTGGCATCGATGCCGTGGCCACGTGCTTGTTTGGTCAGCACGATGTACATGCGCGTGCCGCCGATCTCGGCGACGAGCGGACGCGTACGCGGTGGCGTCGGTGAAGTCCTTGCTCCGCCACAGCGTCTTGCCGGACGTGCGCTTGTCCAGCGCGATCAGCGTGCCCTCCGGCCCGCCGGGCGTGCAGATGAGTTGATCGCCGTCCACCAGCGGCGACTCGGCGAAGCCCCAGACGGGCGGCTCCATCAGCTTGCCCTTGAAGTCCGCCAGAAGGTTCTTCCGCCAGACCTCCTTGCCGTCTTTGGCCGAGACGCAGACGAGGTCGGAGAACTGGCCGATGGCATAAACGTGGTCGGCGTCGACGGTCGGCGTGGACCGCGGCCCCTCGTAGTTGCCGCCGATCTTCCCGACGGGGGCCGACCACAGGATCGTGCCGTCCTTGGCGTCGAGGGCGCGGACGTAACTGGACTTGGCGTCCTCGCCCATCACATAGACCCGCCCGCCGGCGACCGAGGGCGCCGAGTAGCCCGCGCCCAGCCCCTTAGCCTCCCATTCCGGCCGCGGGGCGTCCTTGTCCCAATCCTTGAGCAGCCCGGTCTCCTTGGAGATCGCGTCACGGTTCGCCCCCCGCCACCCCGGCCATTCCGCCGCCGCCGCCGCCACGGCCGCCCCGCCCAGGGCGAGGCCGGCGAGCACACAGGCGGCACGGAAACCAGCAGATCGTCGTCGCGTCAATTTGTTTGAACTCATGGTGCCAGTAGTACAGCCGAACGCGCGGGGCGTGGTCAAGGGTGGCGGCGCGGATCACGTGTCACGACGCAGGGTCTTTCCGTTTTTTACAAACGCAGGGGGTCACCGCGAAGACGCGACGGCGCGAAGCGGATCGGGAAGGCGGTACCCACGTGTTTCCCGATCAAACCTTCGCGGCTGACCTTCGCGCCTTCGCGACTTCGCGGTGGATGCCCACGCCCGGCGGCATACGCCAAGAGAGCACGGCCCTCGCGGGCCGTGCTCTCGTTTCATTCAGAAGACGGACGATTCCACCGATGTCGTGTGAGAGCGGATTGGTCAAACCCTAAAAAGTAGGTGGGTCCGCGCCGATCCGGAGGGTTCTCCGGTCTAACCCGGCCGTTCCGCTTCCCGTCTCGCCGCCCCCGGCGTACACCCGGGGGCGAGCACTGCGGTCATGCGTCTGGCCGGCGGCCGACCCTTAGGGCTGATTATAGGTAAGACAAATACTGGCTCCCTAATCACGGTCACAGCAGAACATCCGTACTGCGAATGTTATCGACCACGCGGGAGGCGATCAACAACTGAAATCGTACGTTCGCACGTCCATCGGGTTCGGCATTGGCACTCCCGCCACGCGGGGACGGTCGTCAGCGGCGTGTCGGCGCATAGCCGGCGAAGATGTTCTTGGGCGGCGCGTCCGGTTACGGAACGAATGCCAGTGCCGGCTCGGGCCGCCGGCTCACCAGCCCCTCGAACACCTTCAGCATGTCCTGGGCCATATGGTCGTCCGTGAAATGCGCCGTCACCGCCTCACGACCCAGGCGGCCGAGCCGCGCGCGCTGCTCGCCGTCCTGGAGCATCCGGGCCAGCGCGCCGGCGAGGGCGGGCGCATCGTTCGGCGGCACGAGCACGCCGGCGCCGCTGAGCTCGACCAGCTCGGGGAACGAGCCGTGCGCCGGCTGCACCACCGGCTTGCCGCGCGCCCACGCTTCCAGCACCGACACGCCCTTCGCTTCCACATACTCCGTCGGCACGGTCATCACGTCGCTGCCGTCGATCAGCGCGATCTTCTCCTCGCGGCTGACCTCGCCGCGGAACTCCGCCTGCGCCGCCTTCCCCGCGGCCCGGACGCGCGCCTGCTGTTGCTCGTAAAACTTCACGTACCCCTTGCCGAGATACCCCGCTACCCGGAGCCGCACGTCGGCCATCCCGGGCATCTGCCACAGCAGCAGCATCGCGTCAACCAGCCGGTGCAGGCCCTTTTCCGGGCAGATCCGCGCCACGTACCCGACCGTGGGCGGCCGCCCGTCCGGCGAGGTCGGGTCCGGCGCGTCCGTCAGATAATCCGATGCGATGCCCGGGTAAACGACATCAATCGCTCCCCGCGGCACGTCGAGGTACGCCGCCATCCGCCCGGCGTACTCGTGGCTGGTGGCGACGAACCGGTCGACGTCGGCCGCTCGCTTCCGGATCAGCGCCTGGGCGTCGGCGCGGTCGCGCGGGGCGAGGGCGTCGAGGAAGATGTCTTCCCCCGCCAGCTCGCACACCACCGGCACGCCGAGCTCCTGCTTCAGCAAATGGGCGACGCCAATGAACAT
>JAUJNJ010000012.1 GCA_030448225.1 Phycisphaerae bacterium
CAGACGTCATACGATATCACGTCATGTGACTGGTGTTCAGAGGTGTTCTCTTCCTATCTATCCAGAAGTACATCCAACGGTGGGCGCGCGCGTCCCGCCTCCCGTCCCTGTCCAGATCCGCGCGGTGCCTGACGATCAGGCCGCCGAGGACGGGGAGGTACCGCAAGTTCGTCATCGCCAGCGCCCCGACGACGATCCCCGCCAAGACGCCCCGGACCGCCCGCGCCCGGACGCCGGTGATTTCGCCGGGCCGGAGAACGCCCATCAGCACGGCGCACAGCAGCAGCGCCGTCGGGTCGGACCGGCCGACGAGCGGGAACCCGGTGCCGAGCGCCAGGAGGCTGATATACAGCGCGGCCGTGCAGAGGCCGGCGTCGAAGAGCGGGCGGTCGGACCGCCGCCGCAGGTTGAGGAACGTCGCCAGCAGGATCACGCCCGGGAGCAGCAGCGCCGGCGCGCGGGTCACCATCCACGGCTCGAGCCCCGGGAGGATCGTCGACAGCCCGTACTTCAGGAGCGGGTCGATCGGCCCGTGGTTCATGTTGACGTAAGCGACCTTCGAGTGGTCGTAGAGATTGATCCCCTCGCGGAGCGTCAGGACGTGGAGCCACACGGTGGACTCGCGCCACTCGATCTCGAGCGGGAAGAAGAACGCGACGATCGGCGGCGTCAGCGCGAACGCCGTCAGCACCGCCAGGGCGGGCCAGTGCAGGCAGGGTCTGGACTCGAGGAACGTCCGGGCGAGCATGCGGGGCGAGGTGGCCATCGGCGCGGGGAGTCTATCCGAAAGAGCCGCCCGATCGTCGGGAGCCGCACGTTGCGGTGCGCGCACGATTGGAAATCGTCAGGCCGCGACCGAGCTGTCGCCGTCGATTTCCCTCACCAACCGCAGCGGCGGCCGCACGTCAGCGCGGCTGTCATCGGGCACGGCCGCGACCGGCGACGTGGAAGGCAGGAACTCCGGCACGCAGCGCCGCAGCGCGGCCACCGCGTCGGCCGTCGTCCCGGCCGTGGCCGCGCCGAGGATCTCCAGCCCGCGCCGCACCGCGGCGCGGTCGGCGGGCGGCAGTTCCCACACGCGGATCTTCGCGTGCCCGGTCGGGCGGGTTTGCTCGTCGTCGCAGGCGAGTTCCTCGTACAGTTTTTCCCCCGGCCGCACGCCGGTGACGCGGACCTCGATGTCGTCGCCGGGGCGCAGGCCGTTGCGGCGGATGAGTTCGTGGGCAAGGTCGAGGATGCGCACCTGCTCGCCCATGTCGAGCACGAAGATCTCGCCCCCCCGCCCGATCGCGCCGGCCTGCATCACGAGTTGGCTGGCCTCGGGGATCGTCATGAAGTACCGGCGCATGTCCGGGTGCGTCACCGTCACCGGCCCGCCGGCGTCGATCTGCTTCTGGAAGATCGGCACGACGCTCCCGGACGACCCCAGGACGTTGCCGAAGCGGACGGCGAGGAAGCGGGTGGGGGAGGAAGCGACGGAGCGACTGGACGTACAGCTCCGCGAACCGCTTCGTCGCACCCATGACGCTCGTCGGGTTCACCGCCTTGTCGGTGCTGACGAGCACGAACGCCTGGGCGCGGGCGGCGCGGGCGGCGTCGGCGACGACCTTCGTGCCGAACACGTTGTTCTTGATCGCCTCGGCGGCGTTGTGTTCCATCATCGGCACGTGCTTGTGGGCCGCGCAGTGGAACACGACGTGCGGCCGCTCGGCCTCGAAGATCTGGCGGACGCGCTGCGCGTCGGTCGCGTCGGCGATGAGCGGGCGGACGTCGGCGCCGACCCAGCGGTGGCGCAGCTCGCGGTCGATCTCGAACAGCGCGTTCTCCGCGCGCTCGACGAGCAACAAACGCTGCGGGCAGAACCGCATCGTCTGGCGGCAGATCTCCGACCCGATGCTCCCGCCGGCCCCGGTCACGAGCACGCGCTTGCCCGCGAGGAACCGCTGCAACTCCGGCGTGTCGAGGTTGATCACCGGCCGCCGCAGCAGGTCCGCCAGCGCCACCTCCCCCCCGCCGCCACCGGCCGCGACACGCGCGCGGGGCCCGGGCTGGAACCGGGGACGGCCGCGGCGGAGCAGGTCGAGCAGGGAACGCATCAGGCCCCGTATCGGCCAGCGGCCGGCGGCGGGTTGAACATTCTCGGACGTGGACCGACTGGCACTCGCAATCACCGCGAGATGGAGCCTTCATCACGCCAGACCCGGCGCAAGGGGATGCGCCTCGGCGGCCCGTTGGAGTGGCAACGCCCGCGTCACCCACCAGACGCGGCGGGAAGCGTTCCGCTGAACGTCCAAGGGTTCGCCGCAGTTGCGACGGGGCGTCGCCATGTCGATTCAGCCTCGCGGCGCCGACGGCGAGCTTCCGGCGGTAACCCGTGGCCGTCAATGCAATTCCAGAACGTTCGGCCCGCGCCGGCCGTACCGTCTGAACGCGGGTTCCTTTCGTTCGAGGGCCGCGGCGGCTAAAGTGGGCCGTTTCCCAGCTTTCCCACCGGAGCGTGTGAGCGGTATGCCGAAGCCGGCCAATGACCAGGTCCAGTCCGTCGCGTTCGTGAGCCTCGGCTGCCCGAAGAACCTCGTCGACAGCGAGCGCATGCTCGGCCTGCTCGCGGGGGACGGGTTTGCCATCACGAACGACGCGAGCCGCGCCGACGCGATCGTGATCAACACGTGCGGCTTCCTCGAGGCGTCGAAGGACGAGTCGCTCCGCGAGATCCGCGACGCGATCGCGCTGAAGCAGGCCGGTAAGGTGAAGCGGGTGATCGTCGCCGGCTGCCTCGTACAGCGGCACAAGACGAAGTTGCTGGCCGACGTGCCGGAGGTGGACCGCCTCGTGGGCGTGTTCGACCGCGAGCACATCGTCGAGGCCGTGCGCGGCAAGGAGAACCCGCGGCAGGGGCACGGGCACTACCTCGGCAAGTATCACGATTTGTCGCGCGAGCTCGCGGCCGCCGCGAAGATGAATGTCGCGCCCGGGCTGAAGGAGACGAAGACCAACCGCCTGCCGGTCTTCGAGGACGACCGCGCCCGGCTGCGCCTCACGCCGCGCCATTACGCGTACCTGCGCATCAGCGAGGGGTGCAACCAGGGGTGCACGTTCTGCACGATCCCGTCGATCCGCGGCCTGATGCGGAGCAAGCCGATCGAGCAGATCCTCGCCGAGGCGAAGGAACTCGCCGCCGACGGCGCGGTGGAACTGAACCTGATCGGCCAGGACACGACGAGCTACGGGACCGACATCGGCTATGGTGCCGGCCTGTCTGGTCTACTTAAGACGCTCGACCGCAACCTGAAGGACGTCCACTGGCTGCGGCTGATGTACGCGTACCCGTCGTGCTTCACCGACGAGATGATCAAGACGATCGCCGACGGCGCGCGGATCGTGAAGTACATCGACATGCCGCTCCAGCACATCAACGACGAGGTGCTGACGAAGATGCGGCGCCGCGTCACGCGTCGCGAGATCGACACGCTGCTGCAGAAGCTGCGCACGTGGGTGCCGGGCATCGCGATCCGCACGACGTTCATTGCCGGCGCGCCGGGCGAGACCGACGCGCAGCACCAGGAGCTCGTGAAGTTCGTGAAGGACTTCGGCTTTGACATGATGGGCGTCTTCCCCTACAGCCCCGAGCCCGGCACCCCGATGGGCCGGATGGAGGGGCAACTGCCCGACGACGTGAAGCAGGCGCGGGTCGAGGAGTTGATGCTCGCCCAGCAGGAAGTGGCGTTCGCCAAGAGCAAGGCGCAGGTCGGCCAGACGATCCCCGTCCTGATCGAGCGCCCCGCGGGCCGCGACGCGGAGGACGGGTGGGTCGCCCGCGGCACGAGCCAGGCGCCGGACATCGACTCGGTCACGTTCGTCCACGGCCGCGGGCTGCACGCGGGGCAACTCGTGGACGTGAAGGTGACGGACTTCCAGGCGTACGACCTCGTCGCCGAGGTGCCGCGCAAGCGGTCGCGGACGCTCAACGTGATCCGGTCCTGACGCCGGCCGCCTAACCCCATTTATTCCGTTCGACGCCGCGCGATTCCCCTGCGCCGGTCCCGGCCGGCGCGGTATAACCCCGCCGGCGGGAGCGTCGCGCCGTTGGCGGGCGCCCCGCGGGGCCGGGCATCGTCGGGAGGGAATCGCGCATGACGAAGTTCCGCTGCCAGCAGTGCGGCCACCGGATCGCGATGCCGCCGCGGCACATCGGCAAGCTCGTGCGGTGCCCGGAATGCGGCGGGTCTACGCACCCTTGGCCGAGCAGATCGTCGGCCAGCCCGCCCTGCCCGAGCCGCACCTCCGCCGCACGCGCCGGCCGCCGCCGCCGGCGACTTCCCCGCGCCGGTCGTCGCCCCACCAGGTGCGGCACTGCGGCAACTGCGGGCGGCCTATCGGCCGGCTGGAGATGTCGAACGTCTGGCACGGCAACGTGGTGTGCGTGCCCTGCCACGGCCACCTCGCCCATCCCACGCCGGGCCTCGCGATCGTCGCGTCGCCCGCGCCGGCCGCACCGCGCCGAACGCCGAGACGCGCGTCGCCACCGTGGTGCCCGTGTCGCGGCGGAAGCGGATCTCGCGCGGCTCGGGTCCCTCAGTCGCACTCGTCGCACGCCGCCGACCCGGTCGATCGCCTCGTGCCGGTGCTTCGACCGGACCGGTACGAACGATGCTGGCGCTCGCAAGGCGATCGGCCTCGCCGGCTACTTCCTGATCAGCTTCGTGCAGGTCATCAGCCTGCTGGCCAACATCGCGATCGTGGGCCTGCTCCTGCTGCTGGCGCTGTACCTGCTGTACCGCGGGTCGGCCGCCCGCGACGGCGGTTCTCGTCTGGCGACGGCGGGGTCGGATGGCGAGGGACGCCCGGCGCCTGAACGACGGTGAGAGAAGACATGGCTGAAAGGCTTTTCCAAGCCCGCCGGTTCGTCCTGCTGCTGATCGCGGCCACGGCGTGCGTCGGCCGCCGCGCCCGCACCTCCGGCAGATGGCGAGCGCTCCCGCCGTCGCGCGCGGCGGGCAGGACCTCGTCGGTCGGCCGATGCCGCCGCTGCACTTCGACCGCCTCCAGGCGCGGGCGCCTCGCCGGCCGAGCCCCGCGTCACGCTCTACCGCTGGTGGACCGACGGCTGCCCGTTCTGCGAGAAGACGCTGCCGGCGATCCAGTCGTTGCGGAAGAAGTACGGCGACCGCGGTCTGCGCGTGGTGGCCGTCTATCACCCCAAGCCGAAGCGGCACGTCACCGACGAACTCGTGTTGAACGCCGCGAAGCGCCTCGGCTACGGCGGCGAACTCGCGGTCGACGAGGATTGGTCGGCGTTGGAGGGGGCGTACCTGTCGACCGGCGAGCGGCGGGCGACGAGCGTGTCGTTCCTCGTCGACGCCGAGGGCGTGATCCGCTTCGTCCACCCCGGCACGGAGTTCTTCCCGTCGCACGCCCCCGCCGACGCCGAGGAAAACGCCGACTTCGAACTGCTCGATCGGGCGATCGCCCGACGGGTGGCCCCGCCGCCTTCCGAGCCGTGACGGCCGGTCGCCTCGATGCGAACGGCAGGCAGATGCCCATCTCGCGCGGGCCACGGGGCTGGCTCGCGTGCGTCGTCGTCATCTGATCCGCGGACATCAAACCGTCGCCGTCTCCGACGTTGCGAACGCCGCCTTCACGTTCGGGCGGGTGAAGAAGTAGACGACGCACGCCGGGAACACGAGGTTGAACACCAGGCCGATCACCAGGCCGACCGTGCCCGACATCCACATCGTGGCGGGCGGCGCCGGCGTTCTTGAGCGGCCTCCATCTTCGGCATGTACCAGACGTAGTTCACGACCTGCCCCGCGACCGCGTACGCGATGTAGACCCACGCCAGCGTCACCATGCCCGATCGCGCCCACGGCTTGAGGTAAAAGCACCTGATGCAGCAGAACGCCACGCCGAGCATCAGCAGCATCATGAAGACGGTGCCGACGATCGTGTAGGCGCGCAGGAACGGGTCGCTCTTGCCGCGTCGATCGCCGGGTTGGGCATCCCGAGGTCGACGAACAGGAACACGAGGCTGATCGGCGAGCAGAGGAGCACGAGCGAACTGAGGACCAGCCCGATGATCGCCAGCACCGTCACCGACGTCGGCCGCTTGCCGGGCATCTCGACGTACGGGGCGGCGTAGTCGGGCGTGTTCGGCGGCGGCATCGCGGTCATGCAGGCTCCCGGGTCGGCTGAGGTGCCGCACAGGATAGCGACCCCGCGCCCGGCAACAAAGCGGCCGGGTCTGTTGCGAGACCGTTCGGCTCGGACCGGTTTTCGAAGGCAACCACGGAGACGCTCAGAGCCTGTTCAAGAAGCCGCCGGCATCGCGGGTGCGCGGGCGTCTCGACCCGCGTTCTCGCCGAAAAATGATGCGGGCGAGACGCCCGCGCCACACTACATAGCTGCATCTTGACTAAGACGTAGAGGCAACCGCCGGAAATGACTCTTCGATGGGTCGTCGCTTCCGACCTCGGCGTGTCCGCGCCGCGGGGTGGCCTTCTTACCTAAACAGTCGACGTAGCCATAGACCCCGTTTGACGGCTCCGGCCGCCACACGTTGCCGCCGGGCGCAATCCCCGTACAATCCGCCCCCGCATGTTCCGCCACGTTCCCAATGCCCTGACCGGTGCCCGGCTCGTGCTGGCGTGCGTGTTCTTCGTGCTGCTCTCGTTCTACCAGTACGAGGGGCGCGGCGACCCGGTCCTGCTGACCGTCGCGTTCGTCGTGTACGTCGCCGCCCTCGTCACCGACTTCCTCGACGGGCACCTCGGCGCGCAAGTGGGACGTCAGCAGCGCGTTCGGGCGGGTCGTCGACCCGTTCGCCGACAAGATCCTCGTCCTCGGGGCGTTCATCTTCTTCGCCGGCAAGAACTTCATCATCCCCGACGACGACGTGCCCCACCCCTACGTCGTCAAGACGATCACCGGCGTCGTGCCGGGGATGGTGGTCCTCCTGCTCGCCCGCGAGCTGCTCGTCACCAGCCTCCGCGGCATCGTCGAGGCGGGCGGGCAGTCGTTCGGGGCCGTCTGGGCGGGCAAGTTCAAGATGGCGTTCCAGTCGGGGACGGTCCTGGCGATCCTCGCGTACGTCACGTTCCGGCCGTGGCTCGAAACCTCGGGCTACGACGGGTACGCGGTGTGGGTGCGGAACTTCGGCATCTGGGGGACGGTCGCGATCACGTTGTACAGCGGGGTGACGTACGTCCGGCGTGCGGCGGCGATGTACGCCGCGAGCCTTCGGGGCGTCGGCCCGACTTCTTTGTAAGGTCGGGGCCGTTCGGTCGCCGAAGATAGGAACGAATTGCCGGATCTTCTCAAAGCCATCCTCCTGGGCATCATCGAAGGGGTCACCGAGTTCCTCCCCGTCAGCTCCACCGGGCACCTGCTGCTGGCCGACCGGCTGATGGGCCTGCACAAGGACCCGCAGTTCTGGCAGATGTTCGTCGTCTTCATCCAGGGCGGCGCGATCGCGGCGGTCGTGGTCTACTTCCGCGAGCGGATCATGGAACTGCTCCGCGGGCAGCCGGAGCGCAAGCTCACGCCGCTGGAGATCTCGACCGGCATCTCCGCGACGAGCGCCCGCGCCGCCGGGCGCGGCGCCGGCGACGTGGGCCACGCTGACCCGGGCCAAATCGACGCCCACGCCGACGCCGGGCCGGCCGACGCGGCGCGCACGGGCGCGGCGGTCGCCTACGAGGCGCCGGCCCCGCCGGAGGACGCGCCCGTGACGTCGGCGCAGCGCGGCTGGGCGATCATGATGATCGTGCTCGCGTCGCTCCCGCTCGGCGTGGCGTACTTCGCCGACAAGTGGGCCGAGCAGCACATGCAGAGCTCGAACGTGATCGCCGCCGCGCTGCTCGTCGGCGGGCTGCTGATGATCCTGATCGAGTGGCTGCCGCTGAAGATCACCACCCGCCGGATCGAGCACATGACGTGGAAGCAGGCGCTGGGGATCGGCGCGGCCCAGGTCGTCGCCGCCCTCTTCCCCGGCACGTCCCGCTCGGCCGCCACGATCATGGGCGGGCTCGTCGCCGGGCTCTCGCGACCGGCGGCGGCGGAGTTCAGCTTCTTCCTGGCCATCCCGGCGATGGGGGCGGCCTGCACCTACAAGCTGTACAAGTTCCTCCGCGAGCGCGGCATGACCCTCGCCGCCGACGAGATGCTGCTGCTGGTGATCGGGACGCTCGTGTCGTTCCTCGTCGCCTGGGCGGTGATCGCGCTGTTCATGGGCTACATCCGCCGGCACAGCTTCGTGCCGTTCGCGATCTACCGCATCCTGCTGGGCCTGATCGTCTTCTGGTTCCTCCGCTCCGGCGACGTCGGCACCGTGGTCACCGAGGCGGCCCTCCCCCTGCCGTAAACTTTCGGCGGATTCCCGCGCCCGCCGCTTTGGCCGACGGCGCCGGCGGGGGCTATACTGAACCGCGCCCGGGAATCCGGTGGGGGAGCGATCGCATGGTCCTACACATCCTACGCGCGATCTTCATCCTGCTGGTGGCGGCGGTCGGGTACTTCTACCTGCAGCTGACGTGGCTCTCCATGACGATCGCCGTCGCGGTGGGCGTGCTCGTCGTCTGCGTCGACATCCTCTCCCCCCGCCGCAAGCTGGCGATCTTCGCCGGCACGTTCTTCGGGCTGCTGATCGGCGTCGTCGTCTCCTACGCGCTGAGCTTCGCGGTGCGCCTCATCATCGAGCAGGCGAACCAGTACCTCAGCCGCCCGCTCCTCGACCCCGGGCAGTACGTGGCGTTCGCGAACCTGCTGATCGGCGTGACGTGCTGCTACCTGTCGATCAGCTTCGTGCTCCAGACGAAGGACGACTTCCGGTTCATCATCCCGTACGTCGAGTTCAGCAAGCAGACCAAAGGCGCCCGCCCGATCCTGCTCGACACGAGCGTGCTGATCGACGGCCGCATCGGCGACATCGCCGGCACCGGCATCCTCGAGAGCCAGCTCGTCGTCCCGCGGTTCGTGCTCGAGGAGTTGCAGCTCGTCGCCGACCACAGCGACGGCCTCAAACGCAACCGCGGCCGCCGCGGCCTCGACGTGCTGACGAAGCTCCGCAACGGCCGGGCGGACGTCGTGCTCTACGAGTCCACCCGGACGAGCGACCGCAACGCCACCGTCGATCAGCGGCTGATGGACCTCGCCCGCGAGCTCAACGCCCGCGTGCTGTCCAACGACTACAACCTGAGCAAGGTCGCGCAGTTGCGCGAGGTCGACGTGATCAACATCAACGACCTGGCCAACGCGCTCAAGCCGGTCGTGCTGCCCGGCGAGCGGATGGTCGTGCGGCTCGTGAAGGCGGGCGAGGAGGCGGGCCAGGCGGTGGGCTACCTCTCGGACGGGACGATGGTCGTCGTCGAAGGGGCGCGGCAGCACCTGAATGAAGACGCGGAGTTCGTCGTCACCCGCGCGCTGCAGACGAGCGCGGGTCGGATGATCTTCGGCCGCCTCCCCGCCGCCGATTCCACCCCCGCCGGCGGCGGGCCGCGGCGCCCGCGGCCGCGGAGCGACAGCGAATCCTCGGCCCCCGCCTGAACCGCGTTCACGCCCGATCGGCGTCGTCCGCCGCCGCGCCGTTAGGCAGCGACGCCGGGCGTACCCCTCCACTGCTTAGTCGCTAGGCGGCAAACGGGTCGATAACCGCACTTCTGACATTTGCACGGCGTTTGCATTGAGGTCGGTCGGTCGGTGGCGGCCGTCTCGGCGGACGCGTCGGCCGACCCATTGACGACCGGGCGCGGCTGTGAAGAATGGCCGCACCCGCGCGCCGAGGCCACCCGGGCTGGTGGTTCGCCGACCCTCGGTTCACCGTTTTCCTCAGGAGTCGATCCATGTCCACTGTTCGCCAAGAGGCGATTCGCGCCATCGCCAGTGCCAAGCACAACCTCAACCGCGTCGACTTCCGCAAGACGCACCTGAAGGACCTCTTCGGGACCAACGTCTTCAACGAGGAAGTGCAGAAGGCCCGCCTGCCCAAGCCGGTGTTCAAGGGGCTCCAGAAGACGATCAAGTACGGCGCGCCGCTCGACCCGACCGTCGCCGACGCCGTCGCCAGCGCGATGAAGGACTGGGCGATCGAGAAGGGCGCGACCCACTACACCCACCTGTTCCAGCCCATGACCGGCATCACCGCCGAGAAGCACGACAGCTTCATCGCCCCCAACGGCGACGGCGGCGCGGTGGCCGAGTTCAGCGGCAAGGAACTGATCAAGGGCGAGCCGGACGCGTCGAGCTTCCCGTCCGGCGGCCTGCGCGCGACGTTCGAGGCCCGCGGCTACACCGCCTGGGACCCGACCAGCCCCGCCTACATCGTCGAGAACCCCAACGGCTCGACGCTCGTCATCCCCACCGCGTTCCTCAGCTGGACCGGCGAGGCGCTGGACAAGAAGACGCCGCTGCTCCGCTCGATGGAGGCCCTGTCGACGCAGGCGATCCGCATCCTCAAGCTGTTCGGCAAGGACGCGTCGCGCGTGGTGACGACGGTGGGCCCGGAGCAGGAATACTTCCTGATCGACAAGAACTTCTACGACGCCCGCCCCGACCTCATCACCGCCGGCCGCACCCTCTTCGGCGCCCCCCCGCCCAAGGGCCAGGAACTGGAGGACCAGTACTTCGGCACGATCCCCGAGCGGGTGCTGGCGTACATGGCCGAGGTCGAGGCGCAGCTGTTCAAGCTGGGCGTGCCGGTGAAGACGCGGCACAATGAGGTGGCGCCGAGCCAGTACGAGATCGCCCCGATCTTCGAGAACAGCAACCTCGCCACCGACCACCAGAACCTCACGCAGGAGGTCCTGCGCAAGACGGCCGACAAGTACGGCCTGGTCTGCCTGCTGAACGAGAAGCCGTTCGCCGGCATCAACGGGTCGGGCAAGCACAACAACTGGTCGATGAGCACCGACAGCGAGAACCTGCTCGAGCCGGGCAACACGCCGCACGACAACGCCCAGTTCCTGCTGTTCACGACCGCCGTCATCCGCGGTCGCGAAGTACAGCGAGATCCTGCGGCTGTCGATCGCGTCGGCGCACAACGACCACCGCCTCGGCGTCGCCAACGAGGCGGCGCCGGCGATCATCTCGATCTTCCTCGGCGACCAGCTCAACGACGTGATCGACCAGATCGAGAAGGGCGGCCAAGACCAGCAA
Source organism: Phycisphaerae bacterium (assembly GCA_030448225.1). Next base: position 11,149 of record JAUJNJ010000012.1, read on the forward strand.
GCAGGGCGGGATGTTCCAGACCGGCGTCAGCGTGCTGCCGCCGCTGCCGAAGGAGGCCGGCGACCGCAACCGCACGTCGCCGTTCGCGTTCACCGGCAACAAGTTCGAGTTCCGCGCCGTCGGCTCCAGCGCGAACATCTCGATGCGCCAACACGGTGCTGAACACGATCGTCGCCGAGTCGCTCGACGTGATCGCCACGAAGCTTGAGGCCGACGTCGCCGGCGGCAAGGACCTCGCCCGCGCGATCCAGGACCTGCTGCCCGGGATCATCAAGGAGAGCAAGAAGGTCGTGTTCAACGGCAACGGCTACTCCGAGGAGTGGCACGCCGAGGCCGAGCGCGCGGGCTGCCGAACCTGAAGAACACGGTCGACGTGCTGCCGATCGCCGTCCGCAAGGACACGATCGAGCTGTTCACGAAGTACAAGGTGTATTCCGAGAAGGAGCTGCAGAGCCGCTTCAACATCCTCTCCGAGACGTACGTCAAGACGATCGACATCGAGGCCAAGACGGCGGTGATGATGGCCAAGACGATGATCCTGCCCGCCTCGCTGAAGTACCAGAAGGAGGTCGGCGAGAGCATCGCCGCCGCCAAGGCCGCCGGCGCCGCCCAGCCCGCCGGGCTGGAGACGTTCACCGCGCTCGTGAGCCGCGATCAACGAGTTGCAGAGCGGGATCAAGGGCCTGGAGAAGCGCGCAGAGCCACCACGCCGAGGGCTCGCCCTACGACCACGCGAAGCACATGCGCAACGAGGTGTTCCCCGCCCTGAACGTCCTGCGGACGGCGGCGGACAAGCTCGAGTGCATCGTCAGCGACGACCTGTGGCCGCTGCCGACGTACCGCGAGATGCTGTTCATCAAGTAGTCGCGCCGCCCGGCGACGCGTGCCGCGAATCGAAGGGGCCCCGGCTGCGAGCAGCCGGGGCTTTTTCAAAAGCGCGGCTCGTACAATCCGCCGCGTGTCGGTCGTCGGCAACTACGTGGCCTCGACAGCTCGGGACCCGCCGAGGACGTCGCCGCGCGCGCCTGGCGGTTCCCGCCGGGCGGGGCGGAATGGGTCGTCACCTGCGACGCGCCGCACGACGCGCGCACCTCCGCACGCCGGACGGCGTCGAGATGCGGTGGGACGACCCGCTCGACGCGCTGCGGTGGATGGTCGAATCGATCGAACGCCAGCCCGACCCGCGGGCCCGCTGGGTGGGCTACCTGAGCTACGACTTCGGCCGCTCGTTCGAGGAGATCCCGTCACGCGCGGCCGACGACCTCCGGCTTCCGCTTTTCCGCTTCTCGCTTCAACACCCCGTCCCCCAGCCGCGCCGCAACCTGCGTCCGGCGTCCGGCGCATCTGTCGGCGCCCCCCGCCTCGTCCGCTCCACCTTTGGTCGCGACGGCTACCTTCGCGCCGTCAGCCGGGCCATCGAATACATCCGCGCGGGCGACGTCTTTCAGGTGAACCTCTCGCAGCGGTTCACCGTCGCCACCGGCGAGCACCCCGCCGTGATCTACGCGCGCCTGCGGCGGCAGTCGCCGGCGCGGTACGGGGCGTACCTCGCGTACGACGACGCGGCGATCCTCTCGAACTCGCCCGAACTGTTCCTCCGGGTGACGCCCCGCGACCGTGCCGGCCGCCGCCGCGTGATCACCCGCCCGATCAAGGGGACGCGCCCGCGGCTGCCGGGGATGGACGTGGCGCTGCGCGACAGCGCGAAGGACCAGGCCGAACTGAACATGATCGTCGACCTCGAGCGCAACGACCTCGGCCGGGTGTGCGAGATCGGCAGCGTGCGCGTGACCGAGCCGCGGACGATCGAGCCCCACCCCACCGTCTACCACGGCGTCGCCACGATCGAGGGCGCGCTGCGCGGCGACGTCGACCTCGTCGACCTGCTCCGCGCCACCTTCCCGGGCGGCTCGATCACCGGCGCGCCGAAGATCCGCGCGACGCAGATCATCGAGGAACTCGAGCCCGTCCGCCGCGGCCCCTACTGCGGCGCGATCGGGTACATCGCGGCCGACGGCGGCGTCGAGTTCAACGTCGCGATCCGCACGATGGTCATCAAGGACGGCCTCGCCCACGTCGCCGTCGGCGGCGGCATCGTCGCCGACAGCGTGCCGGCCGAGGAGTACGAGGAAACGCTCGTGAAGGCGCGGGCGATGTTCGACGCGCTGGGCGTTTCGGCGCGAGATCTATGACGACCACCGGTCTCGCCTTGCCGCCGATCCGCCGCTCGATCGCGCATGAGGCGGCGCCAGGCCCCGGCCCCCCGCGACGACTGCCCCAGCGATCGCGTAACAGTTCCGCAACGCGTCGAGCGTCACGGGCGCTTGTCGGGCTGCCGACGGCGTCACAAGATGGTCGGCATGCGACTGTCCGAACTGCTGCGCGTCCTGGAAGAGATCGCCCCCACCCGCAACGCCGAGGCGTGGGACAACGTGGGCCTGCTCGCAGGCGACCCGGCGCAGGAGGTGACCCGGGCGATGCTGACGATCGACTACACGATGGACGTGGCCGCCGAGACGCGGCGCGAGCGGTGCGACGTCGTGATCGCGTACCACCCGCCGATCTTCGACGCGGTGAAGCGGCTCGTCGCGCCGGGGCCGGTGTTCGACGCGATCCGCGACGGCGTCGCCCTCTACTCGCCGCACACCGCGCTCGACGTCGCCGACGGCGGCACGAACGACATGCTCGCCGACGCGATCGGCCTCGGCGACCGGATGCCGCTGCGGCTCGTGGAGCCAAAGGCGTCGCAGTACAAGCTGGTGACGTTCGTGCCGCCGAAGGACCTGGAGCGCGTGAGCAACGCCTTGTTCGACGCCGGCGCCGGCCGCATCGGGAACTACACGCGGTGCAGCTTTCGCACGCCGGGCACCGGCACGTTTTACGGCGAGGAGGGGACGAACCCGGTCGTCGGGCGGAGCGGGCAACTCGAGCAGTCGGAGGAGATGAAGGTCGAAACGGTCCTGCCGATCGCGAAGCTCGCCGACGCGTTGCAGGCCCTGCGGGCGTCGCACCCGTACGAGGAGCCGGCGTTCGACCTCGTGCAACTCGCCGCCCCGCCGGAAAAGCTCGGGCAGGGCCGGATCGGCACGATGGCGCGTGTCGAACGGGCCGACGTGCTGGCGCGCATCAAGCGGGAACTCGGACTTCAACACCTGCTCGTCGCCGGCCCCACGACCGGCCCGATCACCCGCGCCGCGTGTTGCGCCGGCGCGTGCGGCGAATTCCTCGACGACGCGATCGCGCAGGGCGCCGAGCTTTACCTGACCGGGGAGATGCGCCACCACGACGCGCTGAAAGCCGCCCGCGCGGGCGTGACGGTCGTGTGCACGCTCCACTCGAACAGCGAGCGGGCCGTGCTCAAACGGCTGACGCGGCAACTGGCGGACAAGGCGCCGGCGTTGACGACGGTTCTGAGCGCGGCGGACCGGGATCCGTTCGCGATCCGCTGACGCCGTCGCCGCCGCCCGCCGCCGCCGCGACGACCGGCATCGCCGCGGGAAGGCTCGCGGACGCCGCGGCCGGCGTGATCGAGCGCGTGAGCGGGAACGCGACGCGGATCGACCGCGTCAGCTCCTCGCCGCGCTCGCTCCAGAGCTTCGAGAACCGGTCGAGCTCGCGCGTCGATTTGCGGAGCGCCAGCTTCGCCAGGTCCAGCACCTTCTCGTGCGTCGCGGGGTCGAAGTGCCCGAGCAGCCGTTCCACGGCGGCGGTCAGCATGCGGTCGGACAGCACCACGTAGTCGTGCCACAGGCCGAGGCACTCCTGCATCTGTTTGAACATCTTGGCGACGTTCTTCGGCAGCGGGTGCCCCTGCTTGGCCGCCATCTCCAACGTGTAGCGCAGCGCCTTGCCCGCGATCCGCAACTCGTGCGGATCGACGCGGCCGATGTCGACGGTCGCGGCGTCCGCGGGCGCCGCCGGGGCGGCGGCGGCGGCGGTCGTCGTCGTCGCGGCCGTGGCCGCCTTGTCGCGTTTGGTCGCGCCCGCCTGCTGGTGGGCGAGGAGGCGGTCGGCCTGCTCGGCGAAGGCGTCGACCTGGAGGTGGAGCGACTCGGCGAGCAGCGCGTCGACCGCCTCGCCGGCCTCGGTCACCTCCTCGCGCAGGCCCCACCAGCGGCCGAGCCGGGCGAGCACCTTCGCCGGCGCCGCGTCCTCCCGCGACACCGCCCGCGCCGCCTCGCGCTGCCCGCACAGCGCCCCCGCCAGCCAGGCGGCGGCCGGGGCGAGGCGGGGGTCCTGCTCGTACTCGCGGAGGTGGTCGAGCATCACGTCGAGGTCGCGCAGCGGCCCCAGCCGGCGGCGGAGCTTGCGCAGCTCGCGGGCGAACGGCCGGCGGCGGTCGCCGGTGAGCACCGGCTTGAACAGGTCCAGCGCCGCCTTCAGCCGGCGGGTGGCCACGCGGGCCTGGTGGATCGCGTCGATGTCGAACTGCTTCAGCGCCTTGGAGACGTTCGTCCGGAGGTCTTCGACGAGCTCGTCGACGTGCGTCAGGAGCGGGAATTCGGCCGGGGCGGGGGCGGTGGTGTCCATGGCGATCGGCATTGTAGGACCCGTCCCCCACCGCCGGAACCGACGCCGCCCCGCAAATCGCCCGATATCGCGCGCGGAAACGTCCGGTCCGGCCGACGTGCCGGATCGTATATACTTGGTTCACGCTGGAATCGTCGACCGCGGCCGGCGAACGCCGGCCCGCGGCACATGGTCAGCCGGCCGATGTGATCCGCGCGACGGTGGCGGTTCAGGACGCACGGGAAGTAAGGTCAGGCGCAGGGAACGAAGGGAACGACTTGTCAGATCTGAAGCGCACGGAACTGTCGGTCCGCCAGGAGCGGGCCGTGTTGGTCGGGGTGATCCTCCCGGGGTCGACGGCCGACCCGCGCGAGCCGCTCGGCGAGCTCGCCTCGCTCGCCAAGACCGCCGGCGCGAGCGTCGTCGCCGAGGTGTTGCAGCGCCGCCAGAGCCCCGACAGCGGCACCTACGTCGGCAGCGGCAAGGCGAAGCAGATCGCGGGCCTCGCCAAGCAGCACAAGGCGAACGTCGTGCTGTTCGACAACGACCTGTCGCCCGGGCAGATCGGCGCGCTCGAGAAGATCATCAACGAGGAGGCCGGCAGCAAGCAGGCCGAGCGCGGCATCAAGGTGCTGGACCGCTCGGAGTTGATCCTCGACATCTTCGCCACGCGGGCCGAGACGCACGAGGCGAAGCTGCAGGTCGAGCTGGCGCAGATGCAGTACACTTACCCGCGCCTCGCGCGCATGTGGGGCCACTTCGGCCGCGTCGCCGGCACGGGCGCCGGCATCGGCATCGGCTCGCGCGGCCCGGGCGAGACGCAGCTCGAGGTCGACCGCCGCATCGTCCGCAAGCGCATCGCCGACCTTAAGGGGGAGATCGAGCACATCCAGGAGCGCAAGACCCGGCTCGTCGCCCAGCGCAACCTCGACCACTTCACGGTCTGCATCGTCGGCTACACGAACGCCGGCAAGAGCACGCTCTTCAACACGCTGACCGCCGCCGGCACCTACGCCGACGACAAGCTCTTCGCCACGCTCGACACCAAGACCCGCGGGTGGCGGCTCGAGCGCGGGACGGAGGCGCTGCTGAGCGACACGGTCGGCTTCGTCCGCGACCTGCCGCACAACCTCGTCGCCAGCTTCAAGGCCACGCTCGAGGAGGCGGTGCACGCCGACCTGCTGCTGCACGTGCTCGACGTCGGCCACCCGCACGCCGAGCAGCAGTTCAAGAGCGTGCACGGCGTGCTCGAGGAGATCGGCGTGAAGGACAAGCCCGAGATCCTGCTGCTGAACAAGATCGACACCGACGAGGGCGAGCAGGCCTACCCCGAGTGGCGCACGCTCCGCCCCGACGCGATCCCCGTCAGCGCCCGCACCGGCCGCGGCCTGCAGGACGTGCAGGAGGCGGTCTACCGCGCCGTCCGCGGCCAGCAGGTCGACGTCACGCTCGAGGCCGACGTCACCAACGGCCGGCTCCTCTCGTTCCTCGAGTCCCACACCCGCGTCCACGACAAGCAGTTCATGGACGGCCGCGTGCAACTCAAGGCCGTGATGGGCAAGCGCACGCTCGCCGACCTTTCCCGCAACGAACAGGTCGAGGTGAAGCAGGTCGACGGCGTGACGGATTAAAGCCTCGCACGTTGGACGTTCGCATTCGACTCCGGAGCGAACGTCCGACGCTCGACGTCCAACGTCCAACGTTCAAGTTGAAGAAGTGGTCGCATGCCACGCGTCGTTTTCCTGAAACGCCGTGGGAGCTTGCTCCCACGGTTCCCCCGCGTTTCGCAGACCAGTCGGCCGGCGGCGCCGTGCGCGGCAAGGCGAGCGCCGGCCGAGGGAGGCGGTGCGGCCCGGGCGGAACGCCCCTTACCCTTCGACGCCGCCACTCCACGTCCACTCGGCGACGCTGCTCGGCGGGAGCGGTGTGACGCCGAGGTGGCGGAGCAGGTTCAGGCACTGCGCGCGGTGGTGGGTGCCGTGCGTGGTGACGTGGGCGAGGGCGGCGCCGCGGGTCATGCGGAGGGTCCTGCCGTCCTTCAAGGTGCGCGTGATGATCTCGTCGACCGGGCGGCGACGGGCCTCGGCGGCGAAGGCCGGGTACGCCTCGTCGAGCAGGGCGCGCAGCTCGGCGGGGGTTCGGCGCTGGCCGTCGGTCTCGAGGCGCGGGCGCAGTGTTTGGGCGGCGAGCGTGTCGGTAAACGTGCGGACCACGCCGACGATGTGCGTGAGCGTGTCGTGGAGCGACCCGGGCCCGATGTCGAATCGCCGTTGAAATTCCTCAGGCGCGAGGGGGCCGCAGGCGTCGAGGAGTTGGGCGGTGGCCCAGCGGTCGTGGGACAGAATGATCTGGAGGGGGTCGTTTTCCGCCATGGGGGGATGGTACCGGCGGTCGTGGCGTGACCGAAGCGGTGAGAGTCTGATCGTGAAGTATTCTTGCTCATGTAGAAGCGACAATCGCGCATGATGCCGGGCGCGTGAGCCCTCCCGGTGAGACTGCGCGCTCACCCCGACAACGTACGAACGCGCGAGGTCGCCGACGGAAAGCGCCACCCTCGCCGCACAGCGCAGGCCCAGCCCTGCGTCCGATGGAGGCGGCGATCCCACACGACGGCGCGGCGTCCGCAGCTTTCGAAGAGCCGCGAGTGAGCCCGGGGCTGTGAGCGGGCGGTCAGGCAATTCGGGGGGTTGGCGGTCCGGCGACAACCTGCCGCCAGGCGGTAGAGACGCGACTGCTCCGCGGCACGCCCTTAGGGCAAGATCGGACGTCGGTCGTTGAGCCTCGGCGTACAATTTGCACAGAGCTCGTCTCGTAGCAAGAACAGTCGAGCTGGAGCGAACTTGAGCGGAGCGGGAGCCGATTATCCGTCGATCATTCGCGGCGCGATGCGCGGCGTGGCGCAGCCGATCGGCGCCGAGCCGGCGGGGACGCTTCGGGTGGAACGCGGCGAGATCTTCCCGCTCGCGCTGCTCGACGCGGGCCCGGCGGCGCTCGCCGCGGCGGGCGGGCCGCTCGTGGCGGTGCGAGACGTGGGCGCGGTAGACGTCGAGGACGCCAGCGGGCACCGGCGGGGGCACTACCGCCCGCTGCTGGCGTACTGCTGGCTGCGGGCGTACGAGGCGGCGAGCGAGCGGTCGGCCTCGTCGGCGGCGGTCGCGGCGGAATGGGCGGCGCCGCTGGCGCGGTGGTGTGCGGCGCTGGGCGCGGAGGCAGTGCTTCGGCCAGACGCGGGCGGCACGTTTGCCGCGGCCCGCGGCGAGGAGATCGCCGGCGCGGCGTGGGCGGCGGTGGCGCTGTGCGTCGGCGCCGATCTGCTCGGCGGACCGGTTCGAGACGCGGGCGCGGCCGACGCGTTCCGGCGCCTCATCGCCGCCCAGTCGCCCGAGGGGCCGTTCCTGCGCCCGTCGCCGTCGGACAACCCCGAGACGCTCTGGTTCCACGAGCTCGTCCTGCTGCACGCGGCGAGCGCCTACGCGGCGCAGTCGGGCGACGCGGCGGTGACGGCCGCGGTGCGGCGACACGCCGAGTGGGTGCAGCGCGAGACGCAGCCCGACCACGCCACGTCGCAGCCGTGGGGCCTGCCGGCGTTCGTCCTTAACGCGCAGACGCGGCCGACGGCCGACGCGCTGCTCCACGCGGTGCGGGTGCAGCACCCGGGCGGGCCGGGCGGCGTCTCCTTGATGCTGCTGGCCGACACCCTATATTGCCTGCGACGCACCGCACGTCCCGCGCCCGGCGGTTAGTTTCGCCGCGGGACGTCCGCCGTGTAGCGGTTTCGCGCGGCGCGAGCCGTCGAACTTCGCTTCCACGATGTTCGAGCACGCTCCACCGTTGGGGCCGTGGATCGATGACCCCGACGACGAACATGACGACTCGCGCAGAAAGGCGCCCACCGATGATCGACCCGGACCTGCTGGAGATGCTCCGCTGCCCGCTCACCGGCAGCCGCCTGCGCGAGGAGGGCGACTTCCTGATCGCCGAGGAGGGCGGCCTCGCCTACCCGGTGCGCGACGGCTTCCCCCGTGATGCTGATGGAAGAGGCCCGCCTCCCGGCCGGCGTCGCGTCGCTCGACGCGCTGAAACTGAAGTACAAGCCCCAGGCCGCCACGCCCGAGGCGTGAACACCCGCGCGCCGATTGAGCGCGCGGCCCGCCTGCACGCCCCCGCCCCGCCGACGCGAAGTGATCGCGATGAACAGTCGCGGCGACCACCAAGTGCCACAAGCAGCTCCGCGCGCGGCGCGCCGTAATGCTCATCTGGACGAGTGATCGACACGCGGTCGGGACATGCCTCAAGCGCGCGTCACCGGTTGCAGATGACGACCGCTTGCAACACGGAAACCGGCTATCAAATTCTTGTCAAAAGCAGTCCTTGGTTGAGTGTAGCATGGCCAGCCATGTCATCCCGAGGGGAGCGGTAGCGACCAGAGGGATCTCGGGCTGGGACGACGCGCACCCTCCCCGCCCGCGATCCCTCGTCCCTGTCGCTCGGGATGACGGCGCCTGTCAGCCGCGACTGTTACACCTGCCTGAGAAGTGCCCGGAACGCGTCAGGCATCGGCGGAGCTTACGGCCTTCCGTCCGGCGACGGTCGCTTCAATCCTGCCCCGTAGATGCGACGCCTGCGTCGTTCTCGTGTCGCATCAGAAGGTCATTACGACGATGGAACCGCTGCTCCGTTCCGACGGCGGCGCGGGCGTCGGGACTGCGCGTCGAACGAAGCGTCACCGACCCTCGGGCGGCACGGGGAAGCGAACTTGTTGACGGAGACGCGTACCGCTTGGCAGCTTCGCCGCGCGTCCGTCGCACGTCCGACCGCGCGTCGACGTCTGCCGCCGCGGCCGTCCGACGCGGCGGTCGGCGTCACGCCTCGCGGAGGTGGTAGCTCTTGATCATCGTCTGCTGGAAGTCGGGGTAGGCGCCGATGTCGTGCTCGGCGAGGTCGAGGCCGTCGTACTCGTCGGCCTCCGTCGAGCGGACGGGCGTGAGGCGCTTGAGCAGCGCGAACAGCGCGGCGCCGCGCCGCCGGCGAACGCCGCGATGACGAGGATCGCCAGCAGGTGCGCCCCGAGGCGGGCGAGGTGCTGGCCGAACGTGCCGGGGACGAACAGGGCGGCGGCGACGAGGCCCCACGCGCGCCGACGCCGTGGATCGCGACGCCGCCGGCGGGGTCGTCGACGCGGCCGAACAGGTCGAGCGATGCCGGCGGCCGGGACGAGCAGGCCCCGCACCGCGCCGGTGACGACCGCCGCGAGCGACCCGACCGCCGGCCCCCCGCCGTGCTGGCGACGAGGCCGCCGAGGAACCCGCCCAGCGCCAGGCCGACGTCGGCCTTGCCGTACCGCACCTGCCCCACCGCCAGCGCCGTCGCCCCGCCCGCCGCCGCCGCCAGCAGCACGTTGGCGGCGGCGGGCGCCAGCCTGCGTCGAGCGCGTCGTCGGCGGCCGGCGAAGCGGACGATAGCGATCGTAGCAGCGCACAACCAACGGCGTAGGGGACGAAGCCGACGAGCATCGTGACGGCCCCGCAGACGGCGAACGGCACGCTGTGCCCGGGGATCATGTTGGCCGAGCCGTCGCGGTTGTACTTCCCCGCCCGCGGCCCCACCGCCGCCGCCGCCGCCAGCGCGCGAACGCGCCGGCGGCCAGATGGACGGCGCCGGCGCGCCGGCGAAGTCGACGACGCCGAGCCGCTCGAGCCACCCGCCCCACGTCCACCGCGGCGGTCGGGATGACGAGGCCCGCCAGCACCGCCCACGCGGCGCAGAGCGGGAAGAACCGCGACCGCTCGGCGAGCGACCCGCCGACGACGGCGGTGCCGATCAGGACGACCGTTGCGTAGAACAGCGCCGTCGGCGGCGTCCCGCCCCACCCCAGCAGCAGGCGTAGCGCGATGCCGAAGAACCCGTTGGACGACTGGCCGAGGATCGCCGCGCCGATCGCCCAGAACGCCAGCGCCGACACGCACAGGTCACAGAGGCTCCGCACCGACGCGCGGCCGCGTTCTTCGAGCGGGCGAGGCCGACGTAGTACAGCGTCTGCCCCAGCCGCACGATCAGCACGGGCGGCCAGCAGCACGATCGGGATCGACTCCATTTGCGGCACTCCTTCGGGCGGCGAGTTCTACCAGAAACCCGCGCCCCGCGACACCGCGGCGGGCGCCCGGCGGGCATGTCGTTGAACTGGGATGTGAGCGCGTCGCGGCGTCACCTTCGGGGTGGCCGCCGACGCGTCGCCCGCGGTACGCTGTCGGGCATGATCCGGCACCGCCGCGGCGACGAGTTCTTCCTGGTCACGCAGCACGACCACGCGTTGGCCGGCCGCTTCGCCCGCCACCTCGGGAACGCGACCTTCGAGCCACCCTCGCCGCTTCAGCCCGTGATGGACGGCATCGCCCTGCACGACTGCGGCTGGCCGCTGCACGACGACCGGCCGACGCTCAACGACCGCGGCGAGCCGCTCCACGTGCTGGAGTCGCCGATGAGCATCGCGACCCGCGTGTGGGGCGAGTCGGCCCGGCGGGTGGCGGCGCACGACCCGTACGCCGGCCTGCTCGTGAGCCTCCACGTGATGGGCCTGTCGTTCATCGCGATGCGCGACGACGACCAGCCGCACGAGCGGGCGCGCGCGGCCGAAGTTTTCGAACTGAACAAGTTCCAGCACCGGCAGGTCGAACTTCAGGAGGCGCTCGCCGCCGACTCGGCCTGCGGACGGACGTGCCGCTGAAGCAGGGACTGGCGGCCGCGGGGACGGACGCCGACGAGGACCTGCTGCGGTTCAACTTCGGGTACCTGCGCGCCCATCGACGCGCTGAGCCTGGACGTCTGCTGCAGCGAGGACCTGTTCCCCTCGCTGCCCGACGTCCAGCCGAAGCCGGGCGGGCCGGCGGTCACGCTGACGGTGGGCCATCCGGGTCGCACGATGCTCACGGTCGAGCCATGGCCGTTCGACGCGGACCGACTCGTCGACGACGTCCCGTGCAGGCGCGTCCCGGCCGAGCGGTATGAGTCGGCGGAGGCGTTCTTCCAAGTTTACGAGGCGGCGCGCGGGAGACGCTCACCGTCACACTCGCACGCGCGTAGGGTGTCTGCTGTCGCATGCGCGTTGCAGCATGCCCGCGCATCAAACGTCTCGACTTCCCTGGACGGTTTCGTGCCGACACGGAAACGGGCCCTTCGGGCCTGCGGCTGAAAGGGCGAGGGAGTTCGCAAAGTTGTTTCGAGCGATCTCGCCATATCTGCGCGATCACTCCAGCGTCGCGCGCTGGTACTCCCTGTCGGATTCCGATTGTTGCGGCGCATCTGCGGCCGCCCTTCCCTTGCTGGCGGGTGGCGATAGGATGCGGCCCATGATCGAACGGCGTCTCATCGTGTTGCTCATGGCCCTCTCGCTCGCCGCCGTCGCCGGCTGCGCCGAGACGCGGCGGTACAACGTGGAAGTGCTGAACCGGACGCAGGCCCCGCTGACAATCGGGCTGGCGAAACAGGGCCCGCCGTTCGAGGCGCACCTGGCGTCGCCGGAACAGGCGGCCGTGGGGACGCCGTCGTCGGACGAGACGTTGTGGCCGTCGACGGTCGTGGAGCCGGGCAAGGTGGGTTACACCCGGATCGAGGGGAAGTTCGACAAGCGGTCGGTGCTCGAGCTGCGCGTCTACGCGGGCAAACGCGGCCTCTCGGACGTGCTGGCGGTGCCGCGCGGCGCGGGCGACCGCATCGATACGACGCTCGCGCCCGAGCCGTCGCGGAACAAGTTCGTCGTCGCCCGCGAGAACGGCCGGCTCGCGGCCACGGCGGTCGAGCGGATCCCCGAAGCGGCCGCCTCTTCAAAGTAGGACCCGTGGGCTACGACCAACACATCCGCGCCTCCGCCGCCGACAAGATCGTCGCCCGCTGCGCCGTGGTCACGCTGAGCGACACGCGCACCGAGGAGACGGACAAGAGCGGCCGGCGGATTCGCGAACTCCTGGCCGAGGCCGGCCACGCCGTCGCCGCGTATCGAATCATCGCCGACGACGCCGACGCGCTCCGCGCGGTGCTCGACACCCTGCTCGGCGACGCCGCCGTGGACGTGATCCTCACCAACGGCGGCACCGGGATCAGCCGGCGCGACCGGACGATCGCCGTCGTCGAGGAACACCTCGACGTCAGGCTCCCCGGCTTCGGGGAGCTGTTCCGGATGTTGAGCTGGGAGCAGATCGGCAGCGGCGCGATGATGAGCCGCGCGGTCGGCGGCGTCGGGCGCGGGAAGCCGGTCTTCGCGATGCCCGGGTCGACCCCGGCGGTGGAACTGGCGATGCAGCGGCTCGTCCTGCCCGAGCTGTCCCACCTGCTTCACGAACTGCGCAAGTAGCGGCGGATGTACGGCGACCGGCGCGCGGCGCCGGCGGCACGCGCGGCGTCGGCGTCGGGTCTACGGTCGTTCTGCCCGCACCGGACCACATCGTTGCCGCGCCGCGCGACCGTGCCCCCCGACCGCGGACGCGGACGCGGTCGCAGCCGGTGTTCACCCGTGCTCATCCGTGGATAAAGTAGCGACATGCTGACCGCCTTCATCAAGCACGGCGACGGCCGCGTGATCCGCGACACGTCGGTCCAGTCCCTCGCCGCCGCCGTGCGCGACCCCAACTGCACGTTCTGGCTCGACATGCTCAAGCCGACCGACGAGGAGATCGGCCTGCTCGACGACGTGTTTGGCTTCCACCCGCTGGCGATCGAAGACACGATCAACTACGCGCAGCGGCCGAAGATCGAGAGCTACAATCACGTCGGCGACGCCTGTCAGAAGGGGTACTTCTACATGGTGTTCCACGGGCCGGACCTGGAGACGTTCCGCGAGAAGCTGCGGACGAAGGAGCTGGACGTGTTCGTCTCCGACCGCTACCTCGTCACGGTCCGCGACGAGCAGATGAAGAGCGTGGAGACCGTGCTGGCCAAGGCCGAGGCGGACGCGTCGCGCACGATCGACCGCGGCACCGACGTGCTGCTGTACATGATCCTCGACCACCTCGTCGACCACTACGACCCGATCCTGGACTACCTCGAGGAGAACCTCGACCAGCTCGAGGAGCGCGCCGTCACCAAGCCCGACCCGGCGGTCCTGAGCGAGATCGCGGTGAAGAAGCGCGAGCTGCTGAACCTGCGGCGGATCGTCGGCCCGCAGCGCGAGGTGATCGCGCAGATCACCCGCGGCGACGTGCCGTTCATCCGCGAGGGGACGCGCATCTTCTTCCGCGACGTGTCGGACCACCTCGTGCGCGTCGTCGAACTCGTCGAGCTGTACCGCGACCTCGTCCTCGGCGCCCGCGACATGTACCTGACGAGCATCAGCAACCAGCTCAACGTGATCATGAAGACGCTGACGATCATCACGGTCGTCGCGCTGCCGGCCACCGTGGTCACGAGCTTCTACGGCCAGAACTTCGACGTGCCCGTGTTCAACGCGATCCTCAAGTCCAACGCCGGCTTCTGGATTTCGATGGGGCTGATCCTCGCGCTGATCGCGGGATTGCTCTACATGTTCCGGCGGAACAAGTGGCTCTGAGAAAGGATGACTGTCGGCACGCCACATAAGATCGCGGGTGGCTCTGTTGAGACCCTCAGTTGCACGCCGCGAGCAGCATGAGGTTGTGCGTCAGCACGCGCATCCGCAGCTCGCCGTGCTGCCGGTCCTCGCGTTTGGCGGTCAGCGCCGACCCGAGCAGGCGCTGGCGCGGGTTGAACCCGCTCTCGGCCTGCGCCCGCTGGCGGTAGACGCTTGGGGAATTGCCGCATCAGCCGCCGGTACTTCGTCTTGGGCCACCGCCGCCCGTGGTTCGGCCGGTTCAGCGGGATCGCGGTCGTCCGCACGCCCAGCTCGCGGCGGCACAGCACGTGGTTCCGCTCCCCGTCGTACGCCCGGTCGGCCAGCACCCGCCGCAGGTTCGCCGCCGCCTGGCGGACGACCGGCTCGAACCCCGGGCCGTCGTTGCCCGGGCCGCGGCAGGCGTGCGCGCCGGCGATCAGGTGCGTCCGCGTGTGCAGCGCGACCGTCAGCTTCGGCCACGCCTCGTGCGTCACGTGCCGGTCCCGCCCGCACCGCCGGCGGAAGTGGGCCACGCGTGCCGCGTCTCCAGCCCGGTCGCGTCGACCGCGGCCTCGCGGGCGGCGGGGTCGGCGTCCTCCGCGGGGTCGAGCAGCCCGAGCGCGCGGGCCCGGCCGAAGCAGGCGGCGAGCGCGGCGAAGGCGGACGACGACGACGACCCCTTTCCCCACCGTCGCCGTCGGCCATCAGCTTGGCCTCGGCCAGGCAGAGCGTCGAGTGGTCCGGCACCCGCGGGGTCGATCGCCGCCCGCAGCTGACCACTCGCCGAGCAACGCCTCGATCCCGCGGTAGTCCTGCCCGAGGAACCGGCGGACCGCCAGGCACGCGAACAGCTGCGGCAACGTGAACCCGTCGCGGCGGCTGTACCGGCTCGCGTACCGCGGCAGCGACGCCTCGCCGACCGAGCTGCCTCGGGCCACGCCGACCGCGCTCTTGCTCATCTCGCGCATCGGAACCTCCTTGTCCGTCGCACGACATAGTCTTCCGCTTCGCCACCAAGGGTCTCAACAGAGCCATCGCGGGTCAAAACCGCTCTAGAAACACCGTACCGTGTTCTCCAAGCGGATCTGTCTGGCCCGTTAACGGAATGGGCCGGAACTGCAATTCCTCTAGCAGGGACTCGGCGCGCTGCCGTGTTGTGGCCGCTGATGACCAGGCACCCGGATGCATCTCGACGACAATTCCGAGCGCCTGCCCGCGGGCGCGAATGATGTTTTGCGCGCCAGCGAGAGCCGCGATTTCGAACCCCTCGATGTCGATCAGCATCCAATCCGGCGCGATGCTACCATCGAGGCAGAAACGATCTAACGTGACGACGTGGACGGCCTGGGACTCCACCGAGTCAGCGATCAACGGGTTCGGCTGCCCAAGCCTGCTCATCCCATCCGCGCCGGCGGCAAAAAGGGTCGCTTCGCCGTCCGCTTCTCCGACGGCGACAGGGACGACCTGCACTTGATCCGCAATGTGGTTCATCCGCAGGTGTCGTTCGAGAACCCGCCGCGCTCCGGCGTTCGGCTCGAATGCGACGATCCTGCCCGTCGGTCCCACCCAGCGGGCGAACTGCAACACATACACCCCCACGTTCGCGCCGACATCCAAACACACTGCGCCCGGCTGGACGCGCGCTCTCAAGAAGTCGGCCACGGTCGGGTCATAAAGATGGGCAAGGCGATGACGGCTGCTCGGATCAATCCGGTAGTCCGCACCGTTGATCGTCCAAGAAATCCCGCGACCCGCACTGTACCGATCGAGGATGCGCTCGTACGCAGGTCGGGCACGGCGAATCAGTGCGCTCTCACGGCCAAGAAGGCCGCTTACGCTCCGGCCCACGAATTGAATGAATCGGTCACCAACCATTGATTACGCATCCCTGCGCTATTGTTTGCTCCGGCGGACACTGCAGACGCCTCTGTATGTCAGGTCCGCTCCGGGTGCTCCCTATGGTGCGATTGTTCTGGACGAAAGGATTCATATTGCGGTGCGATCAGGTCGGCAGCGACTCGGCGGCGGCGGCGGCGAGTAGTTCGTCGTTCTCGCGCTGCATGTTGTACAGGGCGTGGATCGAGGCGAATCCGACGTAGAAGTAGCCGCCGGCGAAAATCAGCAGGAACGGGATGCTGGCCAAGCCGAAGCCGTACCAGATCGCGATGAGGATGCACGAGAGGATGTAGCAGCCGAACGCGATCTCGATGATCGGCAGCGTGAGCCGCTTGAGCGTCAGCATGCTGATCGGCGTCACCTTGTAGCGCTGGCGGTCGATGCCGGTGACGCCGTACTTGGGCGTGCGGACGAACTCGCTCTCCTTGCGGCGCAGGGCGCTCCAGAGCCCCTCGAACACCGCCTTGGCGTTGTTGATGCCGACGCCGACGCCGAGGCTCATCAGGAACGGCAGGTAGAGGATCGTCTTCCAGCCGGCCTCCTTGCCGAACAACTCGCGCTGTCCGAACACGAAGAACGTGCTGGCCGAGCAGGTCGCCAGGACGAACAGGCTGGCGGTGAACATGAAGCGCCCCCACGGCACGCTCTTGAGCGGCGCCTCGATGCCGTCGAAGTAGGCGAAGAACGCGGGGTAGATCATCAGCGTGAGGAACACCATCAGCGGGTAGACCACGGTGTTCGTCAGGTGGAAGAACGCCTCGCTCTTGATGCGGTACGGCAGGCGGCTCTTGAGGATCTTGGGCAGCAGCTTGACGGCCGTCTGCACGCTCCCCTTCGTCCAGCGGTGGGCCTGCTGCTTGAAGCTGACCATCTCCGGCGGCAGTTCCGCGGGGGCGGCGTACTGCGGGAGGTAGACGAACTGCCACCCCTTCATCTGGGCGCGGTAGCTGAGGTCGAGGTCCTCGGTGAGCGTGTCGTGCTGCCAGCCGCCCGCGTCGTTGATCGTCGTGCGGCGCCAGACGCCGGCCGTGCCGTTGAAGTGCATGAACCGGCCGCTGCGATTGCGGGCCGTGTGCTCGATCACGAAGTGCCCGTCGAGGAAGATCGCCTGGCCCTTGGTGAGCAGGCTGGCGTTGCGGTTGAGGTGGTCCCAGCGGATCTGCACCATGCCGACCTTCTCGTCGGTGAAGAAGTCGAGCACGTTGTGCAGGATGTCGCGCGGCGGGAGGAAGTCGGCGTCGAAGATCGCGACGAAGTCGCCAGTCGCCTGCTCCATCCCCTCGGCCAGCGCGCCCGCCTTGTAGCCCTTGCGGTTGGTCCGGTGGATGTACTTGATCGGGTAGCCCTTGGCCGCCCACTCGTCGACCGCGTTGCGGGCGATCTCGGCCGAGTGGTCGGTGCTGTCGTCGAGGACTTGGATCTCGAGCAGGTCGAGCGGGTAATCGATCTGGCAGGCCGAGCGGATGACGCGCTCGGCGACCTGGTCCTCGTTGTACATCGGGAGCTGCACGGTCACGCGCGGCAGCGACGGGAACTTCCCCTTCGGGACGTAGCCGTCCTTGCGGTGCTTGACGTACAGGTAGACGAGCACGTACCGGTGCACGCCGTACATGGCGATGAGGAACAACGTCACGGCGTAAAGGAACACCAGCGTCGTACGGATGATGTCAGCGAACTCGGACATAAAAGGTCAATGCCTTCCCTAGAAGCCCCCGCGGCCGGCCCGCCCGCGCTGACGTACGTCCACGCGACAACCGATACCCGTCGACGGGCAGGCAATCGCTCCAGCCGACCCGACGAAGGGCACATGCGGGTCATACCCGCCGACCTTCCCATGATGTCCGTCGCGCGAATCAACTATACGGCAAGAGTGGTGCCTTGGCCGGTGGAATTGTAATTCTGGCCGCAGTCGCCTGTCAAACAAAGACATGCCAAACCACCACTTATAGCTACATCTTGTGGCAGCGCAACACGATGTGGGCCGCATAACCCGCTCAGGCGATCCAGTATCCACCCCAAAGGCGTCGTGGCCAACGGACAATCCGTTTCGCGACACCCCTGAAACGGACAGGGCCGGCCCAACGGGCCGGCCCTGCTTTTATGACGTTGTCGTCGGAGATCGTTACTCGGCGGCGCCCTCGGCGGCCGGCGCGTCGGCCGCGGCGGGCGCGGCGGCGGGCGCGTCGGGCTTTGCGGTCTTGCCCTTGGCGAGCTTCGTCGCGAACTGGTGACGCCGCTCGTTGCGCTTGCGCCGCAGGCCGGCGCTGCGGCGGACGGTGCCCGTGGGCTTCTCGGCCTCATCGGTCAGCAACTGAAGCAGCACGATGCTGCCGCCGTCGCCGATGCGGTAGTCGCTCGTCTTGATGATGCGGGTGTAGCCGCCCTGGCGGTCGGCCAGCTTCGGGCCGATCTCCTCGAACAGCCGCTGCACCACCGTGCGCTCGCGGCCGCGCTCGTTGAGGATGAACTCCTGCTCCTCGTCGGTGATCCGCCGGTCCTGCATGAGCTGCACGACGCGCCGGCGGTTGTTGACGTTGTCGGTGCGGGCCAGGGTGACGAGCTTCTCGACGAAGGACTTGATCTCCTTCGCCTTCGGCAGCGTCGTGCGGATCTTGCCGTGCTCGAACAGGCTCTGCGCCATGTTCCGGCGGAGCGCCTTGCGGTGCTCGGTGTCCCGGCTCAGCTGCCGGCCGCGAATCATATGACTGGACATGTCGGGTACCTCGATTTTGGATTTTGGATAGCGGATTTTGGATCGGAAGCGGAGGGCAGCGCCTTCGCGCTCACCGATCCAAAATCGCAAATCCAAAATTCAAAATGCTACTTCTTACTGTTCGGCGTCTTCCGCGCCGCCGACGCCGGCCGTCTCGGTCTGGTCGTCGTCATCGTCGTCGTCATCGTCGCCCGCGCTGGCGGCGGCGGCCTGGGCCGCGGCGGCGGCGTCGAGGTCCATGCCGAGGCTCAGGCCCATGTCGGCCAGCTTGCGCTTGACCTCGCGGAGGCTGGTCTTGCCGAAGCTGCGGACCTTCAGCAGGTCGGCGTCGGTCTTCTTCACGAGGTCGCGGACCGACCCGATCTTCGCCGACTCCAGGCAGTTGTTCGCCCGGACCGACAGGTCCAGTTCCTGCACCGTCATCCCGAGCTTCTGCTGAAGCTCGGGGTCGATCGTGGCCTTGTTCGCCTCGCGCAGGGCGGCGATCGCGTCGTCGTTGGCGACGTCGCTGCCGAGCTCGAAGTACTGCACGAACGGGTTGAGGTGCTTGCGGAGGATCTTGCTCGCCTCGACCAGCGCCATCTCCGGCGTGATCGTGCCGTTCGTCCAGATCTCCAGGATCAGCCGGTCGTAGTCGGTCTTCTGGCCGACGCGGGCGTCCTCGGTCGCGTAGCGGACGCGTGTCACCGGCGAGTAGAGGCTGTCGACGGAGATCGTGCCGATCTCCTGCTCCTCGGTGTCCTGGATGTTCTCCGACGCCGTGACGTAGCCGCGGCCCTTGTCGACCGTGAGCGTCATCTCGAACGGGACGTCCTCGGTGAGCGTCGCGATCACGAGGTCCTTGTTGATCACCGTGATCGCCGGGTCGCCCTCGATCATGCCGGCGGTGATCGCGCCGGCCTTGCGGGCGACGAGCTTCATCTCCTTGGGCTCGTCGGCGTCGAGCTTCACGATGAGGCTCTTGATGTTCAGGATGATGTCGGTCACGTCCTCCATCACGCCGGGCAGGCTGGAGAACTCGTGCTCCGCGCCGCGCAGCTTGATGTGCGTAACCGCGGCGCCCTCGAGGCTCGAGAGCAGGATGCGGCGGAGGCTGTTGCCCACCGTCGTGCCGAACCCGCGCTCGAAGGGCTCGGCGCTGAACTTCGCGTAATTTTCGGTCGAAACCGCCTGGTCACGAACCACCCGGCTGGGCAGTTCGAGTCCGCGCCATCGGATCCTCATGATGTCGTCTCCTTATGCGCCGCCCGCGGATCGCGAAAGGTTCCCGCCCCAACCGTTAGGGGCCATCTGTTCTTTCGCCTCGCCGTGGGGCGCGATCGATTTTGGATTTTGGATTGCGGATTTTGGATTGAGGGACCTCGAATCAGACGCAAGCATTGTTAGCCCGCAGTCCAAAATCCAAGATCCGCAATCCAAAATCGCCATTCAAACGCGCCGCTTCTTCGGCGGGCGGCAGCCGTTGTGGGGCAGCGGGGTGACGTCCTCGATGCCGGTGATCTTCAGCCCCGCGTGCTGGAGTTGGATGATCGCCTGCTCGCGCCCGGCGCCGGGGCCCTTGACCTTCACCTCGATCTCGAGGAGGCCGTGCTTCTTCGCCTGCTGGGCCGCGTTCTCGGCGGCGCGGCCGGCGGCGAACGGGGTGCTCTTGCGGGCGCCCTTGAAGCCGACGGTCCCGGCCGACGCCCAGGAGAGCGTCTCGCCGTTGGTGTCGGTGATCGTCACCATCGTGTTGTTGAACGTCGCCTTGATGTGCGCCACGCCGCGGGTGACGCCCTTGCGGACGCGGCTTCTTCGGGGCATTCTTGCCGCCGGCGCGCCCTTGCCTTGCTCTGCCATGATCAGTGTCCTCTTCTGTGCGGATCGACCGGATCTACGCCGTCCCCGCTGTGATAGTTGCTAGTTGCTAGTTGCGAGTTGCTAGCAGGAGCCGGCTGCCGCTGCTGTTTGTTCGCTAGCAACTAGCAACTGACAACTAGCAACTCATTCTCTACTTGCCGAGTTCCTTCACGCCCTTCTTGCCGGCGACGGTCTTGCGCGGGCCCTTGCGGGTGCGGGCGTTGGACCAGGTGCGCTGGCCGCGGACCGGGAGCGAGCGGCGGTGGCGGTTGCCGCGGAAGCTGCCGATGTCGCGCAGGCGGGCGATGTTCTGCTGGATCGAGCGGCGGAGCGCGCCCCTCGACGGCGAAGTCGCGGTCGATGATGCCGATGATCCGCGCCCAGTTCCTCTTCGCTCAGGTCCTTCGCCCGGCGCTGGCCGTCGATGCCGAGTTCCTTCAGGATCACCCGGCTGTTCGTCCGGCCGATGCCGTAGAGGTACGTGAGGCTGATCCAGATCGGCTTGTCGTTCGGGATGTCGATACCAGAGATACGGGGCATGCTTGCTCCAAAGTTGCTAGTTGCTGGTGTCTAGTTGCTAGTGAAGCCGGCTGCGTTGACTAGCAACCAGCAACTAACAACTAGCAACTGCTTCATCCTTGCCGCTGCTTGTGCTTCGTGTTCGTGCAGATCACCCGCACGACGCCCTTGCGGCGGACCACCTTGCAGTTCTCACAAATCCGCCGGACGCTGCTTCGAACTTTCATGATCGTAATTCCAGTGGCAGTAGTAGCTTGAGTCCGACCCCGGGGCCGGGAATCGAGCTTTATAGCAGAAAAAGACTTTCTTCTCAAGGCCTTACGACAACGGCACGTCTGTCTACGTCAGCACCGGCGCCCGCCCGTCGGTCAGGATGTCGACGCCGGCTTCCGTCACGGCGACCGTGTGCTCGAAGTGGGCGGCGGGGAGTCGGTCCTCGGTCACGACCGTCCACTTGTCGCCGAGCAGTTCGACGTCCCGCCGACCCGCGACGACCATCGGCTCGACCGCCAGCGTCATGCCGGGGCGGAGCTTGAAGTCGCCCCGCAGTTGTTCCTGCGTGACGAAGTTCGGCACCTTCGGGTCCTCGTGCATCGTGCGGCCGATGCCGTGGCCGACGAACTCGCGCACGACGCTGAAGCCGTTGCGGCTCGACGTGGTACTGCATCAGCCGGGCGATGTCGGACCACTTGCGGCCCGGCTTCATGTGCTGGATCGCCAGCGTCAGCGTCTCGCGCGTCACGTCGAGGAGGCGGCTGGCCTGCGGCGAGATCGGGCCGATCGGGACGGTGGTGGCCGTGTCGGCACAGTACCCTTCGAGCGACAGCGCGACGTCGAGCGTTACCAGGTCGCCTTCCTTCAGCACCCGCCGGCCGGGAATGCCGTGGACGACCTCCTCGTTGACGCTGATGCAGGTGTGTCCGGGAAGCCCTCCTTCCTTGTAGGTCGGGTAGTTCTTCGACAGCGCCCGCGCGCCGACCTTGGCCATCTCCGACCGCGCGAGTTCGTCGAGTTCGGCGGTCGAGACGCCGGCTGCGGCGGCGACGCGCATCTTGGCGAGGATCTCGCAGCCGACCTGCCCCGCCCGGCGCATCTTCTCAATCTCGGTGCGGGATTTGAGGACGATCGGCATGGAAGGAGCAGTTGCTAGTGGGTCAGTCGCCGGTCGCTAGTGACGCTCGGGCGGGTGCTGCTATCAACGAGGAACTAGCAACGAGCGACGTCCTCAGTACTGCCGCCCCTTGATGCGCTTGCCCTTGTTGCCGGGCCCGCCGCTGAGGAAGCCGCTGTAGTTCCGCATGAGGAGGTTCGCCTCGATGCGGCGCTGCACCATGTCCAGCGCGACGCTGACGACGATCAGCAGCCCGGTCCCGCCCAGGAACGCCGCGATCATCGGCGGGATGTTCAGCCACGCACTGATCGCGGTGGGGATGACGGCGATGATGCACAGGAACGCCGCGCCGACGTAGGTCATGCGCATCATGACCTTCTCGAGGTAGTCCGCCGTCCGCTTGCCGGGGCGCAGGCCGGGGATGAAGCTGCCGTAGTCGCGCAATTGGTTGGCCATCTCCTTCGGCTGGAACTGGACGGTGGTCCAGAAGTAGGCGAAGAAGTAGATCATGACGATCTCGGTCAGGATGTAGAAGTAGCTGCCGCCCTGGAACTGGTCGTTGAGGAACTGGACGAACTGCCCGAAGAAGCCGCGCCCGCCGCCCGAGCCGTTGATCGCCGAGTTCAGCCACCCGAACAGGACGCCCGGGAAGAGCATCAGCGACTGGGCGAAAATGATCGGCATGACGCCGCCGTGGTTCACTCGGAGCGGCAGGTACTGCCGCTGCCCGCCGTAGACGCGCCGGCCGCGGGTGTGCTTCGCCTGCTGGATCGGGATGCGGCTTGCACCTGGGTGATCAGGATCGAGCCGGCGACGATGAAGATGAACGACAGGACGAGGAAGACGATCTGGCCGATGCCGATCGAGGCACTGGGATCTGGCCGTCGGGATGCTCAGCGAGATCAGAGGCCCAGCGCCTGCGGCATGCGGGCGACGATGCCGGCCAGGATGATCAAGCTGATGCCGTTGCCCAAGCCGTACTCGTCGATCTGCTCGCCGAGCCACATCAGGAACAGACAGCCCGCCGTCAGGCTCAGCACGCCCATGACCCAGAACGTCGCCGTGCCCGCGAACTGCTCCTGCACGAGCGGTGGACTGGCGTTGTGCATGTAACTGAGCCAGAACCCGCCTTGGACAATACACAGCGGCACCGTCGCGTAGCGCGTCCATTCCTGGATCTTCTTGCGGCCGGTCTCGCCTTCCTTCTGGAGCTTCTCCAGCGACGGAACGACGGTCGCGAGCAACTGGAAGATGATCGAGGCCGAGATGTACGGCATGACGCCGAGCCCGAAGATCGTGCTCTGCGAGGTTGCCGCCGGAGAAGAGCGACACGTAGCTGGCCGGCGGCGGCGGCGCTGTCGCCGCCCTCTTCCTGCTGCCGGCGCGTCTGCTCGGCGAACGCTTCTGGTCGACGCCGGGGATCGGCACGTGGTACCCGATCCGGTAGATCGCGAGCATCAGGAGCGTGAACAGGACCTTGTTCCGCAGCTCGGGGACCCGGAAGATATTGGCGAACGTCTTGAACATGCTCAGCCCCGCACGATGTTAGGCACGCCGTTGGAAACGGTGAAAAGCCGCCGATGGCACCGGGGGTCCTGCTCGTCGGGACCGCGCCGATGACATCCGCGGCTTCTACGGGTAGGACACGCGATGACTCAGCCCTCGGTCGGCGCGGCAAATCGAAGCGCGTCCGGTTCGGGCGTGTTGCGGCCGGGGCCGGGGCCGGGGCCGGGGCGGCGGGTGCCGCGGCGGGGGGCGGCGTGGCATCGGCAGGGCGTCCGCCGCCCTTGGTCTTCACCGCGGCGTCGCGCTTCACGAACCGCTTCTTGGGCTTGGGGAACTCGAACGCCTCGCCCTTGAGGTTCTGGGCGGTGCCGCCGGCGGCGGTGATCTTCTCGTGGGCGGCTCTTGCTGAACCACCCGGCGACCACCGTCAGCTTTTTGCCGCTGAAGTCGCCGTTGCCCAGGATTTTGACCGGCTGGCGGTCGTCCGGCACGAGGCCGGCCTCGATCAGGGCGGCGGCGTCGACCGTCGTGCCCGCGTCGAAGCGGGCGAGTTCCGACCACGTTCACAACGTGGAACCGGCGGCTCGAAGTCGTGGTTGCTGAAGCCGCGCAGCGGGGGACGCGGCGGAAGATCGGCGTCTGGCCGCCCTCGTGACCCGCCTTCACGTACTTGCGCCGCCGCGGGCCGATGCGCTTGCTGCCGCCGCGGCCGGACGTCTTGCCCCGCCCGCTCGACTCGCCGCGGCCCTTGCGCTGCGAGCAGCTTGTTCCGGGGGGGCGGGCCCGTGATCTCGTGCGTCATGCTCATGGAATACCAAAGTTGCTAGTTGCTAGTTACCAGTTGCTAGTCAATGTCGGCCGCCGTGCTCTTACTAGCAACTAGCAACTGACCACTAGCAACTATCCTCAGGCCGAGACGAGTCACCGCCCGCGCCGGCCCTTCTCGAGCTGGACGCCGCGGCTCTGCTCGACCATCTCGCGGCTCTTGAGCTGCTTGAGGGCGGCGATCGTCGCGCCTTCACGAGGTTCTTGGGGCTCGTGGAGCCGTAGGCCTTGGTGAGGATGTCGGTCACGCCCGCGAGTTCGACGCAGGGGCGGACGCTCTTGCCGGCCGTGACGCCCGTGCCCGGGCGGGCCGGGGCGAGGACGACCGTGGGCGCGCCGCTCGTGCCCTTGACCTGGTGCGGGATCGTGCTGCCCTTGAGGTTGACCTTGAACATGGTCTTGCGGGCGTCCTTCGTGGCCTTCTCGACGGCCATGGGCACTTCGTTGGCCTTGCCGTAGCCGATGCCGATGTTGCCCTTGCGGTCGCCGGCGACGACGAGCGCGCCCGAAGCTGAACGTGCGGCCGCCCTTGACAACCTTCGAGCAGCGGTAGATGCGGACGACGGAGGACTCGATGCCCGAGCCGTCGTCGTCGCCGCGCGCCCGCGGTTGCCGCCGGGCCGCCGCCGCCGCCGCCGGTTCCCGCCGCGACCGACCGCCGCCGCCGTACCCGCCGCGGCCGCCACCACCGCCACCACCACCGCCGAAGCCGCCGCCGCCACCGCCGAACTGGGGGGCCGGTCGGGTCGGGGCCGCTGCCGGGGTTGCCGGTGCTGCCGCCTGGTCGGGCGCGGCGGCCGTCTCGGGGGCGGCGGTCGCGTCGGGGGCCGGCGTGGCCGGGGCGGCGTCGCCGGGGTTCTGCTGTTCGGTCGAATTGGAAGTTTCTTCAGCCATTAGAGTCGTCCGTTAAACGGCGTCGGGGCACCCGAGGGCCGCCGCTTTGTTCGTGGCCGCTGCAAGCGGTCATGCCGCCGAGGCGCGCCACGCGTCGTTTCGATTTAGAACTTCAGACCGCCCTTGCGGGCCGCGTCCGCCAGCGCCTTCACCCGGCCGTGGTACTTGCGGCCGCCGCGGTCGAATGCCACCTTCGTGATGCCGGCGGCCTTGGCGCGCTCGGCGATGATCGTGCCGACCTTGACCGCCGCGGCGATGTTCCCGCCGTTGGCGAGGTCGCCCCGCACGTCGCCGCTCGTCGACGCCGCCTCGGCCAGCGTGCGCCCGGCGTGGTCGTCGATGACCTGCGCGTAAATGTGCTTGTCGCTGCGGAACACCGAGAGCCGCGGACGTTCGGGCGTGCCGAACACCGAGTTCCGGACGCTCCACTTGCGGCGCTGCAGCCGCACCTGCTTCTTCATCTGCTTGTCGGCCATGATCTCTTCTCTCAACCTCGGGGGCGTCGGCTGTGTTCGAAGCCCCAGTTGATCGTGTCGTATTGCGTAGTGCGTAGTGCGTAATAGGAAAACACGTTCGTGACGTTCTTCTCTGCTTACGCACTACGCACTACGACTTTCAATTCCTACTTCGCACCCGCACCGGCGAACGCCTTGCCGGCCTTGATCTTGACGACCTCGCCCTCGTAGCGGATGCCCTTGCCCTTGTAGGGCTCGGGCTTGCGCTGCGAGCGCACAGCGGCGGCGAACTGCCCGACGGCCTGCTTGTCGGCGCCGGTGACGACGATCTTGCTCGTCCCCTCCAGCGCGACCGCGACGTTGCCGGGGATCGGCATCGTGACCGGGTTGGCGAAGCCGACCGACAGCACGAGGTTCTTGCCCCGCTGCTCGGCCTTGTAGCCGACGCCCTGGATCTCGAGCACCTTGCGGTACCCGTTGGTCACGCCCTCGACCATGTTCGCCAGCAGCGAGCGCGTCAGCCCGTGCAGGGCCTTGCTCGGCTTGAGGTCGTCCGGGCGGGTGACGACGAGGTTGCCGTCCTGCTGCACGACGGTGATCGTGGGGTGGACGTCGAGCTCGAGCTTGCCCTTGGGGCCCTCGACCGACACGTGGCGATCCTTGACCGTCACCTTCGCGCTGCCGACCGGGACCGGCTTCTTGCCAATACGGCTCATCGTGATGCTCCTTCGCGGTCTGCCCGCGGCCCCTCGAAGGTCAAGTGGGGGCCGGCTTCCCGCGGGTTACAAGTTTGTCCGTTAGCTGACCGTGCAGATCAACTCGCCGCCCACGTTGTTCTCGCGGGCACGGCGGTCGCTCATGACGCCCTTGCTCGTGCTCACGACCGCGATGCCCATGCCGCTGAGGACCTGCGGCAGGTCGCCGACGCCGCGGTACACGCGGCAGCCGGGCTTGCTCGTGCGGTCGATCGTGTGGATGACCTTCTCGCCACTCATCGAGTACTTCAGCGTCACGCGGAGCTGGCCCTGGCGCTCGTCCTCGATGACGTCGAAGTCCTTGATGTACCCCTCGTCCTTCAGGACCTGCGCGATGCCGACGCAGATCTTGCTCTTGGGGATCAAAACCTTCTGGCGGCCGACGCGGTTCGCGTTGCGGATCCGCGTGAGCATGTCCGCGATGGGATCTTGATTGTTCATGAGAAGTCAGTAGTCAGTAGACAGTAGGCGGAAGTCAGCAGTCGTGGCAGCCGAGCGGTCATCTGGTGACGGCCGACCACCGACTACTCTCCTCTTACCAGCTCGCCTTCTTCAGGCCCGGGATCTTCCCCGCGTTTCCGAGTTCCCGCAGCATGATGCGCGAGATCTTGAACTTGCGCAGGACGGCGCGGCTGCGGCCGGTGAGCTCGCACCGGTTGTGCGAGCGGGTCGGGCTCGAGTCGCGCGGGAGCTTCGCCAGCGCGGCGTAGTTCTTTTCCTTCTTGAGCTGCCGCCGGATGTCCGCGTAGCGGTCGACCAGGGCCTCGCGACGCTTCTGTTTTGCTACCCAGGCTTTGGTTGCCATGTGTCAATCCTAGTGGTCAGTGGTCAGTGGCTACTGGTCAGTCCCGTCGGCGAGGCATTGCGGCCATTTCACTGACCACTGGCCACCCGACACTGACCACTCGCTTTAGCGGCCGTCCTGCTTCGCGCTGTCGCGGAACGGGAACCCGAACTGCCGGAGCAGCTCGCGCCCGTGGTCGGGGTTCTGCGCGGTCGTCACCATCGTGATGTTCATCCCCTGCGGGAACGTGACGGCCGCGGCGTCGACCTCGGGGAACACCGTCTGCTCGGTGAAGCCGAAGTTGTAGTTGCCGCTGCGGTCGAAGCCCGTCGGGTCCACGCCGCGGAAGTCCTTCACGCGGGGGAACGCCAGCGAGATCATGCGGTCGAGGAACTCGTACATCCGGTTCCCGCGGAGCGTGACCTTCAGGCCGGTCTCCTGCCCCTCGCGGACCTTGAAGTTCGCGACGCTCTTCTTCGCCTTGCAGCGGATCGGCTTCTGCCCGGCGATCACGCCGAGCTCCTTCTCCGCCTGCTCGAGCTTGCCCTTCTCGCCGGCGGTGACGGCCTTGCCCAGGCCCATCGAGATCACGATCTTCTCGAGCCGCGGCACCGCCAGCAGGTTCTTCACGCCGAGCTTCTGCTGCAGTGCGGGCGCGATCTCGTCCTTGTACTTGATCTGCAGTCGGGGCGTCGGCGCCGGCTGCTGCGGCCCGTCGTCGGCCACGTCGGCCTGGGCCTCGGCGGCACCGCCCTTGGGCTTCTTCTCGCGCTTCGGCTGGTTGCCGGCGCCGCCGCCCTTGGCCTGCTTAGACTGCTTGTTGTCTTTCTTCTGCTCTGCCATCGCTTGCCTCTCTCCGCCGGGCCTTACGCTCGATTCCCAACCGAGCCACCCGCGTCCTTACGTCCGTCCGGCCGCCCGCGTTCAGGCGTTCGCGGCCTTGACCTGCTTGCGGACCACGCCGAGCTCGGCCCCGCCGCTGACTGCGACGCGGCGCTTCTGCCCGTCGCGCGTCTCAAACTTCACGCGGGTGCCCTTACCGGTCGTCGGGTCGAGCGGCATCACGTTGCTGATGTGGACCGGCGCGTCCTTCTGGATGCGGCCGCCCTGCGGGTTGCGCTGGGACGGGCGCACGTGCTTCCAGACGCGGTTGATCCCCTCGACGACCACGCGGTCCTTGTCGGTCAGCACGCGCAGGACGCGACCCGACTTTCCCTTGTCCGCGCCCGTGATGACGATGACCGTGTCGCCGGTCTTGATGTTTCGTGCCATGGTAAAACCAGTTGCTAGTTGCTAGTTATGAGTTGCTAGCCCGTCACGGTCGCCGCTGCTCTTGCTGGCAGCTAGCAACTGGCAACTAGCAACTAGTCCTCAGACCACTTCGCTGGCGAGCGAGACGATCTTCATGAAGTTCTTGTCGCGCAGCTCGCGGGCGACGGCGCCGAAGATGCGGGTGCCGCGCGGGTTGTTTTCCTTGTCGATCACGACGGCGGCGTTCTTGTCGAAGCGCACGTAGCTGCCGTCCTTGCGCTTGACCGGCTGCTTCGTGCGGACGACGACGCAGCGGATGATCTCGCCCTGCTTCACCTCGCCGCCGGCCAGCGTCTTCTTCACCGCGCAGATGATGACGTCGCCGACGCCGGCCACCTTGCGCTTGAACTTGCCGCTGCTGGTCGAGCCGCCGAGCACCTTGATGCACATCGCCTGCTTCGCGCCGGTGTTGTCCGCGATATCGAGATACGACTGTTGCTGGATCATGGGAGTAACCAGTTGCTAGTTGCCAGGTATCAGTTGCTCGTGTGAACCGGCCGCCCCGCTGCTTTCTCGCGAGCAACCAGCAACCCGACGCAGCAACTATCGCGCTTCGGGCGCCTTGCCCGTCATGACCTCTTCGGCCGACACCTGCACCGCCCGCTCCGGGGCGCGCTCGACGACCCGCAGGAGGCGGTGGTGCTTGGTCTTGCTCATCGGGCGGCACTCGGCGATCTCGACGGTGTCGCCCTCCTTCGCGTCGTTCTTCTCGTCGTGCGCGTGGAGGACGGTGCGGCGCTTGAGGTACTTGCCGTACTTCGCGTGCTTCGTCTGGTAGTTGACGACGACCTTGATCGTCTTGTCACCCTTGTCCGACGCGACCACGCCTTGGATCGTGCGGAGCAGGGACCGTTCGGCGGTCGCCGTCGCGCTGCTGTTTTCGTCTGCTGCCATGTTCGCTTGAACCCGTGGTGCGGGGCACCACCGTTAAATGCCTTAAGCCGAGGCCGCCGGGGCGGTCGTCGTCGTCGTCGTCGCCTTCGCCTTCGGCTGGGCCTTAGCCGCGTCGGCGACCTGCCGCTGCCGCAGGATCGTCTTGATCCGGGCGATGTCCTTGCGGGTCTTGCGGAGCTGGGTGGGGTCCTCCAGCTTCTCCGTCACCGCCTGGCCGCGAAGCTCGAACAGGTGCTTCTTCCGCTCGATCAACTCCTGATTGAGCGCGCCCGAATCCTTGTCGCGGATCTCTTTGGTCGTCATTGCTGTCGTTCCCGATTATCAGGTCGCGCCGCGGACGGCGGCGCCAAACGTCGGCCCGCCCCGCCTTTAGGCCACGGCGTGCTTGCGGGCGACGAACCGCGTCTGCACCGGCATCTTGTGGGCGACGCGAGCCAAGGCGCGCTTCGCGGTCGGCTCGTCGACGCCGCTGATCTCGAACATCACGGTGCCGGGCTTCACGATCGCCACCCAGAACTCCGGCTCGCCCTTGCCCTTGCCCATGCGGGTCTCGAGCGGCTTGGCCGAGACGGGCTTGTGCGGGAATATGCGGATGAACACGCGACCCTCGCGGCGGAGGAAGTGCATGCAGGCGACGCGGCCGGCCTCGATCTGGCGGGCCGTGATCCACGACGGCTCGAGGCTCTGGAGGCCGAACTCGCCGAACGACACGGTGTTGCCGCGGCTGGCGTTGCCCTTCATCTTCCCGCGGTGGCTTTTGCGGAACTTAACCCGCTTGGGCATCATTGGCATAGGAGCACCAATCAGTTGCTAGTTGTCAGTTGCAAGTTGCTAGTTGAATACGAGCGGCGTCCGTCAGTATGGTCACTAGCAACTAGCCACTAGCAACCAGAAACCCCTCTCGCTTACCTGCGGCCGCGACGCGGGCCGCCGCCGGGGCGGACGTCGGTGTCCATGACCTCTTCGCCGTACATCCCGCGGTAGACCCAGACCTTCACGCCGATCGTGCCGAAGGTCGTGAACGCGATCGCGTACCCGTAGTCGACGAACGCCTGGAGCGTCGTCAGCGGGACGGACCCGACCGTGACCTTTTCGTTGCGGGCGATCTCGGAGCCGCCGAGCCGGCCGCTCACACTGATCTTGATGCCCTTGGCGCCGGCCTGCATCGTGGACTCGGTCCGCATCTTCAGGACGCGGCGGAAGCTGGCGCGCTTCTTCAACTGCTCGCCGATCGCCTCGGCCACGAGTTGGGCGTTGAGGTCCGGGTTCTTGATCTCGATGACCTTGATCGGCGCGACCTTGCGCTTGATCAGGTCCTCGAGCTCCTCGCGGAGGCGGTCCACCTCGGCGCCCTTGGCGCCCACGACGAGGCCGGGGCGGGCGGTCTTGATCGTGACCGTCACCTCTTCGCGGGTCCGCTCGATCAGGATGTCGGCGATGCCGGCGAACGGCGGGCGGCGGTTGAGCTTCTGGTCGATGTGGTGGCGGACCTTGAAATCCTCGATGAGGAAGTCGCCGTACGCCGCCTTGGGCGCGTACCACTTGCTCTTCCAGTCCTCGGTGATCCCGGTCCGGAAACCGATCGGGTTAACTTTTTGGCCCATGATGTCTCGCAGTTGCTAGTGGCTAGTTACGAGTTGCTAGTGAAAACCGGCCGCCG
This sequence comes from Phycisphaerae bacterium, assembly GCA_030448225.1. The sequence continues at coordinate 42,379 of JAUJNJ010000012.1, forward strand.
TGCTCTTACTAGCAACTAGCAACTGGCAACCAGCAACTTCTCTCAAGCCCGCTCGTCCAGCGTCACCACCAGGTGGCTCGTGCGCTTCTTGATCGGGTACGCCTTGCCGCGATCCTTCGGCTGGAAGCGCTTGATGATCGGACCCGGGTCCACCCACGCCTTGGCGACGTAGAGCGTGTTGCGGGGCGGCGTGTCCGTCTCGTTCGCGTTGGCGACCGCCGAGCGGATGACCTTCTCGATCATCCCGCTGCTGCGCTGCTTGGCGAACTTCAGCATCGAGATCGCGTCGTCGACGTTGCGGCCACGGATCATGTCCATGACGAGGCGCGCCTTGCGCGGGGCGATCCGGGCGAACGTGTGTTTTGCGGTGAATGCCATCTGTCGTACCTCGCGTCACCGGCCCCTGCCCTACCGGGCGGCCGGGCGTCGTTCGGGCCCCTCGCCACTAGGCGCCGGTCTTGCGGCCGCTGTGTCCGCGGAACGTGCGGGTCGGGGAGAACTCGCCGAGCTTGTGCCCGACCATGTCCTCCTGCGCGAACACCTTCAGGAACTTGTTCCCGTTGTGGACCTCGAACGTGTGGCCCACGAACTCCGGGATGATCGTGCAGGCCCGCGCCCACGTGCGGATCGGCTGCTTCGCCCGGTTCTCGTTGAGCGTCGACACCTTGCGGTACAGCTTCTCGTTGACGAACGGGCCCTTCTTTGCGCTTCTGCTCATGGGTGAACCAGTTGCTTGTTGCTAGTTGCTAGTCGCTAGTCGGTGTCAGCAGCCTTGCTCTTCCTAGCAACTGGCAACTGACAACTAGCAACTATTTCCTACACGTTCACGTTCTGCGGCCGCACCTGGTGCTTGCCGAACTTGCGGCGGCGGAGGATCAGCTTCTCGCTGTGCTTCTTCTTGCTCCGCGTGATCCCGCCCTTGGACGGCACGCCGGTCTTGCTGACCGGGTGGCGGCCGCCGTTGGAGCGACCCTCGCCACCGCCCAGCGGGTGGTCGATCGGGTTCATCGCCTTGGCGCGGGTGTGCGGGCGGACGCCGCGGTGGCGGTTGCGGCCGGCCTTGCCGAGGCTGACGTTGATCCAGTCGAGGTTGCCGAGCTGGCCGATCGTCGCACGGCAGGTGCTGCGGACGCGGCGCATCTCGCCGGACGGCAGGATGATGACGGCGTAGTCACCTTCCTTGGCGCCGAGGCGGGCGACGCCGCCGGCCGAGCGGACGAGCTTGCCGCCCTGCCCGGGGTTCATCTCGATGTTATGCACCTCGAGGCCCGACGGCACGTTCGCCAGCGGCAGGCAGTTGCCCAAATCCGGCGCGGCGGCCGGGCCGTTGTGGATCTGCTGGCCGACCTTCAGGCCGTTGGGGGCCAGGATGTAGCGCTTGTCGCCGTCCTCGTAGCGGACGAGCGCGATGAAGCACGAGCGGTTCGGGTCGTACTCGATCGCCTCGACGGTGGCGGGGACGCCGTCCTTCGTGCGCTTGAAGTCGATGATCCGGTACAGCTTCTTGTTGCCGCCGCCGCGGTGCTTGGCGGTGATCACGCCGTGGTGGTTGCGGCCGTGCGCGCGACGTTTGCCGACCGTCAGCGACTTCTCCGGCTCGAACTTCGTCAGGACCTTCTTGTAGTCCACGACGCTCCCGGCGCGGCGGCCGGCGGAAGTCGGGTTGTAAAACTTGATGGGCATAGTGCACCAGTTGCTAGTTGTCGGTTGCTAATTGCTAGTAGGGCCGGTCGCGTTGCTCTCTCACTGGCAACTAGCAACCGACAACTAGCAACTGCCCTCAGAACAGTTCGATCCGCGAGTTCTCGTCGAGCACGACGATCGCCCGCTTCCAGTCGCTCGTCTTGGCCATCTTGAACCGGCTGCGGCGGGGCTTGCCCTTGCGGTTCATCGTGCGGACGTCCACGACCTTCACGGCGTAGACCTTCTCGATCGCCTGCTTGATCTGCTGCTTGTTGGCGTCCGGCGCCACCTGGAACGCGTAGGCGTTGCGCGTGGTCTGCTGGTGCGTGCTCTTCTCGGTGACCAGCGGCTTGATGATGACGTTCGTGATATCCATGACTTCATCCTTCCGACGTAACCCGCGGGACCGCCGCGGGGCTCGATCTTCGTCGCGAGTTACGCGAGGAGCTTGGCGACGCCGTCCTTCGTCATCAGGAGCGTCCGGTTCTTCAGGATGTCCCAGGCGTTGAGCTGGTCGACCGTCGTCAGCGTTGTGCGGTCGATGTTGCGCGCCGAGCGTTCGATCTGCTCGTCGCGGCCGCTCAGGGCGAACAGCACGCTGCGGTCGATGCCGAGCGCCTTGAACATCGTCGCGACGTGCTTGGTCTTGGCCGCCTCGAGCGTGATCTGGTCGACGACCTTCACGTCGTTCGACTGGATCTTGGCGAGGATCGCGCTGTTGCGGGCGAGGCGGCGGGCCTTCTTCGGCATCGCCTGGCGCCAGTCCTTGGGCGTCTTCTGCTTGGCGTGGCCGCCGCCCTTCTTGATCGGGTTGCGGATGCCGCCGGTGCGGGCGTTGCCGGTGCCCTTCTGGCGGAACATCTTGCGGGTCGAAGACCGCCGCGGCCGCGGCCTTTGGCGGTGCCCTGCCGCTGGTTGGCGTGGTACATGACCAGCGCCTGCTTCAGGAGGTTGGTCCGCACCTCGCCGCCGAGCTTCTGCTCGTCGATCTGAAGGGTGTCGACCTGCTGACCGGCCTGATTGTAAACGGGGACGTCAATCATGGTCGTCTCTTCCTCAACCGCGCTCGTTGGAGCCAGCGGGACTGTCCTTAGACATCATCTTCTTGACGAGCGGCCAGCCGAATACAATCGCGAGCGTCACGATCACGACGCCCCACGCGAGCGGGTCGCCGCTCTTGAGGGCGTTCCAGCGACGCTCCCACTTCGACTGATACCCGACTTGCTCCGTCGCCACGCGAGCAGCGAAATCAACAGGTCGTGATTCATCGCGTCCCTCCTAAACCGATCCCCGGCACACGCTCAGGCCTCGGCCGCGGCGCGGGCCGTGACGGCCTTGCGGACGAACAGGAGCCCGCCGTTCGGACCCGGCAAGCGCGCCCTTGATCAGCAACAGGTTGTTCTCGCGGTCGACCTTCACGAGCGGGTGGTTCCGCGTGGTCACGCGGTCGACGCCCATGTGGCCGGCCATGCGGACGCCCTTCTTCGGCTTGCCGCTGTTACCGCGGTTGGTCGCTCGCGAGGCGAGCGAGCCGGGCGAGCGGTGCTATGCGCTCGGTGCCGTGCGAGGCGGGCTGGCCGCCGAAGTGGTGCCGCTTCATGACGCCGGCGAAGCCCTTGCCCTTGCTCGTGCCGATCACGTCGACGAACTGCACGCCGTCGAAGGTCTCGACGTTCACCACGTCGCCGAGCTTGCGGTCGGTGGCGTCGTTCAGCTTGATCTCGCGGAAGTGGCGCTTCGGGCCGGCGCCGGCCTTGGCGGCGTGGGCGAGCGGAAGGTGCTGAGCTTCGCCCGCACGTCGCCGAAGCCGAGTTGGACGGCGTTGTAGCCGTCGGTCTCGACCGTCTTCACCTGGGTGACGGCGCAGGTCCGGCCTGCACGACGGTCACGGGCACGACCGTGCCTTTCTCGTCGTACACGCGGGTCATTCCGATTTTCTTGCCGAGCAGTGCGGGGTCATCAATTCACCGGACCAGGGCGGGAGCCACGCGGCCGATGCTGGGGCGGCGTCAACTCCGACTCTTGAGTCCGCTCCTGGGCGTCTTCCCGCGGGAAGACGGCTCGAAACGATGCGACACTTCCGCACGCGTGACCCGCTGGGCGACAGTTCGCCCGCCGGGCAAAGGGTTCTTGGATGAACCCCACGGCCAATGAAAATGCCCCTTAAAGCAGGGGCACGTGGTAGTACGAAAACTTAGGCCTTGATCTTAACGAACACGCCGGCCGGGACGACGAGGCGGTTCAAGGCTTCGATCGTGCGCGCGGTGGGCTCGAAGATGTCGATGACGCGCTTGTGCGTCCGCATCTCGAACTGCTCGCGGGACTTCTTGTCGATGTGCGGGCTACGGAGCACCGTATAGCGCTCGATGCGGGTCGGGATCAGGATCGGGCCGCAGACCCGCGCGTTGGTGCGCTTGGCGTGCTCGACGATCTCTTTGGCCGACGCGTCCAGGGCCCGGTGATCGTAGGCTTCCATCCGAATTCGAATCCGATCGCCCGTCATAGCTTATAAACTTTGCAGCCGTGTGCGTTCGTGGTCGGTTTCCTCCTGCCGCCAACGAACAACACCGCGTCCCCCGGGTGGACCCCTTGCCATTCGTGTCAAGGGAACGCGAAAATTTAGCGACTGTTCTCTTTCGTGTCAAGGCCGCGGAGCAGAAAAATTCCTGAGACGCACGTGCGGCAAACCGGTTGTACGTCCGGCCGCGCGCGAGTCCCCCGCTGTTCGCGCGGTGTGCCGAAATGACGCCGACGTCGCGCGCGATCACTCGCAGCTCGCAGGAGCGTCATGATCGCGTAGGCGGTCCCGTAAGGCTTGTGATAGTCCCACATTGCGTAGTCCCACCACGAGCCGTCCGGTTCCTGATACGGCAGGATGACGTCCGACAGCTTTTGCCGTAAGCCGCCTTACCGTCGGGTCCCATCTTCTCCAGCAGGCGCGCGGCGTAGTAGTGCCCGAAGTAGTAATAGTACGCGGCCGTCGCGTACCACGACTCGTGCGGGTACGGGCGCTTGCGGCCCATCTGGATGAAGTTGTGCTCTTCGAAGAAGGCATCGAGCCCTTCGCGGACCTTCGCTTCGTCCATCTTCGACGCCGACCAGAGCCACAGGGCGTAGTGGCCCGACTGCGTCCGCCCGATGCTCCCGCGACGGCGGTTCGCCGGGTGGCGCGGGCTGTACTTGTGGTCCTGGCTGTAGAGGAACGCGCCATCCGGCAGGCGCATCTCGGCGAGTCGGCGGAGGGCGATGTCGATCATCTTCTGCGGGACGTCAGCCCCGCCTCGCGCGCCTCCCACAGCGCGACGAGGCCGCCGCCGTGCCGAAGCTCGTCGGCCCCATCGCCGGCTTCTGGGTGCCGGCGTCGAAGTCGTAGTAGTTCCACCCGCCGATGAACGTCTCGTAGCGGATGGAGCCGGTCGAGGTGCCAGGCGGCCGCCTTCTTCACGGCCGGGTCCGGCTTGAGGCGGTGTTCGATCGCGAGGCACTGGAGGCCGTATTTGTGGGCCCACGTTGTAGAGGAGCGGGCCGTCGTCGCCGGGCCTCGCCGCGCTTGACGAGGTAAGCCCGCGCGCGCGCGCCTTCTCGCCCCGCCTCGCGCCATCACGGCCAGCGCGGTCGTGGCGACGCGGAAGGCGTCGTGGAGCCGGGCACCATCGAGTAGACCTCGGTGCCCCGCGTCTCGGTGCCGGTCCCCAGGAGCCGTCCTTGCTCTGGCTCTTGACGAGGAAGGCGACGCCCTTTTCGATCGCCTTTTTCACCGCCGCCGGGCCGGCGAGCTTCGCATCGGCCGACTTCGCCGCATCCGTCGGCTTCGGTGAATCGGTGGGCTTCGGCGCGTCGGCGGGCTTCGGCGATTCGGCCGGGCGAGCGGGCCTTTCGGGCATGGGCCGGCCGGCCCGGCAGCGTTGCCGAGCCGCCGACGACTGCGATCAACAGTAAGACGAGCGGAGAGCAATCTCATTTCTTCCCCTGGGCCAGAACTTCGTCGCCGTCGGTGAGGCCGCCGCGGATCTCGACCATCGTGCCGTCGGTGCGGCCGGTGACGACCGCCACCTCCGACTCCTGGCCGTCCTTCCCCTTGGACCCAGACCTTGCCGTTGGAAATCGCCGACCGGGCCAGCAGGACGTCCTTCAGGTCGACGTCCTCGATCAGGACCGTCGCCTTCATGCCCGGCTGGATCCGCGGGTCGACCTGCGGTCGACTGATTGACGCTCGAAGCCGATCCCGGGCGTCGCCTTGGCGGCCGAGGGCGCCGCCGCAGGTGCCATCGTAGGCGAGTTCGGGGAAGGCGACGGGGATCACCTTCGCCTTCGTCCCGGGCGTCACCCACGCCGACTGCGCCTCGGGCACCGTGAGCTCCACGTCGAGCTTGCCGGGCGTGTAGAGCGTCATGTAAACGGTGCCGCTGGTGAGGCGTTCGCCGACGCGGAGCGTCTTCGGGTCGCCGCCCTGCCAGCCCGTCCGTCCCCTGCCCGTAGAACACGACGCCGTCGGCGGGCGCCTTGAACGAGAAGTTCGCCAAGTCCTTGTTGAGGTCCGCCAGCTTCCGCTCGGCCTGCGGCGTGCGCGAGGCGTGGCGGCCGTGACAGCCCCCTTGCGGAGCACCGCCGCCTGCGACTGGGCGGGCGCAGCTCTCCAGCTTCTGCCGGACGCCCTCGACCGAGTCGAGGACCTCCTGCTTGGCGATCGGAAACGCGTGCTGCTTGACCTTCTCGGCGCGCTCCTGCGACATGCCGAGCGTCACCTTCGCCACCTCCAGCGAGCGGATCGCGCGCTTCACGACGATGTCGGCCGTGTCGCTGGTGAGCTCCTCGGACTTGTACATCTTGCGGAGCTGCTCGAGTTCGTCCTCCTGGTCGTCGGCGTTGGCCTTGGCCATCTTCTACCTGGAGCTCGACGCTCTTGAGCATCTGCGGGCCGTCGACCTCGTTCCACCACTTCAGGCCCGCCTCGGCGTTGGTCAGCTCCGCCTGCTGGAGGCGCAGCGCGCGGGCGTCGCCGGCGGTGCCGAGGCGAGGTCGGACTGCGCCTTGTCGAGGTTCGCCTTCGCCGACGCCAGCTCCGACTCGGCGGCGGTGACGTCGTTCCTGATCTGCGCGGCGTCGAGCTCGAGCAGCACGTCGCCCTTGCGCGCACGACGCGCGGTGCGCGCGGCGGCGTTGATCGTGAGCGGACCGGTGTGGGCGACGAGGCGCGGGCGCACCTGGAAGCTGCCGCGGCTGGATCGAGAACGACGTGCCCTCGGCCTGCACGCGGAGGTCGAGCGCCGCCCCCTTCTTCACGACGTGCGTCGCCGCCGCCGCGGCGCGGGGCTGCGTCGCCGCGGCCGACGGCTGCGTGGCCGGCGCGGGCTGCGTCGTCGCGGGCGCCGCCTGCGTGGTGGCGGCGGCGGTCGGGGCGGCGGGCTGGCCGCCCGGCGAAACACGGCCGTGGCGGCCGGCGTTGCGGCAGCCGTCGGCTCCGCCCGCGCGCGACGCCGGCCGAGATCAACGATGCGACGGCCGCCCACAACACCACCCGGCGGGCGGACGACGCCCGTGCGAACCCATTACCATGTGCTCTCCTTGTTCCGCCCACCCCAGGCGGCCGGGGGATTCTACCAAGCGTCGGGGGCAAGGAAGGGATTTCATCCGCAAACGGTTGGGGCGGATCATGCGGTGCGATGGGGAATCGCAGCAAATTCATGCCGAGGGTGAAGGGTGGAGGCGAGGGAATTGATGAGACTTGTTGATCCGCAGGTGCTTGCCCCGTGCGCGGCAGGGATTCGTAGTCGAGGGCGAAGCCCGAGGCCACCGACGAGCGATCTGGTGCACGGTTGCAGCACATTCCGCCCTGCGGGCGGTCGCTAAAAGGGGCTTCCAGGTCGGGAATCGTGTGCGGAGATGACAGCTGCGGGGGGGGAAGACGGCACGTTTAATCGACGACACGTTTCAGGAATCAAGATCTCGTCGGAAAAGCGAAGGGCACGGGGATGACCCGTGCCCTTCGCGGTTGAAGTCTTCGTTCGATCTCCGGCGGGTCGCCCAGCGCCGACCTCCTCGAGGATCGCGTTCTTCACGTTCGTCGGGACCGGGGCGTACTTCAGCGGCTCCATCACCGACGAGCGCGCCCGGTGCTCATCGACCGCAGTTCGGTCGTGTAACCGAACATCTCGCTCAGCGGCACCTCGGCCTCGACGACGCGCGTGTTGCGCGCTGCTCGCTGTTGAGGATCAGGCCGCGGCGGCGGTTGAGGTCACCGGTGACGTTGCCGACGAAGTCCTCCGGCGTCGTCACGACCACGCGCATCACCGGCTCGAGCAGCGTCAGGCCCGCCTTCTGGCAGCCCTCCTTGAACGCGATCTGGCCGGCGAGTTCGAACGCGATTTGGCTCGAGTCGACCTGGTGGTAGCTGCCGTCGGTCAGCGTGACCTTGCAGTTGATCAGCGGGTAGTTCGCCAGCACGCCGGTCTTGGCCGCCATGCGGACGCCGTACTCGACCGACGGGATGAACTCCTTGGGGATCGAGCCGCCGAAGATCTTGTTCTCGAACGCGAACTTGTCGTCGGCGTTCCAAGCGACCTCTTCAGGTCCTCCGGCGGGAGCGGCTTGCCGGTGGCCGCGTCCATGCCGTCGAACGGCTCGATCGAGATCGTGCAGTCGCCGAACTGGCCGCGGCCGCCCGACTGCTTCACGTGCTTGCCGCGGATGCCGACGGCCGCTTGGTGATCGTCTCCTTGTACGCGACCTTCGGCTTGCCGACGATCACGTCGACCTTCATGTCGCGCGTCAGCTTCGTGCGCAGGATGTCCAGGTGGAGCTCGCCCATGCCCGCGATGATCGTCTGGCCCGTCTCGTCGTCGTAGTTCGCGTGGAACGTCGGGTCCTCGCGGCGGAGCGTCGTCAGCGCCTCGCCGAGCTTCTGCTTGTCGGCGGCCGTCTTGGGCTCGATCGACATGCTGATGACCGGCTCGGGGAACATGGGCTTCTCGAGCAGGATCGGGTTGTCCTGGTCGCAGAGCGTGTCGCCCGTCAGCGCCTCCTTCACGCCGATGCACGCGACGATGTCGCCGGCCTCGGCGACGTCGACCGGGTTGCGGTCGTTCGCGTGCATCTGGAACATGCGCGACACGTTCTCGCGCTTGTTGCGGCTGCTGTTGAGCACGCGGCTGCCCTTCTCGAGCTTGCCGCTGTAGACGCGGACGTACGTCAGGTCGCCGTGCTGGTCGCTGACGATCTTGAACGCCAGGCCGCAGAACGGCTCGGCGGGATCCGGGTGGCGCTCGATCGTCTTGTCCGGGTCCTTCAGGTCGTGGCCGATGATGGGGGGCATGTCCATCGGGCTCGGCAGGTAGTCGATGACGCCGTCGAGCAGGCGCTGCACGCCGACGTACTTCAGGGCCGAGCCGCAGAAGACCGGGTGGCACTGGAAGTTGATCGTGCCCTTGCGGAGCGCGCCGCGGATTTCCTGCTCGCTCAGTTCCTCGCCGTTGAGGAACTTCTCGGTGAGCGTGTCGTCGAGTTCGGCCGCCTTCTCGACGAGGACGGCGCGCCACTTATCGAAGCGCTCGCGCTCCTCCTCGGGGATCGGCTTCTCGATCTGGGTCTTGCCGCGGTCCTTCTCGTCCTTGAGGTTGTAGTAGATCGCCACGCCGCGGATCAGGTCCATCATGCCCTGGAACGTGTTGCTCTGGCCGATCGGGATCTGCACGGCCACCGCCGGGGCGCCGAGGCGCTCGATGATGCTGTTGAAGCTGAAGTCGAAGTCGGCGCCGAGCTTGTCCATCTTGTTGATGAAGCAGACGCGCGGGACCTTGTACTTCGTCGCCTGGCGCCAGACGGTCTCGGACTGCGCCTCGACGCCCTCCTTGCCGTCGAACACGGCGACCGCGCCGTCGAGCACGCGGAGCGACCGCTCCACCTCTACCGTGAAGTCGACGTGCCCGGGCGTGTCGATCAGGTTGATCGTGTAGTTCTCGCCGTTGCGGACCCACGGGCAGGTCGTGGCGGCCGACTGGATCGTGATGCCGCGCTCCTGCTCGTCCTGCAGGAAGTCCATCTTGGCGGTGCCCTCGTGGACCTCGCCCATCTTGTGGATCTTGCCGGTGTAGAACAGGACGCGCTCCGAGACGGTCGTCTTGCCCGCGTCGATGTGGGCGGCGATGCCGATGTTGCGAATCTTGGTCAGGTCGCGTGCCATATGAAACTGTCCCTTTCGACGTGCCGCCCGGCCGTGGAAACGCCGGGAAACACAAAACCCGCGGAAGCCTTTCCGCGGCAATCGTCAATCCAATCCTGAGGAGGCGACTGCCGGCTCCGGGATCAGGTCCCGGATCGGCCCCTGCGGGTTCTCTGAAGACCGCCGGGTCGACCGGCGGGTGAGCTTCGAATGTCGCCGTCCCGAAGCCCGGATGGGGCGCGGCGTGTAGGACGCCGGTCCCGTTTCCTGCGGATCTGCTCATACTGACCCGCAGGGCTTCGGTCAGCATGAGCCGTCAGTGCGGCTCCATCTTCACGGCAACTCCTTGTCAGCGAATTGTTATCATCGTTACGTCCGTCGCGGGGCCAGAGTTTGCGCAACAGGTGGCCCCAGACGCGCCGACAATAAGGCGAGGCAGTGTATCCACCTTCGCACAGACGTCAAGATTCCATTCTCGGGCACGGGAGTAGCGCGCTCCTGGGCGGGGTCGGTGACGCGGGTGAATCGTTCGCACCGGACAAGGTGCGCCCGTGCGTTACCATGCCGCTTGCGGCTTCGCGGACGCCGCCGTTGCGCACCATGATTCGCTAAGCCGCGAGCGGCAGAGCCCGGTGCCTTACCCCGTCCCTTTCGGCGTCCGAAATCCTTGACAACCCGCACCTCCTCCTTAGGATGACGCGTCGCTTCCCACTGATGGGCGTTCGTCGAGAGGTCCGGCACGTGGCCGGATGGGTAGACGAGACGGGTTGGATCGCGGTTTGAACCCACCCGTGCCTCGGAAGCGACTGCCGCGAGCGGAAGGCACCCCGTTTCGACGTTCGGACCGCCGACGAGCGGCCCGAAAGGTGCCCCACCCTTCGCCTTCTCACTACCCCGTAGTGTAACGGTAGCACAGCAGATTTTGGCTCTGCTCGTCTTGGTTCGAATCCAAGCGGGGTAGCTCCGCCACGCTGGCGGAAGCACGAAACCCGAAGCACGAAATACGAAAGAGTCGCCCGAGCGAGGTGCCCTTTTTCGCGTTTCCTCTTCGACTTTTATGCTTCTTCCGATTTCGTACTTTGGATTTCGGATTTTCTTCCATGTCCCCTACCGCCATCATCCTCGCCGCGGGCAAGAGCACGCGGATGAAGTCGAAGCACGCCCGGCGCGCTGCACGAGGTGTGCGGCCGGCCGATGCTGCGCTACGTGCTCGACGCATGCTTCGAGCGCGGGTGCGGCCGGGTGATCGTGGTCGTCGGGCCACGGGCAGGACGAGGTCATCGCCTACTTCGGCGACGACAAGCGGATCGAGTGGGTCGAGCAGACCGAGCAGCACGGCACCGGCCACGCCGCCTGGATGGCCGAGCTCGCTGCTGAAGGGGCACACGGGCGATGTCTTCATCCTGACCGGCGACGGGCCGCTCATCCGCGCCGAGGTGCTCCAGCACGCTCCGCCAGGCCCACCACGAGGACCGCGCCGACGCCAGCATGGCGACGGCGGTGCTCGACGACCCGGCGGGCTACGGGCGGATCATTCGCGACGCGACTGGCGCGTTCGTGGAGATCGTCGAGCAGCTCGACGCCACGCCGGTCCAGCGCGAGATCCGCGAGGTCTTCCCGAGCATCTACTGTTTCAACAACGACGCGCTGCTCCACGCCCTGGCCAACCTGAAGAACGAGAACAAGAAGGGGGAGTACTACCTCACCGACACCTACGGCATCCTGCGGGCGGCGGGCCGGCGCGTGCTCGCGGTGCAGGCGGTGACGGCGGACGACGTGCTCGGCGTGAACTCGCGCGACCAGCTCGCGCAGGTCGACGCCGTCATGCAGGACCGCATCCAGCGCGAGCACTTCGCCAACGGCGTGACGATCGTGAGCCCGGTCAACACGTACATCGAGTCCGGCGTCACGATCGGCGCGGACACGACGATCGCGCCGCACACGTTCGTCGGCCGCGGCGCGTCGATCGGCGGCGACTGCGTGATCGGGCCGTTCGCGCTCGTGCCGCGCGACGGGATCGTGCCGGAGGGGACGAGCGTCGTCGGGAACGGGATCGAGGCGGGGTCCTTCAACCAAGGTTAATTGCGGTATGTCCAGCCTCGACTCGGACAAGCTGAAGGTGTTCACCGGCCGCGCCCACCCCGCACTGGCGCAACGCATCTGCACGTACCTGCAGATCCCGCTCGGCCGGGGCCGCACCGAGTGGTTCCCCGACGGGGAACTCATCGTGAAGGTCGACGAGGACGTCCGCGGCCGCGACTGCTACATCATCCAGCCGACGAGCCACCCGGTGAACGCCCACCTGATGGAGCTGTTCATCTGGATCGACTGCCTCCGCCGCGCCAGCGCCCGGCGGATCACGGCCGTCATCCCGTACTTCGGCTACGCCCGCCAGGATCGCAAGGACGAGGGGCGCACGCCGATCACGGCGAAGCTGGTCGCCAACCTCATCGAGACGGCCGGCGCCGACCGCGTCGTGTCGGTCGACCTGCACGCGGCGCAGGTGCAGGGGTTCTTCGACATCCCGGTGGATCACCTCAACGCCGGCCCGGTGCTCATCAAGTGGTACAAGAGCTTGAAGCTCAGCAACCGGGTGTTCGTCTCGCCCGACGTCGGGAACGTGAAGCGGGCGCAGGTCTACGCCAACATGATCGGCGGCGACATCTGCATCATCGACAAGCGGCGCAAGAGCGGCACGAAGACCGAGGCGAAGCACATCATCGGCGACGTCGAGGGCAAGAACGTGCTGATGGTCGACGACATGATCACGACCGCCGGCACGATGACCGAGGCCGTGCGGATCGTCCGCGAGAACGGCGCGAAGGACGTGTACATCAGCGCGACCCACGCCGTCTTCGCCCCGCCGGCGATGGAGCGGCTGGCCGACTGCCCGTTCACGAAGATCGCCGTGACCGACACGATCCCGATCGGCGACCGGTGCGACGCGATCAAGGACCGGCTCGTCGTCCTGCCGGTGCACGAACTGCTCGGCGAGGCGATCCACCGCATCCACCACAACGAGTCGGTCAGCGCGCTGTTCCAGAAGGACCGCGAGCCGACCCCCCGCTCCACGACGGAGTAGGAATGGAGAGTTGCTGGTTGCTAGTTGCTAGTTGCTAGTGCCAGACACGGAGTTTTCCAACTAGCAACCAGCAACCGAACACTAGCAACTGCTACCGAGGTTCACATGGCAGCATCCATCCAAGTAACGGTTAAGCCCCGCGGCGAGCTCGGCTCCCGCGCCAACAAGCGCCTCCGCGACGCCGGCTTCATCCCCGGCGTCATCTACGGCCACAAGGAGGCGGTCGTCCCCGTCACGCTCCCGAAGAAGGAGATGAGCGGGCACCTCAACCACGGCACGCACGTGTTCGACCTCGCGCTCGACGGCAAGAGCGAGAAGGTGCTCGTGAAGGAAGTGCAGTTCGACCACCTCGGCATCGAGATCATCCACGTCGACTTCGCCCGCGTCAGCCTCGACGAGCGGGTCGAGGTCACCGTGCCGCTCGAGCTCAAGGGCACCCCCAAGGGCGAGGACGACGGCGGCGTGCTCCAGCAGTTGGTCGCCGAGCTCGAGGTCGAGTGCGTCGTGACCGACATCCCCGACGTGATCCGCCACAACGTCGGCGAGATGAAGGTCGACGACGTCCTGCTGATCAAGGACCTCAAGCTCCCCGCCGGCGTCCGCGCCCTGCAGGACGAGGACCTGATGGTCGCGCAGGTGACGGTGATCGCCGACGAGGAGGCCACCCCCGCCGCCGACGCCGACGCCGCCGAGCCCGAGGTCATCGGCAAGAAGCCCGAGGACGATGCCGCCGAGGGCGACGCGAAGTAACGGAGCAGTTGCTAGTGGTAAGTTGCTAGTTGCTAGTGAAGATCAAGAGCGATCCTTCTTGGCACTAGCAACTGACAACTAGCAACTAGCAACTAACGCATGAAGCTCATCGTCGGCTTAGGCAACCCCGGTCGCGAGTACGTCGGCACCCGGCACAACGTCGGCTTCGACGTGGTCGACGAGGTCGCCGAGCGGCTCAGCTGGATCGCCTCGGCCGCCGACTTCGACCGCCTGGCGCGGACGAAGTTCTCCGGCCTCGCCCTCGACGGCACGGTGACGTTCGCGGGCGGCGGCGGCAGCGAGAAGGTGCTGCTGCTGAAGCCGACGACCTACATGAACCTGTCCGGCCGCAGCGTGCAGGAGGCGATGGCCTTCCACAAGCTGACGCCGGCGGACCTGATGGTCGTGCTCGACGAGATGGCGCTGCCGTGCGGCAAGATCCGGCTCCGGTCGGGCGGGTCGAGCGGCGGCCACAACGGGCTGAAGGACATCGAGCGGGCGCTGGGCACGAGCCAGTACCCGCGCCTCCGGGTCGGCGTCGACGCGCCGCCTGGCCGCGTCCCCGGCCGCGACTACGTCCTCGGGCGATTCACCGAGGCGCAGCTGAATCAGGTCGTCCCGGCCGTGCAACGCGCGACGAGCGCAGTGATCGCCTGGGCGGAAAAAGGCATGAACGCGGCGATGAACGTCTTCAACGCCGACAAAGAGAAGAAGTGATCAGGAGTCAGGAGTCATGAGTCAGAGATGGGCCGAGCAGTAAGAAACGCTTCTTACTGACTCCTGATCCCTGACCCCTGACCCTGAACTAGCGGTCGGACCACCGACCAGAACCCAAGCTAGAAAGCAGCAGCAGACCTATGGCAAACGCGACAGCAACCCCGAACCAGTACGAAGCGATGTTCCTCCTCGGCCCCGCGGCGACGCAGGAGAACAACGGCGGCCTCGACCTCGTCCGCGGGATGATCGAGCGCCACGGCGCGACGATCCTCGTGCTCAAGAAGTGGGACGAGCGCAAGCTCGCCTACGAGCTCAACAAGCAGAAGCGCGGCACCTACATCATCGCGTACTTCACCGCCCCCGGCTCGGCCATCGCCCCGCTCGAGCGCGACGTGAAGCTGAGCGAGGACGTGCTCCGCGTGATGGTCACCAAGGCCGACCACCTCAACCAGCAGGAGATGGAGGCGGTCGAGCCGCAGCCGATCCAGCGCGTCGAGGAACGCCCGAGCTGGGAGACCGAGCGCTTCGGCGGCGGCGGTGGCGGCGGCGGGCGTCGTGACGACCGCGGCCCGCGCGACGACCGTGGCCCGCGTGACGACCGTGGCCCCCGCGGCGACGACCGCGGCCCCCGCCCGGCCCGTCGCGACGAGGGTGGCGCCCCGGCCGAGGCCGGCGCCGCCAAGGACTGACGCCCCGGACAGAATGACGAATGAAGAATGCAGAACGGAGTCCGCATTCACCGAACGTGTCCCCTATTCTGCATTCATCGTTCTGACCTCTGCATTCGGAGTACCTCATGGCCAGCTTCAACCAAGTCATCCTGATGGGGAACCTCACGCGGGACCCCCAGCTCAAGTACCTCCCGAGCCAGACCGCCGTCGCCGAGTTCGGCATCGCGTGCAACCGCAAGTTCCGCACGCAGCAGGGCGAGGACCGCGAGGAGGTGACTTTCATCGACTGCACGGCGTTCGCCAAGCAGGCGGAACTCATCAACCAGTACTTCACCAAGGGCAAGCCGATCTTCATCGAGGGCCGCCTGAAGTACGACTCGTGGGATGACAAGCAGGGCGGCGGCAAGCGCAGCAAGCTGACCGTCGTCGTCAACAACTTCCAGTTCGTCGGCGGCCGCGATGGCGGCGGCGGTGGTGGAGGCGGCGGCGGTGGCGGCGGGGTCGACGCCGACTCGCACGGCGACTACGACAGCGCCCCCCCGCCGCAGCGGAACTACAACCGTGGCGGCGGCGGTGGTGGTGGTGGTGGTGGCGGTGGCGGCAACGCCCCCGCCAACCGCGGGCCGGCGCCCCGTCCCGCCCCGCAGCGACCGCAGCCCGCGCCGCAGCAGGAAGCGCCGTTCAGCGACGAACAGCAGTTCCGCGACGACGATATCCCGTTCTAAAAGCAATTGCTGGTTGCTAGTTGCTAGTTGCTAGCAGCTCCCGGCATGTTTTTCCTAGCAACTAGCAACTCACAACTAGCAACTCCCCGAGGTCCCATGGCAACCAAAAAGCTTCTCCTGAAGGAATCGATTAAGAACGTCGGCCGCGTCGGCGATGTCGTCGAGGTGTCGCCCGGCTACGCCCGCAACTACCTCATCCCGCACAACCTCGCCGTCGAGCCGACGCCGAACAACGTGAAGAAGATCGAGGAGCGGCGCAAGGAGATCGAAAAGCAGGAGCGCGAGCTCCGGGCGCAGCAGGAAGCCCTCATCAAGCGCCTCGAGGGCGTCGAGGTGATGGTCGAGCGCCGCGCCAACGAGCAGGGCCACCTGTTCGGCTCCGTCAGCGCCACCGACGTCGCCAAGGCGCTGCAGGCGCAGGGGTACAACGTCAACGCCGACGACGTCTACCTCAACGGGAAGCTCGACCGCATCGACAAGTACCAGGTCCGCATCCGCTTCGCCGAGGGCGTCGAGACCGAGATCAAGGTCTGGGTCAACCCCGACGCCGACAGCAAGGCCGCCATCGACGCCTACGCCAAGGCACAGGCCACCCCGGACGCCCACGAGGCGCACGACGAGGTCTAACGCCGCACGCGCGGTGATCGCACGCATGAAGGGCCGCGGGAGCAATCTCCCGCGGCCCTTCTGCTGCGCGTACACATCGGACGAACGCGATCGCCTCGCGCGGACCGCTCGGCGGGCCCTTGCGGTTTCGCCGCGCCAGCCGTTCAAGTCCGGTCAGGAGTGACCGAAGCCGTCATTCCTCGGACGGCCTGCCCTCATCGAACATCGCCCCACTGTGGGTAGCTTGTGCAAAACCCGTCGCCCCGCGCCCGAGCGTGCGGGGGCCGCGGGTTTTCTCGTTTACAAACCAATTTTCGAGCGTCGAGTTGCGGCGGCCCGATCAACGTGGTTAGCCTGATGTTTGGAGACAGGGAAGGGAGTCTCTCGGAATGAGCCAGTTGATCGACCCGTCCGTCGCCCGCCAGTTCGAGCGCCTGCCGCCGCACGCGATCGAGGCCGAGATGTGCCTGCTCGCGTCGATGATGCTCGACAAGGACATGATCGGCGAGGTCGTCACGATCGTCGACCGCGACGCGTTCTTCCAGGCCGACCACCAGGTCATCTTCGACGTCCTGCTGAAGCTCTACGAGTTGAACCGCCCGATCGACGCCGTGATCCTCCGCGAGGAGCTCGCCAAGCGCCAGCTCCTCGACGAGGTCGGCGGCACCGCGTACCTCGCGGCGATCCTCAGTTCCGTCCCCTCGGCGGCCCACGGCAAGCACTACGCCGGGATCATCCGCGAGAAGGCGCTGCTGCGCCAGCTCATCGCCGCCAGCAACGACATCCTCCGCGACGCCTACGCCCCCCACGAGCAGGCCGACCTCGTGCTCGACAAGGCCGAGAAGCGCATCTTCGACATCGCGCAGAAGAAGGTCGGCGGCGCGATGGTGCCGATGGAGACCGTGCTGCACGAGGTCTTCGAGATGATCGAGAACCGCGGCCAGCGCGGCGTCGAGACCGGCTTCTTCGAACTCGACGACATGCTCAACGGCCTCCAGCCCGGCGAGATGATCATCATCGCCGCGCGGCCCTCGATGGGGAAAACCGCGTTCGCGATGAACCTCATCGAGCACATCTCGGCCGACTCGCAATTGCCGACGGCGGTCTTCTCGCTCGAGATGAGCAAGCAGCAGCTCGCGCAGCGCATGCTGTGCAGCCGGGGGCAGATCGACGCCCACAAGCTGCGCAAGGGCTGCTGCAGGCGCACGAGTACGCGCACCTCGCCAACGTGGTGGGCGAGCTCGCCAAGGCGCCGATCTGGGTCGACGACTCGCCCGGCCTCACGCCGCTCGACCTCCGCGCCAAGTGCCGCCGGCTGAAGCTGCAGCACGACATCAAGGCGATCATGATCGACTACATGCAGCTGATGGATAACCCCGGCCCCGACAGCCGCCAGCAGCAGATCAGCGAGATCAGCCGCGGCATCAAGGCCGTCGCCCGCGAGTTGAACGTGCCCGTGATGGCCCTCTCGCAGCTCAACCGCTCGAGCGAAGGCCGCGACGGCCACCGCCCGCGCATGAGCGACCTGCGGGAGTCCGGCTCGATCGAGCAGGACGCGGACGTGATCGCCCTGCTGCACCGCGAGGACTACTACCGGATGAGCGAGCCGGACTTCCAGCCGGACAACATCGCCGAGGTGATCATCGCCAAGCAGCGGAATGGCCCGACGGGCACGGTGAAGCTCACGTTCCTCAACAAGACGACGCGGTTTCGAGAACCTGTCGACACAGCACGACCCGTTCTAGGAACTTCCGAACGGACCCACGGTTCAGCCGACGTTGGCAGGTCATCGCCGCGCCCGGCCCATCGACCTCTCGCGGACGTCGTCGCGGCGGTCGAACCCACGCATCAGATCGGGCAGGGCCTGACGCCGAGGCGGCCAACGAGGCGGTGTGCCCGGGCGCGTTCCGAATTAAGTTGAAGCTCCGCAATCTGCCGATATACTTCCGTCCACGTCGCGTACGCGGGACTTCGACTTCGACCGTTGCCTCCGGGGAACGCCTTCGGGTCGGATTCGGGTGTTGAGATCTGTTGGCGACCGCCGGGGGCGGCAGGGGATCACGTCGTAAAGTAAAATCCGCCACCGACCGTTCCTGCTTCATCTTGAGCTGCGCTCCTCTGGATTAGGACGCGCGGCGAACGCATCGCGGCGACACGTGCTTCGACGCGCCCGGGGACACGAGCCGGGCCACGCAAGCGACTGCCGCCGTCGGGCGAGGGAGTTCCATGTCGGCGAAACGGAGTAGCGGCCGGACGATCGGCGGAGCCGAGTTACATGCCCGCCCTTCGCGCCCCGCCCGAGGGGCGCGGACGACGACGCAGTGCCATTCCGGCGGCGGCGGCCGCCCGCGAGCGGCCGCAGTTCATGTTCCTGCCCGCCGCCGCGGCCATGGCCATCGCGTGCGCGCCCGCTCGTGCGGTCGAGGAGCCGGTCGGGTGGGACGGCGGGGGCGGTGCTAACCGCTATGGGTCGAACGTGATCATCTGGGACGACGACGCCTCGCCCGCGGGCGATGACGTCACGTTCGGCGAGGTCGGCGGCACCTCGGCCGGCGAGATCACGACGAGCATCATCGACGCCGGAGTGGGCCCCACTCTCACCATTCACTCCCTGAACTTCGCCAACGACGCGACGTTCCATCGCCTCGCCATCGATGAAGGCGTGACGCTGAACGTCGCCGGCCTCGTCGCGTTCGGCGCCCTCGATAACCTCGCGAACTGCAACGTCAGCCTCACCGGCGCGGGTCGGTTCAGCATCGACACCGCGGTCGAAGACTTCGTCGTCGGCCCCGGCTCCGCGTTCAACACGCCGCCCATGTCGACGCGCGTCGACATGTCCGGCCTCGCCACGTTCGACGCGTCGGTCCTCCGCTTCCGCGTCGGCAAGTACATGCTGGACACGACCGCGACGCGGAGCCACGGCGGCGACCTCACCCTCGCCGAGAATAGCACGATCACCACGGCGGCCGGCGGCGGGGTTTACGTCGGCGACCTCGGCGGCTCGGCCCCGAACCCGGGGCCGGAGAGCTTCCTCCGGTTCGGCGCCGGCATCACGTCGATCCGCACCGACACGTTCGTCGTCGGTCGCGTGAAGCCGTCGGGCACGGCGATGTTCTCCAAACCCGGCGTCGGGGAGTTGATCCTGCGTGGGGCCGGGGGTGGGTCGTCGCGCGTTTCGACGGTGACCGTTGGCGAGCGGACGGTCGGAGCGAGCGGCGCGGTGCTCCGGGGCACCATCAACCTCGACGGTTACCGCATCGACGCGAGGGTCGACACGCTCAACGTCGCCACCGGCAGTTCCGGCAGCAGCGGCATCGGGGGGCTCGCCGGATCGTTCATCCTCAACCCCGGTTGGTCGGGCAGCGTCGTCGACGTCAACACGGTGAACCTCAAGACCGGATACGGCGTCTCGAGCAGCCCGTCTCAGGTCGCGACGCTCGACATCTACAACGGCACGTTTCGCTTCGGCGCCTTCGGCACCGTGAACGCCGCCCCCGGCTCGGCAGACGTGTTCTTCCGCGGCGGCACGATCGCGTCGAATCGCGACGCCGGCAGCGCAATGAACCTCCCGTTCAACCTCGGCGCGATCGATGCGACCGTGCGCTTCGGCGAGTTGAACCTTCCGGCACGCCCGCTCCACTTCGGCGGCGCGATCCGCCTGGCCGGCGACACCACGGTCGACACCGCCGTGCGCACGACGTTCGCCAACGTGGTGGACGACGACGTCTTCACCTACCGCATCGTCAAGCGCGGGTCGTCGGTCCTGCGCCTGTCGGCCGCCAACGCGTACGGCGGCGGCACGTCCATCTTCGACGGCACCCTCGTCGCCAACACGCTGGGGCTCGGCTCGGCGACCGGGACGGGCGACGTGCTCGTGGGCGACGGCCTGCTCGGCGGGAGCGGCATCCTCGCCGGCATCGGTCGAGTCGGCGGCGCGGTGACGCTCAACGTCGGCGGCACGATCGCGCCCGGCGACCCCACGCTCGCCGACGTGACCGGCACGCTCACCACGCTCGCGTCGCAGGTGTGGTTCGGCGGCGGGACCTACGAGTGGCAGATCGACGACGCGACGGGCGCCGCCGGCGCCGCGTACGACCAGGTCGTGATCGGCGGCGCGCTCACGCTCCAGGCGACTGCCGCCGATCCGGTCGTCATCCGCGTCGTCACGATCGGCGCGAACGGCATGCCGGCGAACTTCGACGTCACCCGGCCCTACACGTGGGTCGTGGCCCGGGCCGGCGGATCGAACAACCTCAACGCGGCCCACTTCGTGCTCGACACGACCGGAGCGGAGGCGTTCGCGGATCGCCTGCGCGTCGTGACTGACCTGCCGACGAACACGGTGTCGGTTCAGTACCAGCCGGTCCCGGAGCCGGGCGCCGGTCTGGTCGCCGTCATGTTCGCGACGTGGTGCGGGCTCCGCCGGCGTCGTCGGATGCGAGAACGTCATGACGCCACAGGCGCCGTCGATTGATGCGTCGCGAATGGCTCCTGTCGGACGGGCCGTTCTCGCGGCACGCGAGGCCTTCGCGCCGAAGCGACGGAACCCAAAGTGGCAACCACAGTTCCCGCCGCGCAACGACCCTCCCGTCTCGACACCTGCTCGTGCACGAGCGAACTACTTGTGACCCGATCATTGACCCTGTAGAAATTCATGCGTCGGCCACGACGTTCCAACGGCGACACCTCCGCTGGCGGGCCGGCAACCGCCGGCCTCAAGCACTTCCCGCGGGCGAACGCGGTTCAACGGGGCATCCGATGAATTGGAAGCGAGCGATCGTCCTTGCGACCCTGTCTCTCGCCCTCTCCCGGCCGGCGCCGGCCGCGGAACCGCCGCGCGCTGCGGCCGGGGCGCCGCCGGAGTTCTCGGGGATCTACCCTCACCTGGCGATGTTCAACAACGAGAACGAGTGCGGCACCGGCGCGGTGGTGCCGTGGGCGGACCGCTTGTGGGTCGTGACGTACGCGCCGCACAAGCCGAAGGGATCGTCCGACAAGCTCTACGAGATCGATGCCGCCCTCGCGCAGACCGTGCGGCCCGAGAGCATCGGCGGCACGCCCGCCAACCGGATGATCCATTCGGAGTCGAACCAACTCTTCATCGGCCCGTATGCAATCGACCGCGACCGCAACGTCCGCGCGATCCCCTACAGCGCGATGCCCGGCCGTCACACCGCCAACGCGCGTCACCTGACCGACCCGGCCAACAAAATCTACTACGCCACGATGGAGGAGGGCTTCTACGAGGTTGACGTGAAGACGCTCGAGCCGAAGGCGCTTTACCCCGACGCGAACGGCGCCCCCGGCGGCCACGGCGGGACGCTGCTGCCGGGGTATCACGGCAAGGGCGCGTACTCCGGCCAGGGCAGGCTCGTCTACGCGAACAACGGCGACACCGCCCGCGAGGCGCTGAGCCGACCGGACGTGCCGTCCGGCTGCCTCGCCGAGTGGGACGGCAAGGTGTGGCGCGTCGTCCGCCGCAACCAGTTCTGCGACGTCACCGGCCCGGGTGGCATCACCGGCAACGAGCGGCCCGACACCGATCCGCTCTGGACCGTCGGCTGGGACCACCGCTCGCTCATGCTCATGGTGCTCGACGGTGGCACGTGGCACACGTTCCGCCTGCCGAAGGCGACGCACACCTACGACGGCGCGCACGGCTGGAACACCGAGTGGCCCCGCATCCGCGACGTGGGCGAGCCGGACCTGCTGATGACGATGCACGGCACGTTCTGGCGCTTCCCCCGCACGTTCACCGCCGCCCGCGCCGCCGGGATCCGGCCGCGCTCGACGTACCTGAAGGTGATCGGCGACTTCGCGCGCTGGAACGACCGGATTGTCTTCGGGTGCGACGACACCGCCAAGAGCGAGTTCCTCAACAAGCGCAAGGCGAAGGGCAAACTGCTGGGGCCGGGTCAGTCGCACTCGAACCTGTGGTTCGCCGCGCCGTCGCTCCTGGACGACCTCGGGCCCGCGATCGGGCGCGGATCGGTCTGGGCGAACGAGCCCGTGAAGGCGGGCGTCGCGTCGGATCCGTACCTCTTCGCCGGCTACGAGCGGCGCGGCGCCCACCTCGTACATGGCGGCGACGGCGGCCCGATCACGTTCGAATTCGAGATCGACGCCGACGGGTCGGGCAAGTGGGCCTCGCTGCGAAAGGTGACCGTGCCGGCGGGCGGGTACGCGTGGGCGGAGTTTGCCGCGGCCGACCGCGGCGAGTGGGTGCGCGTGCGGCCCGACCGCGACGCCGAGCGGGTGACGGTTCAGTTCCACTACGCGGGCGCCGACCGCCGCACGCGCGATGCCGACGGGCGCGTCGCGGGCGTCGCCAAGCCGGGCGAGGCCGGCGTCGTCGGCGGGTTGATCCGGGTCCGCGGCGACAACAAGCGCACGCTCGCGTTCGCCGCGACGGCTGGCGGCGACGGGGCGGCGGGCGGCGAGGTCGGCTATTACGAGATGGACGCCACCGCCGCACTCCGCCGCGTCGCCGACGACAAGGCGCACGCGTTCCTGAAGAAGCACGCGCCGATCCCGCAGGGCGTGCTGAGCGTCGACGCGGCCTCGGTCGTGTACGTCGACGACGCCGGTCGGCGCTGGCGCCTGCCGAAGGGGGACGCCGCGTTCGACGCGCTCACGACCGGCGCCGCGTATCGCGTCGACCGCGAGGTGTGCACCGAGCGCGACCTGTTCAACGCGCACGGCACGTTCTACGAGCTGCCCGCGGAGAACGCCGGGGGATTCGTGAAGGTCCGGCCGGTGACGACGCACAACCGCGCGATCACGGACTATTGCTCCTACCGCGGCATGCTCGTCCTCACCGGCGTCGCCCCCGCGGCCGCCGAGTCGAACCGCCACGTCATCCGCTCGGACGACGGCAAGGCCGCGGTCTGGGTGGGCACGGTCGACGACCTCTGGAAGCTCGGCAAGCCCGTCGGCCGAGGCGGACCGTGGAAGGATTCGGCGGCGAAGGCGGGCGCGGCGTCGGACCCGTACCTGATGACGGGGTACGACAAGAAGCACCTCGCCCTTTCCCAGACGGGGGCCGACGCGGTTCGAATGCGCGTCGAGATCGACCCGACCGGCGAAGGCCGCTGGGTCGCCTACCGGACGTTCGACGTCCCGAGCGGCCGAACGATCGATCACGAGTTCCCCACGGCGTTTCAGGCGTACTGGGTCCGCGTCGTCGCCGACGCATCGTGCACCGCGACGGCGCAGCTCACGTACGAGTAGGCGGTCGTACTCGAACTGACGACCAGCAGTTCGGGGACGCGGACGCCCGGCCGTCGCGGGGGCGTGTATGGGATTAAGTGGAAGTACGCGGAACAAGGTGTCGGTGCGCCGACCGTCGTAGCGCGGGACGCGACATCCACGTTGGCTCGCGAGGGGCCGGCGGCATCCGGTTGACGCGCTGCGGGCCCCGTCCCCCGTTCGCCGCGCGGAGGCACCCCGTTCGACCGGCAGCCGTGCCGGTCGCGTAAAGGGCATAGGGCCGACGTTGCACCTACAGAGCGCTCGGCTCGGCGCGAACGCACACGATCGGCGGCCGACCTTCGCACTGTCGCGCCACCCCTGCTATCTTGCGCGGCGATGCCTTCTCCCCTGGCAAGCGTCGGGCCGCGCGTGCGGCTGCTCACCACCCGCCTGCTCACCCGCCTCGGGTTCGTCGAGAGCTCGGTCCTCGTCCCGCTCGCGTTCGTCGTCGGCGTGGTCGCGGCGGCGGCCGCGGTGGCGTTCCACGAGCTCATCAACCACGTCCGCGCCACGTTCTACCCGGCCCGACACGCGGGGTTCCTCTACGGGGGCGGCGTCTGGATGCTCGTCGTCTTGCCGGCGCTGGGCGGCCTCGTCGTCGGCCTCTTCAACCGATTCGTCGCCCGCGGCGGGGGCGGGCACGGGATGGCCGACGTGCTGGAGTCGGTCACGCGCAGCACCGGCAAGCTCCGCCCGCGCACCGCCGCGGAGGTGATCTTCACCAGCGGCGTCACGATCGGCAGCGGCGGGTCCGCCGGCGCCGAGGGCCCGATCGTGCAGATCGGCGCGGCGATCGCCACGGGCGTCGGCCGGCTGTTCCAGGTCGCGCGCCCGCACATGCCGGTCCTGATCGGCTGCGGCACCGCCGCCGGCATCAGCGCGATCTTCAACTCCCCGATCGGCGGCGTGCTGTTCACGCTCGAGGTGATCCTGCTGGACTTCTCGGTGGTCTCGTTCACCAACATAGACCTGGGCGACGTCGTGGCGGCCGTGGCCGCCGGCTGGTGGGCGAGGAGGGTCGTCGGCCGGTCGGGGGGGGAGGGGGCGGTCTGCGTGCTGGGGGGAGTCATACGCGGCGGGGGGAGCGGCGCGTCGCGAGGTTCTGTCGCGAGGTTCGAGATGGGGGGCGGCGGCTGGGGCGCGG